>CAZMCC010000046.1:19272-29460 GCA_964564695.1 uncultured Phycisphaeraceae bacterium | reverse complement strand
AGGTCTAATGACCACGCTAAGGCCTCGTCTCCATCGGAATGTCCCACGCCGCGATCGCCAAGGCGTTCGCCAGGGCCGGGAGTGGTGGGGCGACCGTGCCCCACACGCCGGGCCGCAACGGAAGGCGGTGCGGTGATGCCCGAGACCCCCCTCCACATCGTCAACCTCGAAGTCGAGAACGTGATGAAGGTCCGGGCCGTGCGCCTGAGCGCCGGCGGCGAGGACGTGATCCCCGTCGTCGGCAACAACGGCAGCGGCAAGAGCTCGCTCCTGACGGCCGTGCAGATGGCCCTGGGCGGTAAGCGGGCGTTCCCCGAGGACCCGCTCCGCCACGGCGCCAAGACCGGCCGGATCGAGCTGGACGCCGGCGAGTACAAAATCGAGTGGAAGCTCACCGCGGGCGGGGCGTATCTCACGCTCCGCGACGCCGCGGGAGCCGTGATCCGCGAGCCCCAGCGGGTGCTCGACACGCTCACGGGGTCGTGCGCCGACCCGATGGCGTTCCTGGCGCTCAAGCCCAAAGACCAGCGCGAGCTGCTGATGAAGCTGGCGGGGCTCGACTTCGCGGTGGTCGACGATCTCCGCGATAAGTACCTCGCCGAGCGGACGTTGGCGAACCGGGACGCGAAGGCCCTGGACGCCCGGGAGCGGGCGGCGCTCAAGACGTGGCCCGGGGACTTGCCCGAGGCGGAGGTGTCGGTGGCCGAGCTGAGCGCCACGCTCGGCCTGGTGAAGGACGCCGCCAACCAGCACATGCACGGCGTTCGACTGGTCCGCACCGCCGAGGAAGCCGTGGCAAAGGCGGAGGCGGCTCTCCGGGTCGCCAAGAACGATCTCGCCGAAGCCCAGACCATCGCCGAGAAGTACCCCGCGGTTTCGGACCATCGGATCGTCGCCCTGTCTACCCAGGTCGCCAACGCCGAGGCCACGAACCGCGCCGTCCGCGAGCGGGCCGAGTACCGCCGCATCGCCGAAGAGCGTTCCAAGGCCTACGCCAAGGTCGACAAGCTCGAGGACAAACTCACCGAGATCGTCGAACGCAAGGAGGCCATGCTCAAGGCCGCCCTGCTCCCCGTCGAGGGCCTCACCTTCACCGACGACGGCATCCTCTACAACGGCGTCCCCGTCGCCCAGGCGTCGACCGCCGAGCAGATCCGCCTGGCCGTCGCCGTCGCCCTGGCGGGGTCCCCACGGTTCCGCGTCGTCGTCGTGAAGGACGGCAGCCTGTTGGACGACACCAGCCGCGGGCTCCTCGAGGCGGCCGTCCGCGAGGCCGGCGCCCAGCTCCTCATCGAGCTCGTCCGGGCCGACGACGCGAACGGCGTGTTCCTTGTCGACGGTGAGCAGGTGACCCGCCCCCCGAAGTAGCTTCACTCCTCCGCCGGGCCGTCGGCTCCCGTTGACGGCCCGGTATTTGACCCCCGAAGTAAGTTGTTGGTAGTGACTCGTGGAATCCGTGTGTAAGCTGGCGCTAGCTGTCTCATGTTGTCGGGCCTTGAATCCTCGGGCCTTTCGACCGCCAGCGGAACCAAACAGGAAGCATCAGGAAGCGCCATGTTACGACAGGCAGACTCACAATCGAACATGAGAAAGATTATGAGTTGTTTTCAGCCCCCGGCGATACCCGGGTTTCACGCTTCTCCACGAAGCGCCAACGCCTGCTATCACCATCGTCAGATTTATCTACCTGGAAGAGAGAGACAGGAGGGGGACCGAGCAACGTCGCGAGTGCCGGCGGAGGGGTGCGCGCAGGCTCCCGACTCCGCGCGGACGGGGGGGTCACACCCCCCACGCGACTTTCCGCGTGTGTGCCCGGCGACGCTTTGACCGGCGTCCTTGACCAACCGGGCCCAACCTGTGCAAGCCGCGCGTGCGACCCGCGCGGCCGTGAATCGCCGGCGGGAGCGCATTCCCGACTAGTTCCGCGAGTCCCTGCCCCGGTGAGCTGATGGGGACGTCGGGCGGAAAGCCCGAGCACAACGGAGCCGGAGCCTGGGGAGACCCGGGCCGAGGCTTTCAACGAGACGACAGGAGACCCGCCCATGTGCATCGCACCGATGAACACACCCAACGACGACGAGGCCCCGACGGCGGACGTGCCGACCATGCCCGCCTGGCGCGTGGGACCGTGCGACTTCCGGGCCCGCAACGACCGCTCCGCCGAGGCCCGGTGGGAAGCCGAGCGGGGCGTGCCCTTGAGCTGGGGCGAGGCGGTGGTGGTCTGGGGCTTCATCGTCGGCGTGCCGGCCCTGGTGGTGCTGGCGGGCGTGGCCTTGGCGTGGGGGGTGCTGACGTCATGATCGGCACTACCGGGATCGACATTGTGGGGGACGCGGGCCGCGACTTCGGCAACCTGCTCGGCGCCATGATCGGCGGCCGGATGCTGCGGCACGGCCAGTTCACCGACGACCCCGACCGCGACGCCGCGGCGATCGACGCCGAGAGCAAGAAGCGGTTTTCGGAGGCGTGCCAGCGAGCGATGGAGCGGGGCGCCAAGCTCGGCCGCCAGCCGTGCGAGAGCGAGATCGTCACGTTCGTTCTGTGCGAACTCGCGCGGGAGATCAACCGCGAGGCCGACGTGCTCGAGGTTGCCATGAAGTCGCACGCGTGCACGTGCGCGGAAGGGATAACCGGATGAAGAAGTACACCATCAAGCCCGCGGCCCCCCTGGTGGTCGACGCGGTGCAGATCACCGACGCCATGTTCGACGCCGACCACCCCAGCCCCCCCCCGAGCTGCACATCCCGGGCGTGTGGTATGACCCGGTCGAGCGGACGTGCACCATCGAGGGTGCCGCCGGCAAGGGCGCGAAGGCCGGGCTGGGGGACTGGATCATCGTCGACGCGACCCGGCGCCCGTCGTTCATGACGGCCGCGGCGTTCGCGCGGAGGGCGGAGGAGTACGTCGAGCCGGGTAACACGTACTTGACGCACCAGGAGGAACGACGATGAAAGCGACCGTTGCGCCGAAGCTGAGCATCGAGTCTGTGGGACGCAAATCCGAGAAGGTGACGCGGATCAAAGTGACGTTCGGGCCGGACCGTCACTACGACCTGACCATCCTGATCGACCCCGCGATCACGCCGGACGACGTACGAAAGAACGGGCGGTATCGGCCCGGCGCACACTTCCGCGTTGGTGGCCTGAGAGACGATGCGGACTGTGAGGAATGCACGGTTTTCCGTGCGTTCGGGGAGACAGAGTTGCGGTGGATCGGCAAGGCGTGCCAAGCGGCGGCGACAGCGCTCCGCATGGCGGAAAGGGGCCAGAGATGAAGTACGAGGCGAAGGTCTATCGGGACGACGGCGGCGGGGAATGGTTCGTGCGGCTGCACCGGCGCGACGCCAACGACCCGTCAGACGGCGGGGAGTTTGTCGGCATCTGCGGAGCCAACAGCATCCACGAGGCCGAGATGGTCGCGGCGTGCATCAACGCCGTTGTCGCTGGGCAGAACGAGGACGCGATGGTCTTGGTGAAGCGCATGTTTGAGTGGTCGCGTTTCGATGAGCCGACAACCGGCCCGGTCTGCGACGACTGCCAGTGCCCATCGCCCGACCCGGACACGCTGCATGCTGCGAGCGGGATTCGTATCTGCCACGCCTGCGAGGACCGCGCCGCCAAGGCGAGGGAGTACGAGAAGCGATGATCGTCACCACCCCATACGAACCGAGCCCCGAAGGCTCGCCCGGCGCTCGCGCGTTCGGGCTCACCATCCGCGCCCGCCGCGTCCGGGCCGGTGTCACGTTGAGGGCGTGCGCCGAGCGCATGGGCGTGACCATGACGCTGCTGTCGTACTGGGAGCAGGGGCGGATTGACATGCCCGAGCATCGACGCGACGCATTCGAGCGGGCGATTGGGAGTGGTGCGTGAAGTACATCAATACCTTTACGGATCTCTCTCTCCTCCTCCGGCCCCTGGGCGAGAGCCCGGGGTGCCCGGATTCAACGACGGAGCACCAGCAATGACCGCCACGAAACTCATCCGCGCAGCCCGGTACGACCTGATCCCCATCGGGGGCCCAGGCGGCCGCGTGTGGCGCTACATGGCCGTGGTGAGCTACGCGACTGACGGGCTCGCCGGGGAGTGGGACAAGGCCGGCCAGGTCATCATGCGGCACCCGTGCCCGTTCAAGCTGCTGCGGTGGGTGCACCTGTGGGCGCTGTGGCACTTCCGCCGGCTTCGGGAGTCGCTGACATGAGCAAGACACTCGCGGCGAGGGTCAAAGAGGCGGAGATCGCCAGCAACCTCGTCACCGCCGACCGGGCCAGCCTCGACCGCCACGACTGGAAGGCCAGCGACGAGCCCCGGTGGTGCATCAACGGCTACGTGGCGTGCCGATCCGGAGCCCATGTACACGTCTCGTCGAATTGGATGAGCAGCGTGTTCATGTACTTCAAATGGCGCGGGCGCGAGCACTTCATGCGGTTCGACGACCTGTGCGAGTCCAAGGAATCCCTCCGCCGCGCCGCCGTCGCGTTCGCCGAGCGGGTGGTGAAGGAGGCGAGCAAGCGATGAGCCTCGACCACCCCGACACCATGAAACTCGGCGCCGCGTGGCGCGCCCTGGGCCCCGACAGCGGCGGCGCGGTCGTCCCCGACGTCCGCCGGCTCCGCGCGATCGAGGGCGACGCGCCCGACTCGACCGTCGTCGAATGGGTGCGCCCCGTTCGGGCCGTCGGCCAGCACGCCTGGCGGCGCGTGGACCTGGACTCGTGGCGCGACTTCCTCCGCCGGGCCGTGCGGTGCCCGGAGCACGATGGGGGGCCGCGAGCATGACCCCTCCCCCCCTCATCCTCGGCATCGACCCGAGCCTCACGGGCACGGGCTACGCGCTCTCGCGCGGCCGCGAGCTGATCGACGCCGGCGTGTGCAGGCCCAGGGGGGCGGACAAGGCTTGTCTCGACGCACGGCTGGACGAGCTTCGGGGCGACGTCGAGGGCGTGTTCGACGCGATATGGACCACCCACGGGACGATCGGCGCGGTGGTGATCGAGTACCCCCAGACCACGACCAAGCCCGGCCGGGCCTCGGTGTGCACTTACGCGATGGCGGTCGGGGCGGTGCGGTTCGGCGTGCCTTGGCGGGCTCACGCGGGCCACCTCTTCACCCCCTCCGCCTCGGACTGGACCCGCGGCTTTCCCGGCACCGCCGGCGACAAGAACAAGACGAAGCGGATCGCCCTTGTGGAACGCACGTTCCGCGTGAAGCTGGAAAAGGGCTCGGGCGACGCCGCCGATGCGGCGCTGCTGACGGTGTGGGGGGCGGGGGTGCTCAAGACGGAAGAGCTGATGAAACGGGTGGCGGGGTGATCGAACCGACAGGAGATTTCCGACATGGCGACGAAGAGCGCGATCGAGAAGAAGGGCGAGAAGAAAGCACCGGGGAAGAAGGCGACGCCCAAGCGGGCCAAGGCCGCGCCGCCCAAGGGGTACGGGGACGAGACGCGGCCACGCAGCGCCCGCGAGGTCGGTGAACAGATCGAGCGCGGTGAGATCAAGAGCGGGACCACCGTCAGCCTCAACGGCGGGCCGAAGATCCCCCTCGAGCGCTTCGAGAAGATCGTTCTGGGCAGCGTCGAGAAGCTCGGACCCGAAGCGAACCGCATCGTCGTCGACGTCCCGACCAACCTCGGCGGCATCTGCGGCGACGGCGATCTCTCGATGGTTCAAACGATCGTGAGCTACGACGGGACAGCGCTGCTCGCCGCCACCGACGGGAAGGTCGCGGCCCTGGTGGGCACCACCAGCGAGTGCGGACCGATCGCGATCTCGCTCGCCGCGCATTCGATCCCCGCCCCGCTCGCCAAGCCCGGGGCCCTGCGGTTCGCCCACAACCCCAACAAGAGCGAGCTGTTCGGGACCGAGTTCGCGTGGGCCGACGACACGAAAGGCATCTGGCGCCAGCAGCCCGAGGCCGGGGCGTTCCCGCGGCTCGACGACGTGTTCCCGTTCACCGACGAGCGGACGGTCGTGGTGGGCCTGAGCGCCGAGAACCTCCGCCGGCTCGCCAGCGCGGTGAATTCCGCGAACAACCCCGAGGGCGTCAGCGCCGTGGTGCTCCTGATCACGCCGCCGGGGCTCTCGGGCGGCACGGTGGACAAGCCGATCGGCGTGCTCGGGGACGTTGGGATCGGCGTCATCATGCCGACCGGGGGCGCGATCCGGTCGGCGGCGGTCATGAAGTACAACCGGTTGCGGGGCCGGCTTGGTGAACTGCGGGCCGCGGCCCCGAAGCGGCCCAAGGCGCCCAAGGTAACCCACCCCGACGACAAAGACCAGGCGACGGTGCAGTTCGACCGTGTGACCGGCGAGCTCAAGACGTCCACCGCGGCAGATGAGGGGACGACGGGACCCGGGGGCAGCGAGGAGAGCGTCGAGTCCGAGGGCGGCGGCAAGGCGTTCGAGGGATGAGCGCCAAACGTCAACGGCTCAAGAGGCGGCTCGAGCGCACGGCGTTCGAGCTCGAGGTCGAGCGGCGGGCCTCGGTGCTGGCCGGGCAGGCCCACGCGCGGGTCGAGGCCCGGGCCCGGAAGGTCGAGCGCGTGCTCGCTCGGCTCCTCTTTGTCGAGGACGATTACAAGGGCGACACGACGAAGTTCACGACCGCGCTGTCGAATCGCGAAATGGAGAACATCGGGGTCAGCCCCGAGCAGCGCCGGAGGTTCGCCGAGTTCCTCGCGAACGGCATCGTCGCGGCGTTTGAGGCGCGGGACAAGCCACGATGACCCCCCCCCTCTCCCCCACCGCCCGGATCGCGCTCTACCACGGCGACCTGCTCAAGGTCATGCGCCGCTGGCCCGCGGGCTGCGTCGCGCTCACCGTCTGCTCGCCACCCTACGAGGCGAAGCGGACGTACGGGATCGGCTTCAAGCTCAAGGGCGAGGCCTGGGCGAAGTGGTGCGCCGACGGCGTCGAGGAGTGCTGCAGGGTCACGAACGGGCCGGTGTGCTGGGTGGTGGGGCACGGCGAGAGCGGGGCCGTGAAACCGTGGTCGGCGGCCCCGGCGCTGCTCGAGGCCGAGCTGCACCGCCGGGGCGTCCACCTTCTCCGGACGCTGTACTACCGCCGCTACGGCGTGCCGGGATCGGGCGGGCGCCAGTGGTTCGCGGCGACGGTCGAGCGGATCGTGTGCGCCACGGGGTGCCCCGGGGGCGTGCTGCCGTTCGCCAAGGTGGCGGAGGAGCTGGGGGAGCCTCCGAAGTTCGCCCCCGGCGGCGAACCAAGCCACCGACTCCCCAATGGGCGGCGGTGCAACCTCATCCACACCAAGACGATGCGCGACGGCTCGAAGCGGCGACAGGGCTACGTCGCGCCCAAGAAGGCCAACCCCGGCGACGTGCTGGAAATCGCCGTCGGCGGCGGGAATATCGGCAGCGCCCTCGCCCACGAGAACGAGGCCCCGTTCCCCGAGAAGATCCCCCACCGGCTGATCCGGGCGTTCACCAGGCCCGGCGACGTCGTGCTCGACTGTTTCGGCGGGAGCGGCACCACGCTCGCGGCTGCGGTGAAGCTCGGCCGGCGGGCCGTGTGCATCGACGTCCGGGCGAGCCAGATCGAGCTCATGAAGCGGCGGTATGTGGAGGCGGCGGCGATCGCGGACGCGCGGGCGGTGGCGGTGAAGCTGGCTCAGCCGGGGCGGCTCAAGCCCTGCCCCACCTGCCGGGGCCTCGGCGCCGTGCCCTGCCCGCGCACCTACGGCCGGCGGGGCACGGCGAACGCGACGAAGTTTCAGGCGAGCACGGGGAAGCCGATCCCGTGCCCGGAGTGCAAGGGCCGGCGGGTGGTGATGGGGTAGGAGCGACCGAATGAAGCACCTGTATTGCAACGACGTCACCGAGTGGTTCGTGGCCGAGACGCGCGAAGAGGCGATCGAGCTGGCGCGGAAGTGGTACGCCGATGTGGTTGGCGAGCCCGACCCGGATGAGGAGGTCTTTGACCTCAAGCAAGAGCCCGACGACAAGACGCTCGAGTGCTCCGACGAGGACGCGGACGCGGACACCACCACCGTGAAGACGTGCGGCGAGTGGGCGGAGGAGAGCGATTCCGGGTTCTGGGGCACCACCGAGGTCTGACCCCCGAAATCAACGGCCTAATCAGTGGTTCGCGGCGACGGTCGAGCGGGCCGTGTGCATCGACGTCCGGGCGAGCCAGATCGAGCTGATGAAGCGGCGGTATGTGGAGGCGGCGGGGATCGCGGATAAGGGCAAGGAGCTGCGCCGTGTGGTGTGAAAACCCAGCCGAGTTCTACACCGAGGAGTTCGTGAAGGCACGAAAGCCGCATCGGTGCATCGAGACTCACCGGGAGATTCGGCCCGGGGAAATGTACTGGCGCATCCGGGGGAAGTGGGACGGCACCGTGAGCACCTTCGCCCAGTCTGAGGCGGCGTATCACTTCGCCCGCGGCCTGAACGGCTACCAACGGGACGGCAAACAAAAGCGGGGGACGGACTTCGCGTGCATCGACTTCGGAGGGGTGGGCGAGTTCGTCCTCGAATTCGGCTCCGACGACCCCGAGCGCCAGGAATGGGGGCACGTGTGCCGCGGGTTCGTTACCCGCTGGACGCTGCCGGGGCCGGAACCGGCGTATGTGCGGCCCGTGAGCTCGCTCTGGGACGACGACGGCGCGTAACCCCCGCCAAGCCGGGGGATCTTTGACCACCTGGGCAAGAATCAACGGGAGAATTAGGAGCCCCCACCCAATGACACCCACACCCGACAGCGAGTTGAATCGGAAGGCGGCCCCGTTCCAACCGTGGACGCCACCGACGCCGTTCCAATGCACGCCCGAGCAACCGTGGAAGCCCGGAGGCCCGAAGCAGCGAGTCGAACACAGCAACGTGAAGCGTGTCGGCGAGCAACAGGACGGATACCCCGGCGGGGCTCGATGCCTTGAGCGGGGGCGGTCACGCGTTCATGCTCAAGCACCTGCCGGGCTCGATGCTGCCCGCATATCTCGCCAGCCGCCAGTAGCGCCCGTAGACTGATCCCGGTTCAGGCCACCGGCTCGCCCCTCATCGGGGGCCGTCGCCGTGTCCACAACCTCCACACCGGTCCCCCGCGGCACGAACCAGCACCCGCTGCTGGTCCTCAACACGTCGCCCATCATCTACGCCGGCACCGAGGCCGCCAGCACGCTCTTCGGCCACATGGTCGGCCTCCCCGACACCGAGATCGGCGACGCCGCCACCCAGGGCTACACCGTCCACCAGCTCGATAAGTCGGACATGGCCGACCTGTCGTTCGCCCTCTCGGACGCCAGCCCCTCGGGCAAGACCGCCACCGTCAAAATCTGGGCCGTGAAGCCCATCAAGGCCGTCGGGCTCCGCGAAGCCGCGATGGAGTCGGGGGCGCTGAAGGAATACCAGGCGTTCTACCTCGGCAAGCTCACGCTCACCGCGGGGGCCGCCACGCCCGCCTCGGGCTCCCAGACCTGGCCCGCCGGCGCCGGGCTCGTGAACACCATCGTCGTCACCGAGGACGAGACCCTCAGCCCCGGTATCCGCATCACCGGCGAGACCGGGGCGCTGGCGGTCGCCCAGTTCGACCACGGGGGCGCGGTCGCGCTCATCGTGGCCGGCAAGATCGGCACCTGCACCGGCATCCACATCGCCAAGAGCGAGAAGTAACCCCGTGCCCCGGTGTGCCCAATGCGGCCGGACGTTCCGGCTGACGTGGGAGATCGGGGCGTGTGCCGCGTGCGTGACCCCCACGCCCGCGCCAGAACCAGGAGATCACCCGTGCCAACCGACCCCAGCGCCAAGCCTGCAAACCCCGCCATTCATGGTGATGGCCGCGGCGATCGTCCCGTCCAGTTGGACGCCCTTCCTGCTCGCGTCGCCGCGCTCGAGGCGTGCGTGATCGACGAGCTCGTCGTCTGAGTTCTCCACACCCCGCCCACAACGCCACACCCGAAAGGCCACCATGCGAACCCCCAGCAAGTCCACCCGCTTCGCCCTGACGATGGTCGGGCTCTTGATCCTGAGCCTCACGCTGCCCGCCTGCCAGACCGCGCCGCCCACGCCCAGCGACCCGCCCGTTGTGCTCCCCCCGCCCCCCCCCGCCCCCCCCCCCCCCGCCCCGCCCACCGCCGAAGTCCCCGCCGCCGCCCCCCTCTCAGAGGCCCCCAGGACACCCCCCCCCCCGCCCCACCGCCCATCCGCACTCCCACCCCGCCCCCCCGCCGCCCCCAAC
>CAZMCC010000046.1:0-19262 GCA_964564695.1 uncultured Phycisphaeraceae bacterium | reverse complement strand
TCCGCACCCGCCGAGATCGTCGCGTCGATCGCCGACGTCGCCGTCGCCGCCGCGCTCGAGGAGGCCACCAGGACAACCCCGCCGCCGCCCACCCGCCAGTCGATCGTCGACGCCGGCCTCGCCGCGGCCACGAACCAGGCGCTGCTCATCGCCCCCGGGCTCATCGCCGACCCCCTGTGGGCCCCGGCGATCCGAACCGCGATCACCCTCGCCGTGGTGCTGTCCAAAAGCGACGCCGAATCTCGCTTCGTCGTCAACGAGCAGACGGCCAAGACCAAGTGCGAGCAGGCAAGCCTCAAGTCGCTCGGGCGCTGAGCGCCGTCTCACCTACCCACCCACCTACCCGCGAGGACCGCCCACGATGCCGACGCTCGCCTTCGCAGCCGATGCCACAACCGACGCCGCCTCCGCCGCCCGCGCGATCCAGCCCCTTGTGGACGCCTGGCCGGTGGGGGCGGCGTTCCTCATCGTGACCCTGTGCGTCCTGGGGCTCGTCCGCTTCGGGTACATGCCGTTCAAGAAACAGGAGAACGACGCCAAGGCCGCCGCCGCCGCGATCGAGGCCAAGGCCAAGACCGACGCCGTCGCCCTCGAGGTCATCAACGACCGCGCCGCCCGCACCGAGCAGAAGGAGATCGAGACCCTCCGGCTCCAGCAGGCCAAGGAGTTCTCGACAGCGATCGAGCGGCTCGAGCAGCTCGGCGAACGCGTGAACGAAGCGCTCAAGGCCGCCGGCCATGCCTGACCTCCTCGCGGGCTTCCCCGACGTCCCCGCGTGGCCCGTGCTGGCCCTGGCGATCGTCGGGGCCGCGATCGTGATCGTGTCCACCATCGCCCGCGTGCTCACCCGCCCGTGGGACTCGAAAGACTGGGAGTAGCCGACCATGCCCATGCACCACGACTTCCCGCGCAGCACGACGCGCGTGAGCTGGACCGGGCAGGGTGCCACGGCCAACACCAACGTCACCATTGAAGTGTCGTTCTACCTCGACGCTCTCAGCGGCGGGACGGGGATGTACCTCTGGCACAACGAGCCGGGTGGCGGCGGCGGATCGTTCGCCCGCTTCGTCGCCATCAGCGCCGCGGACAAGCTCCAGATCGGCATCGGCGACGCGGGCGGCGGCGTCGCTCAGTACCTCAGCAACGAGAGCGTGGTCGCGGGGCAGTGGTATCACGTCGTCTTTGTCATCACGTCGGACGCCAAGCTCACGCCCGGCAACTGCAAGATCTACGTCAAGGGCGGCGGCTTCACCTTCACCGACTCCGGCGGCTCAGGCACGGCCGAGAACGCGGACGGCACGACCTACACGGTCGGCAACCGCGCTACGGACGGGGCTCGTGGCATCGACGGCCGCATCCGCCGGGTCCGCGTCTGGAACAACCTCGCCATGTCGGCGGGTCGCGTGAATGAAATCTTCGACGGGGTCGAGGCCACCGTCCCCGCCCCCAACTTCGCCCCCGACGCCGACCTCCTCGCCGGCGCCGTCGCCGGCTCCGTCACGGGCTCCGTGGTCGCGTGCACGTTCGGAACCCAGCCGACGACCTGGTTCACCACCGCGCCGCCCTTGTTCGTTCTCGCGGCCGAGGACGTGAGCCTTGGCGCGGCCGCGGCGTGGGCGGATCGGGCCAAGAACGCCGTCGTCTCCCAGGGCACCGCGGCGAACCGGCCTACCAGCGTCACCGACCTTGGGGGCCGGCGGGCGATCCGCTTCCGCGAGGCGTCGGCGTCCGATGGTGGGTCCGACCGCCTTATGGCCGTCGCCGGCAACGGGGCCGTGGCTCCGCTCATTGACCGCCGCAACGTGACGTTCGTGTTCATCGGACGCATCCGCACGCTGGGCGAGGCCCAGTGCATCTTCGCCAGCTCGGGCGACTCGACCATCTTCGGCATCGCCGCCACCGGCACGACCGTCGGCACGGTCTCGCACGGGTCATGGAACACCGGGACGCTTCGGGCCCAGTCGAGCACGCACCTCTCGGCGATCGTCTCCAACGCCGGCACGGCGGTCGCCTACGTCAACAACGAGACCGCGAGCGTGGCGTCGCCGGCGGCGGGCACGGCCAACGGCGGCAGCATCGGCCAGACCGGCGCGGGGACCAACACCCTCGAGGCCCACGTCTACGAAATCCACTGCTACCAGGGGCAGCTCAGCGCCGCCAACATCGCCGAGCTCGTGGCCTACGGGCAGGTGAAGTACGGCATCCCCTTGAGCCCAACATCCCGACTCGTCATCAACGGCTCATCGACCCCCAAGGGCTGGAACGACTGGACCTATCTGGGTCAGGGCGAGCGGATCGTCGCCGATTACCCCGACGTCGAGCTGTACAACTTCTCGATCGAGGGGCGGCTCTACTCCGATTCCGCCGCGGCGGGCTCGAGCGACGCCGCCAACCGCGAGGACGCGGTGGTCACGACCAGCCGCCGAATGATCCTGATCGACGGCTACGGCTCCAACGACGCCACGAGCGGCGGGCCGAACCTCGCCACGCTCCAGACCAACACGACGAACTACGTGAACGGCCGCCGGACGGCCGGGTTCGACCGCGTTATCAAGCTCATCCCCCAGCCGCGCGACTTCGGCGGCGGGGTCGAGGCGACGCACAACACCCGCCTGACCACGGTGTTTGAACCGTGGCGCGACTGGCTGTTCACCGCGGGCCTGCATGACCGCTTCATCGACCCCCGCAACAGCCCGAACCTCGACACCTACACCTGGGGCGGGGACTTCACCGTCGGCACGTACTACGCCGACACGACGCACCTGAACACGGTCGGCCACACCGAGCTGTACGAAGTGGCCGGACTCGGCGCCGGGATCGGGGCGGAGGTCAGCGACGGCGGCGAGCGCGTCGCCCGAGTCTTGCGCGTTATCCGATCCCAGAGAGCCTGACCCCACCCCCCCCAACGTCCCGCAAGGCCCATCCCCTGGAGCCCCACAACCCCACACCGCCCGCCGCGCCGCCGCCCGCCCCGACGGCGCGGCGGATCGTGCCTGCGCCGGCCCCGGGTGGTGGGAGCGCGGCCGGCCGCAAGCCCGAGGCGATGGTGCAGCTCGAATACGACAAGCTCACGATGGAGATCCCGCCGGGGACCAAGATCGTCCGCCGGGTGCTCGTCAGCCGGCGGAACAAGTCGAACGGCACAACCACGATCGAGGCCCGGCGGGTCGAATGGACCCACGCCTACGCCGGCGAGACGCTGCTCGGCGCCGCCTGGGCGAAGCTCGCCGCCGCGCTGGACTGCGGGGAGTTGGCGATCGAGGTCGACGTCGCGAAGTACATCGTCGACCGGGCCCACGGCGGGAAGATCAAGAAGATGGAGATCAAACACGACCTGTCGACGCTCAAGCACTACGGGCACCCCGAGGACATGGAGGCGCTTTGATCGCGACGGCCGACCTGGGCTCTGACCCGCACCGCACGTACGTCCCCTATGGCGGGGCGCGGAAGCTGTGGTACTCGCGCTCGCGCGTGAAGGGCATCCACGGGCCCACCCGCACCGGCAAGACCCGCGGCATCCTCGAGAAGTTCGTCGGCCGCGCCCTCAAATACCCCGGCTCGAAGTTCGCGATCGGCCGCAAGTACCGCGCGAGCCTCACGGCGTCGATCCTGCAAACCCTCGAGCGCGACGTGCTCCCGACCGGGCACCCGGCGCTCCGCGGGGCCGGGGCCGCGAACCGGCTCGTGTACGAGTTCCCCAACGGGTCGACCATCTGGCCCTTCGGGCTCGACACGCCCGAGCGGATCATGGGCACCGAGTTCGACGGGATCGCGGTGTTTGAGTGCACCGAGCCCGGGCTCACCGAGTACGACGTGCTGCAGACCCTGCCGACGCGGCTCAGTCACAACGTCTGCCCCTACCGCGAGCTTGTGCTCGACATGAACCCGACCAGCCCGGCCCACTGGGTCCGGGTGGCGATGCTCCAGGGGCGGATCGAGGACATTCCCTCGAGGCTCAACGAGAACCCCAAGTTCTACGACCTTGAGACCGGGCTCGCGAACGCGCTGGGGATGGAGTACATCGAGACGCTCCGGGCCACGCTGACGGGCGTCGACTTCCAGCGGCGCGTCCTGGGCGAGTGGGTGGCGGACGAACGGGCCATTTTCGACACGGCGGCGCTCATCGAGCACCGCACGCTCTACTGCGTTGACCCGATCTACACCGGGACGCTCGACTTTGGGGGCCTCGAGGGCACGGCGCTCGACCGCGAGCTCCGGCAGAAGCGACCCGACGGGATCAGGTTCCGGGGGATCCGCGCCGGCGGGGCCGAGCTGGTCCCGTGGAAACTGTGGTGTCCGCTCGTCCGCGACTCCGAGGGCCGCCTCCGGCCGCCCCAGGACGACGTCTACGTCCTGAGCGCCGACGTCTCGTGGGGCCAAGGCGCGAGCAATTCGGTCATCACCGTGTTCTCGCGGAACCTGCGGAAGAAGGTCGCCGAGTTCGCGTCCGGCGCCTTCGCGCCCGAGGCGTTCGCCCGCATCCTGGTGGCCGCGGGGTACTGGTTCGGCGGGTTCCGCGGCGAGGGCAAGGCGTGCGGGATGCTGGGCTGGGAAGTGAACGGGCCCGGTGAAGGTTTGGGCAAGATCATCTGTGCGCTGCTCGAGTACCCGTGGGTCTACACGACGATGAACGCCCGGACGGGGCGCGACCAGGCCACCGAGAACGTCGGCTGGCGCTCGGACCGGCCCGGGAAGATCCTGCTGGCGTCGGGGCTCAACGACGCGTACCGGAACAAGACGGTGATCGACCCTTCGAGCGCGTCGATCGACGAGGCGTCCAACTGGGTGCGCTACCTCAACGGCGGGATCGGGCCCAGCCACCTGCAGGAAGAGAGCGCCGACGCCCACGCCACGCACGGGGACCGCACCGTCGCGACCATGCTCGGGCTCACGATGCTGGACCACGCCCCGATCATCAAGACCCGGGAGCGGCCGGCCCCGCACGGGTCGCGGGCGGCGGAGGAGCGGGAAGCGGCGGCCGAGGCGCTGCGGCTGGAGCTGGGCGGGGCGGACGACGAGGACCCGGAAGCGATCCTGTGAGCGATTTCGGGCGAGCCGGTGTTTGCCGGTGTTTGCCGGTGGTTGGCGGTGTCTGAGGCCCGCCGGTGAGCAACTCGGGCGACCCGATTCCCCCGTTTACCTGTTGAAACAACTACTGGGAACGCGGATACTGTTGGTGCAGCCATCCGGCCAGCAAACAACCCGACAGGAGCCGATCCCGATGAGCACCGCGACCGACGTCCCGCCCGTCACCGATCCCAAGGCCGCCGCGAAGGCGCCCGGAGTCGCCAAGCCCGCCGCCCCGGTGCTCTCCGAGGCCGAGCGCGAAGCGCTGGCGTGGAAGGAAGCCGCCAAGGCCGCCAAGGGCGGCACGATCGACGTCGTCGACGCGATCATCCTCAAGATCCTGTACGACCTCGAGAACGAGGCCGTCGACGTCGCCACCGACCCCGACAACCCCGACCTGGTGAACCTCGAGCCGTCGGTCAACTGGTTCGGCAACGACGATCAGGGCCAGGACTCGGTCACCAAGCGGTTCCGCCAGATCACCAAGGGCCAGACGTTCAACAAGATGCCGATCGACGAGCGCCGCGACCAGCTCAAGCGGGCCGGCGTGATCGAGGCGGTCAACCGCTCCGACGTCCGGCTCACCGAGACCGCCCGCGCCAGAGTCGAGGCGATCCTCCGCCGATTCCAGCTCACGCCCGCGAAGAAGGCCCCCAAGCCCAAGCCCGCCGACGACTGACGACCTCAACGGATGCGGGGCCGATGGTCGGCCGCTGGTCTCATAAGCCAGCAAACGCGGGTTCGATTCCCGCCCCCGCTATTGAACGAACGCCGCCCGCGTCCCCGGCCGGGAGTCTCCGAGGCCAGCGCGCCGGAGCCTGAACCACCGACCGGATTGCCGCTCCTGACGGGGCGGCCGGGCCTTCAACCCACCACCACCCATGCTCGACACCCTCACCCCACGCAAGCTCTTGGATCACGTGCGACGGGGCTATCAGGCCCTGCAGCCCGCGCGCCAGCGCCGCACCGAGGCCTACACCCTCGTTCGCGGCCGCCACCCCGCGAGCGGGCGGAAGAAGGGCGCGGCCAAGCAGCCGGCCAAGCAGCCCGTCAATCTGACGTGGCAGATGCTGTGGACGCTCGTCCCGTATCTCGCCTACGGGAACCCCGCGGCGATCCTCGAGCCCAAGCGGGCCGGGCTCGAATGGGACGCGGAAATCTGGCAGCGGCTCCTGACCGAACAGGCCGAGCAGCAGTGCATGGGCGAGCTGTACGCCGAGTGCGCGATCGACGCGCTTCTCTCGGGGATCAGCTTCGTCGATATCGGCCTCCGCGCCGGCAGCACCTACAACGCCGTCACCGACCAGCAGACCGACCCCGGCGAGCTCTTCGCCGTGCTCCGCACCCTCGACGATTACGCGTGCGACCCCGACGCGCGGCGGCGCAGTCAGATCCGCTGGGACGCCATCCGCTACACCGTGAGCCGGGACGAGTGCATCGCCGGCGGGTACTACGGGCGCTTCCCCGAGGAGACCGAGTTCCCGTGGCTCGTGGCCGATCCCGACGAGGCCGCGGCGATCCTGGGGGCGACCCCGGAAGTCGAGTACGGGCGCTCCAGCGGAGAACGGGCCAGCGAGGAGGCCCAGAGCGGAACCGGCTCGGGCGAGAACATCGACGAACAGATCGAGCTCTGGGACGTGTTCATCCGCCGCGGCCGCGAGGTGTGGGTCGCGACGATCCCCGCCGACCAGGGCACCCAGGGCGTGAGCGACGGAGGGGGCGCGACCGAGAAGCTCCTGGGCCTCGAGCGGATGGACGGGCCCGGCAAGAGCCGGCTCGAGGAATTGAGCTTCCTCCCCGACCCCGAGAGCCTTGTGCCCTTCAGCGTCGAGGCGATGCAGCGGGATATCGCGGAGATCGCCGACCTCCTGATGACGAAGGCGTCGAATCAGGCGCTGCGCTCCAAGCGGAACACGATCGTTCGGCCCGGCTCCGAGGACACGGCGACGGCGGTCGCGAAGGCGCTCCCCGACGGGTTCGTCTCCGGCGACCCGGCGGCGCTCACCCAGATCCAGAGCGGCGGCCTCATGCCCGAGATCGAGCCTGCGTACCGCCTCAGCGTCGACGGCTGGAACAACCAGACCGGCGGGGCCGGGATGGTCGGGGGCCAGAGCGGGGTCGCGAAGGGCGTGAACACCGCGACGGCCTACCAGGGCGTCATGGCGCAGGCGCAGGGGCGGCTGCAGTTCATGCAGAAGCGCGTGGCGGACCTCGCGAGCCGGTGCCTGGACAAGCAGGCGAAGCTGGTGATGACCGATCCGATGTTCAACCCGCTCGTGGGCTACCGGCCCGCCGAGAGCGTGATGGTCGACGTGGAGTGGACGCCGGAAATGCGGTCGGGCGAGTACGTCGATTTCACCTACAAGGTGGACGCGGCGAGCCTGCCGTTCGAGGACCCCAACGTCCGCAGCGCGCGCATCATCGACGCGTTCACGAACGTCGTCCCCAAGATCATCGAGACGTGCGCGACGTACGGGCTCCCGCCGGGGCCGATGCTGCGCATGTTCGCGCGTGAGGCGCGGATCTCGAACATGGCCGACATCATCCCCGACCCCGAGGCGCTCATGGCCCAGCAGATGCTGCAGGCCGCGATGGGCGAGCAGCCGAAGGCGGCGGTGGTGGGGAAGGTGGGGCGAAACCCGGTGGAGACCGGGCTCGGCGCTCGGGCCCAGGCTCGGACGCCGGGGCTCACGGCCGGGGGCAAGGTGTAGACCCGCAAGCGGGGGCGGCGTGCGGTCGCGTGGCCGACGCCCCCCTTTTCTCTCCCGGAGCGAACATGGGCACTTCACGACACGGCTCGCCTTGGCTCCCCGCGCTTATGAGTGGGCTCGCGCTGGGCGCGATGCTGCCCGGGCCGTCGACGTGGACGCCGCCGCCCTCGAGCAAGGCCCGGCGGCAGTCTCACAACCGACGACCAAAGAGCCGGCGCAAGGGCAACGTTCAAGGCGGGCGGAAGCGCTGACCATGCCCATCTACCCCCTCAAGTGCGACGCCGGCCACCGGTGGGAACAGGTGCTCCCGATGGAGCACGACGCCGCCGCGTACGTGTGCCCCGAGTGCAAGGCCCAGGGCGCGCAGGACTTCGCCGCCAAGTTCCGCGGCCGGCACATCGACCTCAACCGCAAGTTCACGGGCTCGGAGTCGCTCAGCGTGGCCCACGGGTTCCACCCCGACGAGGTGAGCGGGGCCCGCGTGGCGGTGGAGAAGGCCGGCGGGAGCGGGTCGTGCATCCAGGACGACGGGACCGTCCGGTTCACCGAGCGGCGCGAGGAGCGGGCGTTTACGCGGGCGATGAATCAGATTCAGGGGGTTGGCTGATGCTGCGCGGGATCAACCCCACCGACTTCGACCCATTCGCCAAGCACCGCCGGCCCGTCAGAGTCGACGTGTCGGTGCTCAAGGACGTGTTCATCGACGGCAAGATACCAAAGGAGGCCCACGGATGAAGAACCTCACTACCCGCCACTATGTCTACATCGTCGGCCTGTTGTTCATGGCCCTCGTGCTCGCATCGTGCGCGGGGTTTGACCTGGGCGATCTCGTCAAGGTCAAGACGCCCAACAACATCCAGCAGACTACGGGCCTGCCCTCGACGCTCAGCCTCAACGAGGCCGAGGTTGAGTACCAGACCTGGTTCAACGGCACGCAGACGACCGGTGCCCAGTGGAAGAGCAACATCGAGAAGGCAGGCGAGCTCCGCGGGCTGTTCAGCCAGCTCACTCTGTCTGCCCTCGACAGTGTCGGCCCGACCGTCGCGGGCTTGCCGGTGCTCGGCCCGGCGCTGCCGGCGCTCACCGGCATCGTCGGTCTGTTCATTGGGTCGGGCCGGCTCCGCAAGGAGAAGGAGGCGTCCTTCAACAAGGGCCTGGAGAAGGGCCGCGAGGTCACCCAGGCCTAATCGGGACCAAGATGGCGGGCATCGGCGTCGCGGCGGTGACGGCGCTGCTCGCCACTGCGAAGGCGTTCTCGGATTCGGGCGACGCCCTCGACAAGATGAGCCAGCGGACGGGCGTGAGCGTCGAGGCTCTCTCGGAGCTCGGGTACGCGGCCGATCTGTCCGGCACTGACCTCGAGACGCTGGAGGCGGGCCTGCGGAACATGCAGCGGAGCCTTGTCGAGGCCGCAAAGGGATCAAAGGGCGCGAACGAGGCGCTCGGACTGCTCGGGTTGACTGTGGCCGACCTGGCCAAGTTGTCGCCGGATGAGCAGTTCAAGTTGCTGGCGGATCGCATCTCGAAGGTTCAGGACCCTGCCCTGCGTGCGGCGTTGGCGCTTGAGGTATTCGGCAAGTCCGGCACGAAACTCCTGCCGCTCATGACGGACGGCGCGGCGGGCATCAACGAGATGCAGGAGCAGGCCCGCAAGCTCGGACTACCAGTCGTTCGAGGTCGGCCAGCAGATCGAGCACGCCCTGCACACCAAGGACCACGCGGGTTGGATCGGCTACGTCCAGGCGGTCGAGAAGTACCGCGACTCTCAGGGCGAGCGCGTCTGGTACCATGTGCAATGGATCGACCCGCACGGGAAGGTGGGCTCCGAGACCCAGAAGTTCAGCGCGTCCGAGCTCCGTCTCGCACCCGTCTAATAACCCAACCCGACGCCGTTTTTCGGCCCGTTCTATGCAACGGCTATGCACGGGCTGACCGTTTGGTCGTTTGCCCGGTCCCCGCACCCCCAGAGATTGACCCGCTGAATAGTCGTGGTTACAGTGTTCTCGCTTGCGGGCCCCGGGGAGCATCCCGTGCTGGCCCGACTGAACCACTCGCCGGACGCTGAGCCGACCTCAGCGACCACCACATCCACAACCCTCGACGCCCCCGCAACGGGCGCCGGTGGCGGCACGCCTGACGCCGCCGCCTCGGGCCGCGCCGCGGCCGTCGCCTCGATCGACGCCGCGCTCGCCGCCGGGGCCGGTGCCGACTTCGACGACAACCTCGTCGACGACGACGATGCGATCACCACCACGGACAACGGCGGCGCCGACGCGAACGCGGGCGACGACGCCGCCGGGTCGGGAGAGAGCGGCGCCGGCGGATCGGCGGCGGAGAACGGGACCGCCGCCGATCCCTACGCCGTCCCCGACGACCTCGACGTCGACGCCATCCTCGCCAGTGTGTTCGCCGACCGGGCCGGGGGCGCCACCCCCTCGCCCGCGTCGGCTGCGCCCAAGCCCGAGGCCAAGCCGGCCGCCCCCGCCACGACTGCGGGTGGGGGGGGGACGCCGGCGTTCGCCATCGACGACGCCACGCTCCAGGCCATGCGCCACGAGCTGGGCGACACCGCGACCGACAAGTTCATCGCCCCGCTCGTGAAGCTCGTGAATGACCAGGCGGCCCAGCTCGCCGAGCTCTCGGGCAAGCTGAACCCGATCGTCGAGCGCACCGCCCAGTTCCAGCAGCGGGCCGAGGCCGCCGCGCGCCAGCAGGTCGACACGTGGTTCGACGGGATCAAGGGCGGCGACGCCGTGTTCGGCAAGACCGCGAACATGAACGACGCCCAGTTCACCCAGCGGATCAAGGTGTTCAAGGTCGCGCGGGTCATTCAGGAACAGACCGGCGTCAGCGACAACGTCGCGCTCGCCGCGGCCGCGAAGCGCCTGCACGCCAAGCTCTTCACCGACGGGGCCGTCCCCGCCGCGGTCGCCGCGCCCGCCAGGCCCACCCGCAACACCGACCCCCGCCACCGCGGCCGCACGCCCGCCGGCGGCTCGCCACCCGTCGCGCTCGAGAAGGGCGGCAACGCCGCCGCCGCCGCGTACCTCAACCGCGAGCTCAAGCTCGCCCAGCTCTGACCTTCAACCCGGCGCGAGTGAGCGCCCTTCAAGCGACCAACGCAGCAACAGGAGTTCTCCATGAACCAGGCCTCAATGCTCGACCTGCTCACGAACGCCCGGGCGATCCAGACCAAGGGCCAGATGACCGCCACCCGCTCGCGCACCGACTCGCCGGTCTCCCGGCTGGTGTTCGGCGAGCACGGCAAGAACCACACCGGCGGCACCGCCTACGAGGCGCGCGTCCGCCTCAACGAGTCGGGGTCCTACATCAAGGAGGAGTTCTACGGCGACACGCCCACGGCGCGCCGGAACGTGATGGGGAAGATCAGCATCCCCTGGGCCTACTGGCAGGTCGCGCCCAACTACGACGAGAAGGAGCTGCAGGAGAACCGCGGCGGCGAGAGCATCGTCGAAACCCTCGACACGATTTTCGATGACGCCTATACCGAGGACGAGGAGCGCACCGAGGGCATGATGGTCGGCACGCCGGCCAGCTCCAGCGACACGAACAGCATCTGGGGCCTCCCCGTGTGGTTCCCCACGCTGGCGCTCAACACCAGCGACACCACCGGCGGCTTCAACGCCTACACCTGGTACTACGGCGACGGGACGAGCACGACCAGCCTCGGCGGGCTCGACTGCTCGGACGTGCGGTATGAGCGGCTCCGCCGCTGGGCCGGCACGTACACCGAGATCAACCAGGCGTTCTTCGACCTGTTCCGCCGGGCCCGCACCCGCACCAACTTCCGCTCGATCGCCAACGTCAAGGGCGAAATGGCCGAGGGGATGAACACGTGCTTCGCCGGCCACGCGACCTGTGACTCGATCGAGGCCCGCGGCAACCAGGGCCCCGACGACCAGCAGGGCGACGCGGGCGGCAAGTTCACCGTGGCCCGCTGCCAGGGCATCGTGATCCTGCGGGCGCCGGTGATCGACAGCCTCGCCTACTCGCCCGTGTGGGGCGTGAAGCTCGGGCCGCGCGGCCTGTTCGGCTCCAAGCAGTCGGGGCGCTGGAAGCGCGAGTACCCGTTCATGAACGACCCCAACCGCAACAGCGTGTACATCGCGCCGATCAAGTCGGCCGGCAACACGGTTTGCCGGGACGTTCGCGGCGGCGGCTTCTGCCTCCACGTCACCCGTACCGCCGCCTGAGCGGTCGTCGTAGTCAACCTCTCCCCCACCAACCACCAGCACCAACCAGCAGAAGGAGCCCAACATGGGCGTTGCATACGGCGATCGGCTTGTGAAGAAGAAGGCCTGGTACACCGGCAAGACCATCCACGCGACCGACGGGTCGCGCTCGGATATCACCGCCGACCTCGTTGTCGGCGACGTTCTCATCGAGGACCCCTACGACCATGAGGGGTACGGCACGGGCAACACACTCACCGAGGCCCTCACCGGCTTCCTCGACCAGCCCGCTTGGGTGGTGCTCGAGGTGCCCGAGAGCTCCAAGCAGGGCGGGCCGATCACCGTCGGTCGCGGCCGCGAAATCAACGCCAAGTGCCACGCCAACATCACGGCGTACACCACCTACCTCGGTCTCGCGACCGCCGACCGCGGCCTCGTCGCCGTGACCGGCGTCGCCTCGTTCGCGGCCATCTGCACGGCGAAGGCCGTCGGGCGCGTGACCCACGACAGCTCGACCACGGCCGCGATCAAGGCCGTGGACTTCTTCGGCGGCGTCCTCGGCAGCGGCATGTCCTCCGTCTGATCGCCGCCCCCGCTTGCGGCCCTTCTCACACACACGTCGGGGGCGGCCTAACCGCCGCCCCCTTCTTTAGACCATGCTCCTCGACACCGGCCTGACATTCCGCGACCTCATCCTCCGGGTCGCCGACCCGGGCATGGTCGACGAGTCGGGCAACACGCCCCAGATCCCCAGCGACCCCGCCGACCTCGAGCGGTGCAAGCGCTTCGTCAACGACGGACGCCGGGCCTTCTACGCGCAGATGGGGCCCGACGCCGAGTTCCGTCGCCAGCTCATCGAGATCGAGTTCAGCACCACCGCCGACGAGAACACGGTGAGCGGGGACACCCGCCGCCAGCGGCTTCCCTGGTACATCACCGGCGGGGCCGGCAACGCCGGGGCGAGCTGGAGCCAGGGCTCGACCGAAGGCGCCGAGGCCCTCGTCGTCCACCACGATCGACTCGCCGCCGCCTGGGCCCGGTTCCCCGACGAGACCGGCGCGCCGACGATGGTCGCGATCGTCCGGGGCAGCATCAACGGGGCGGCCGTGAAGCACCGCCCGGGGTTCGAGCTGCAGGTGCACCCCACGCCCGACGCCGCGGCGACCAGCCCGTACACCGTGAAGGTTCGGGTGGATATCGCGTGCGTCGACATGGTGGCGCTCGAGGAGGCCGAGCCCGCGGGGCCCGACCACGACCAGGCGATCATCGCGTTCGCCCGCTTTGAACGATTCAAGAACAGCCCCGACGCCGCCGTGGTCGCCAGCGCGACCGCCGAGCGCGACCGGGCCCTCATCGCCAGCCGCAACCTCGAGCTCGCCAAGCGTCCGAAAGACCTGGGCCAGCTCGAGAACGGGTGGGAGCCGGTGCCCACGCCGCGGGCCGGCCGCACGTACGTCGCCACGTTTGACGGAGTCGCTCTTTCCTAACGCCTCGCCTCAAGGAGTTCACCTATGGGCGTCAGCCCCCACAACATCGAGACCGCCATCCGCGAGAGCGTTCCGTCGACGATCGGGTTCCCGCACACGGAGAACATCCGCCTCGCCGAATGGATCCTGTCGGGCTCGGGCGCCGCCATCTTGCACGGCCAGCTCATCGCCTCGGGCGCGAACATCGTCGGCGTCGGCAACCTCGAGCTGGGGACCAACGACATCGTTGGCATCATCTGGGACGCGGCCGCCACCACCACCGACGGCATCAAGTTCGTCGGCGGCCTGCCCGCCGACTTCAACGAGGACCGCGACGAGCTGTGGCTGAGCGTCTGGATCCGCAAGTTCGACACGGGCGGCGCGAGCGACAACGCCGACCTCGCACTCACCGCCACACTCAAGCACTTCGGCACCGGCGCCTCCGCCGGCGGCGCCGAGACCGCGCTGAGCGAGACCCTGTCGGCCATGTCCACCGCCACCACATTCGCGGCGTTCACCCGCCACGACTTCTGTTGGCGCGGCGAGGGCCTCAAGGCGAACGGCGCCTTCGAGATCGAGCTCGCGCCCCACGAAGCCGTCGGGGCCGCGCTCGCGGTCCACATGCTGCCCAACGCGCAGCTCCGGTACAACCGCCACGCCTGTATCCGCGACCTGACCCAGCGCCAGGCCGTTCCCACCGCCGCCATGCTCGCCTGAGCCTCGCGGCTCCTTACACCGACCCCACCGTGATCGAGCATGCAAAAGAAGGGCGTCCCCATCCCGATCCGCGGCGCGGCGAACGCCACGCCGTTCGTGGCGAACCCGCGCGACTTCGCGCCGGCCAACCTCATCGGGAACGTGCGCCCGCGTGACGCCAGCGAGGACCGGCCCCGCTTCGACCGCCGGCCGGGGATGAAAAAGGTGTTCGAGCAGCGCGTCGGCGGCGGCCGCCCCGGACAGGGCATCGTCACCGTCGCCAAGGCGTCGCAGGTCACCGGCCACGTGGTTCCCCCGCCCGGCGAGGGGTACCACCCGTGCCGGGATATCGGTGCGATCCGATCGATCGAGTCGGGCGCCCTCGAGGGGAACCTCTGGGAGCTCGACGGCGTCCCGATCGTCTACGACCAGGTCGAGGTGAGCGTGAGCGGGCTCGGGGGCCCGGCCCAGTGCACCGTGATCGCCGTCGCCCTCAGCCGCGACGGGACCCAGTACGCCCTCGCCGTGAACTACGACGTCGGCACCAAGGGCCAGACCACCATCGAGCTGCGGAACGTCGCCGACCACTCCCTCGAGTGGCGGTACACCATCGCCCACGCCACCATCGACCGTTCCACGCGGAACAGGGGCCTGTTCTTCTCCACCGAGGCCGTGTGGGTCTGCACCGACGCCTGGCTTCACGGCGTCTGGATCGACGACGGGACGGCCGTCTACGACGACGCGGCTCCATCGCCCAGCGCCGGCGGGATCGTGGGCGACTACGAGCTCAACGGCTACAGCGGCGAGACCGTGGAAGGCGTCTGCTACGGCGGCGAGCCCGTCGGGGGCGGCGACGGCACCGAGCGGATCATCCTCGCGTTCAACGGGACGATCACCGGCTCGGGCGGATCGCCCGGCCCGGTCGTCGACGACGGCCCCTATGCCCAGCAGTTCCGCGCCGGGGTCATGCTCTTCAAGACCAACGCCCAGGCAGCGCTGGGGATCGGGCTCAGCCCCCTGTCGCAACTCGAATTCGGGGGCGCGGACGCCGAGCCGGCGTTCGCCGAGGGTGAACACGGGTATTTCCGCCTCAGCGAGCGGAGCGACCTCGCCCCCCGCGGCGGGCTCATTACCGGCATGGCCCGCGGGCCCGACGGCCAGATCGCCCTCACCCGCACCAACGCCGGTTGCGGGCCCAACAGCAGGTACCCACCGGACGGGTCGATTCTGCCCCTGGTCTGCGTCTGCCAGATCGCCGCGGAGGGTGTGCTCGACTGGGAGAACGACGTCGGGAGCATCCTCGAGCCCGGGCTGCTCGGGTACTACAACGACGCCCCGGTCCCCGGCGAGACCCTCGTCGGCAACGAGCCCACGCTGACGTGCGTCGCCTACACCCCCCAGGGCGACCTCATCGTCGCCGGCCGGCGGACCAGCTCGCTCTACAGCGTGCACAAGCTCCGCGGCGCGGACGGGGAGCTCATCTGGGCGACCGACCTCACCGGCGCGAGCGATTGGATCCGCGCGGTGATCATCGACCCCGTCGACGGGAACCCGGTGCTCGTGGGCGAGCGGAACAACGGGTGGACCGGGGCCGCCAGCGCCCAGGCGAACCTGTGGAAGCTCGACAACACGACCGGCGACGTGATCGCCCACTTCGACCTGGGCAGCGCCGTCGACGCCTACGACGTCGAGCCGATCGGCGAGGATGGGCACTTCATCTACGGCACGGATGAGGTGACCTGATGGGCTGGACCCGATCAGAACGCACCTACACGCTCTCGGACTCGGGCGGCGCCGTGATCGCGGCCGTCGACCGTGATCACCAGCCCTCGACCTTCGAGTTCGCGGCCCTGCTCCCGACCACGGTCAACTCGGCCGCCCTCTTCGTGTTCGGCTCGGGCGACGGTCGGTGGTGCTACTGGGCCCGGATCATCGGGGCGAACGTGGTGATCCAGTCGCGGGCCGCCGGGGGCGCGGCGTCGACCGTGACCAACGCCGTCGGCGATCTCCCCTCGGGGGTGACCCCGTGCACCGCGGCCCACGGCGCCACGCTGGGCTCGCCCGTGATCCTCGCCGTCCGGGTGATCGATCGCGCGGTCATCGAGGTGTACGTGAACGGGGTCCGCAAGCTCGCCCACACGGCGACCGATGCGGCGCTGCTCGCGAACCTGTGGCTCGGGTTCGCCGGCGACACCGACGGGACGATGGTCGTCTACCCCAAGGTCTGCGACCTGGTGCCCGTTTACGACCCCCAGAAGGACGTGCTGGTCGTCATCGGCGGCGGCGAGGTGTGGATGGCCGAGGGTGAGGACGGGATCAGCCGGATCGCCCAGGGCGCCGTCAAGGCCGACGGGCTCGTCTCGGCGGTCGACTTCGAGCAAGAGGCCCTCATCGTCGACGGGGCGAACGGGCGGATCCTCGATCCGGCCGAGCGGACCGTGACGCCCTGGACCCCGACCGACGGGGACCTCCCCGGGTCGACCGGAGCCGGGCGGACCTACGCGAGCGTGATCGAAAACCACTTCGCCCGGGCCCTGCTCAACGACTCGGTGGCGGACCTGCAGAACCTGACGGGGAGCCGGATCTACGACCGCGACGACTTCGAGCTCGGCACCGGGGAGCCGGCCGGGGCCTGGAGCATGACGGCGGTCCAGACCGCCCGCGTCGGCCAGGCGATCGTCGCGTTCAAGAGCGCGGGGACGGGCTCGCTCATCATCGGGTGCGTCTCGAGCATCTGGCGGCTCGCGGGCGATCCGAGCGGGCCGGTGGCGCTCGACGTCGTGAGCACCGACACCGGGGTCATTTCCAAAGACTGTTTCTGGGTCACCGACGGGGACAAGATCCTCGCCCACACGCGGGCCGGGTGGGGCTTCATCGCCGGGCGCAGCTTCGTGAACCTGTCGCTCCCGGTGCTCACTGAGATCGTCCGCGTCGACGTGAGCGATGCCCGCTGCTCGCCGATCGTGATCCGGGACCCCAACTCCCAGGGCGTGCACATTTTCATGTCCCGGGCGAACGCGACGACGCCGGCGACGCACCTGTTCTACGACGAGCGGGTCGGCAACTTCGCCCCCGGCGCCGGGGGCTTCTACCCCGAGACCTACCCGCTCGAGATGGAGCCGATGGCGGCGACGATCTGGCGCGGGCGCATGGTGTTCATCTGCCGCGACGGCTACATCCGCGAGTTCGACAAGACCCAGAGCACCGACGACGGGACGCCGATCCCCGTCAGCCTCCCCCTCGCGCTCTTCGCCGACGGGGATCAGCAGTACGAGCACACGCTCACCGAGCTCGAGATCACCGCGGGCGACGACGCGGGCGCGTTCGAGGTGGAGCTGTGGACCGGCCAGACCGCCCAGGAGGCGTATTCGGGCTCCGGGCGCCGGATGGCGTGGAGCAAGACGTGCGGGCCGGGCCGGACCCGGATCGGGCGCACGGCGCGGGCCCCGGCGATGGTGGCGGTGATCACGAGCGAGGCGGCCGATGGAAACTTCTCGATCGAGGAGATCCAGCGGACCTTCGTGCGCGAGCCCAGGACGCACCGGCGCCGGGCGGCCACGGCTCCGCCGACGATCGCCGAGGCGGTGGTGGCGACGCCCGAGACCGAGTTCGACGCGGGGAGCGGCGGGGGCGGCACGCTGACGGCGGATTCGGGCGCGGCCCAGGTGTACGAGCGGCCCACCGACGAGCTTCTCGCCGAGACGTCGTATGTGGACATTCTGACAACGAGCGACGGCGGCAGCGCGGGTGGTGGGGGCGGCGGCGGAGGCGGCGGGGGCGGTCCCTTCTACCCCGGCTATGGCGACAGCGACGGAAGCATGGCGGAGTTCTAACCGGAGATTCAGCGATGGACTACAAGCTTCGTGTTCACGGCGTTCAGACCGACTCGGCGGCGTGGAAAACCGTTTTGCAGGTGACCGCGCCGACCAACATTCCGCTGATCCTGCGGCACGTCTCGCTCTACAGCGAGGGCACGACGACGGGCCAGGACCGGTTCCGGTTCATCCGCCAGACCAGCGCGGGCACGCTCGGAGCGGCCGCGGGCACGGCGGAGATCCACGTGCACCCCAACCGCACGGCCGAGGCGCTGCCGACTGGCCTTGCGCTTGCGGCCGGCCGCGCGGCGTCGGCGTGGACCACCGAGCCCACCGCGTATGACTCGACCTTGAGGAACGGGGACGAGTTCCCGGGCATTGAGGGGGCCTTCGCGGCGTCGCGCGGTTCGTTCACCATCGACATGTACTTCGAGAAGTACGGCGGCCTGTTCGTGCCCGCGGGCACCCGGATGGGCCTGCAGTTCAAGAGCGACGTCGCCGACCACATCGTGAACGCCATCATCGGCGCCAACCTCGGATAACCCCCCACTCCCCACCGGAGACTTCCCCACGTGGCAGAGCGCGGCCTGGTCAACGGGCGGATCGACGGCAAAAGCCCGATGGAGGTCGAACGCGCCGTCCGCGAGCTCGCGGCGGCGATCGACACCCTCAACACGGGCATCCTCGCCGCGCCCGGGACGGTGACCAGCGTCGGGCTCACCATGCCGTCGGGGGTGTTCGATATCACGCCCGGGTCGATCACGGGCGCGGGCACGTTCGTCGTGACCTTCGACACCCAGGCGGCGGGCAAGGTGTTCGCCGGGCCCACGGTGGGGGCCGACGCCGTGCCGGCGTTCCGCTCGCTGGTGGCGGGGGATATCCCCGACCTCAGCGCCGCCAAGCTCACCTCGGGCTCGCTCGACTTCGCGCGGCTCCCCAGCCTCATCAACATCCAGGTCTTTACCTCGACGGC
Organism: uncultured Phycisphaeraceae bacterium; assembly: GCA_964564695.1. Taxonomy (GTDB): domain Bacteria; phylum Planctomycetota; class Phycisphaerae; order Phycisphaerales; family UBA1924; genus CAZMCC01. The sequence goes on along the minus strand of CAZMCC010000046.1, from coordinate 341 downwards.
GGGGTGGACCAAGCCCGCCAACGCCTCGGTGGTCAACGGCGTGCTGATCGGCCAGGGCGCGGGCGGCGGCTCGGGCCGCAAGGGGCCCAACAGCGCGGCCCAGGGCGCGGGCGGCGGCGGCGGCGGAGGGGGCCACACGTTCTTTTCCCTCGCCGCGTCGGTGGTCGCGTCGTGCACCGTGACCGTCGTCAACGGCGGGGCCACGGGCGGGGCGGTCCAGACCGCCAACGGCACCAACGGCAGTCCGGGGCTCCCGGGGTCGGCCACCACGTTCGGCTCCTATGCCCGCGCGGGCGGGGGCACCAACGGCGGCGGCGGCCAGTCGAGCGCGGAGGGTTCGG
>CAZMCC010000045.1:0-29624 GCA_964564695.1 uncultured Phycisphaeraceae bacterium | reverse complement strand
GGGAGGTGGGGAGACTCCTGCGCTCGCCCGGATTGCCCTTGCCCTCGCCGCGCTGCTCCGTGAGATCCTTGGGGTCGCCGCCTGGGCCGCCACTATCGCCTTCACCCGGCGGCGGCTTTACGCGTGGATCATTCGATGGTGCCGGGAGGGGTGGCGGAGTGGAACCGTCCTCGTTCGGGCCGCTCTCGGGCTTCTTGTCCTCGCCCGGACCGCCTTGCGAGTCCTGCGGCTTCTCGGCGCCGCCCTGCGGGGGTTGCGGCGGCGGCGTGGGCGGGGGCTGGTCCTTCATTGCTTCCCGCGCCCACCGTTCCCACTTCTCGACCGTCTTGGGATCCGCGCTCTCGAGCATCTTCCGGGCCCGCTCGGCGAGTTCCTTCGCCCGCTCCTGATCGCGCTGCGCATCGCCGCGCCCTTCGCTCATCTTCTTGAGCCGCTCCTCGAGCGCCTTGAGCGCATCGGCCGGCAGATCCTCGGGACTCGGTAGTGGCCCGTCCGCGCCGCCTTCCTTGTCCCCCCCGGTCTTCTCGCCGGCTCCGGGCTGCTGTCCCTGTTTATCCCCTTCGCCTTGCTTCTGCCCTTCGCCCTGCTTCTGCCCTTCACCCTGCTTCTGCCCTTCGCCCTGCTTCTGCCCTTCGCCCTGCTTTTGCCCCTCGCCCTGCTTCTGACCTTCGCCCTGCTTCTGCCCTTCGCCTTGCTTCTGTCCCTCACCTTGCTTCTCGCCCTGGCTCGGCTTCTCTTCGCCCGGCTCGCTCCGCAGCTGTTCCGCCGCACGCCGGAGGTCGCGCTCGAGATTCTCGCTCTCCTTCTTCGCCGCTTCCTCGGCACGCCGCTGCTGCTCGAGTTCCGCCGCCTGCTTCCCCATCGACGACGCCGCGTCCTCCGACGCACCCGCCTCGCGCAGGCGCTTGCTCGCCTCCTCCGCGCTGGGCGTGTTCATCGCCTTCTCGGCCTGCTCGGGCGTGAGCCCCATCGACTCCATCCGCTCGCGCAAACTCTCACGTTGTTCCTTGCGCGCCCCATCGGTCCCCTTCTTCTCCCCTGATCCCGCCGCCTTGGCCGCGTCCTGCTCGTCCGACCGCCGCGCCGCCTCGATCGCCCGCATCTGCTCCGCCATCCGCTCGAGCGACTCCGCCGCCTTCGCACGCTCCGACGGCGTCATCTGCTTCGCGTCCTTTGACAGCGTCTGTGCCGCCCGCGCCGCCGCCGGCAGATCCCCCTCGTTCAGCGCCGACTCCACCGACTCGCCCGCATCCCCCGGCTCGCCACCCGCATCCCCACCAGCGGGCGTCCCCTTCGCCCCCTTCGAGTCCTTCATCGCCCCCAGCCGCCGCTCCAGTTCCTTCGCCTCGCGCTCCGCCTGCGCCGCCCGCTCCTCGACGCGCTTCGCCGCATCGAGCATCGACGCCGCGGCCTTCTCGCGTGCTTCCTCGGTCGGAGTGGAAGTGGGGGAGTCCGGGTTCGCGGGCGTCCCCGCGTCCGCCCGCTCAAGCTCTTTCTGCAGCTCGACAAGATCATCCAGTCGCCGCGCCAGCGCCGGATCGGGCCGCGACGTCTCCTCGCGCTCCCGCTCGCGCAGCGTCTCGACGGTCTTCTTCACGTCCTCCGCGAGCGCCCGCCGCGCCTCCGCGTCCTTCGTCGCCGCCGCGGCCGTCGCCCCGGCGTTCGATCCCAGAAACCCCGCCGGCGCCAGCAGCATCACCGCCGCCGCCGCCCCGCTCGCGATCGGCCACACCCACCACGACCACCCGAACTTCACGTCCCCCGCGCGGCGCGGATCCACCTTCGCCGCCGTTCGCTCGGCGTCCTCAATCGCCGCCGCCGCAAACGGATCGATCGGCGAGACTCTTGACAGCGCGAGCCCATTCCCCAGCCCATCGCGCAGCCGCAGCGCATCATCCACACTCGCCGCCGCACTGAGCAACCCCGGCCGCCGTGCCCACGCCACCCCCGCCGCCGCCAGCAGACCTGCCACCGGCCCCGCGCTCACAATCGCCCACCAGGGCCACTCCCACCCCAGCCCCCGCGCCACCGTCGCCACCCCCGCGCCCACGACCGCCCCACCCAGCATGAGCGGCCCGGAAAGCGCAACCCCACGCACAACCATCAACCGCCGCCGAGCCGCCGCCGCCACCCGCCGTGTGCGCTCCATGCCAAATTCTACGACCGGGTCCCCCGAAGGTTGATCCCGTTCTCTCCCACGGCCGAGAATTACAATGACCTCCCCCTCTCCCTTGGTACTTTGACCAAGGGAGAGGGCAGGGGTGAGGGCTCCGTCCCCTCCGCGGGCGCCTCGCCCGCCTCTACCTCCCTCTGCAGCCTTTGTCTTCTGTCTTCCTCCTACTGCCTTGCTTTCCACATCCTCATTCCTCCCCATGACCCCCACCCAATCCCTCCTCGCCGAACTCCTCACCCTCGCCCCGCTCCCCCCAGCGCGGGCCCGCGAGTTCTTCGACCTCGTCCTCTGTGGCGAGGTCAACGAGATCCAGGTCGGCGCCGCCCTCGCCCTCATCGCCTCCCGCGGCCCCACGATCGACGAACTCGCCGCCGGTGTCGCCGCCATGCGAGCCCACGCCGTGCCCGTCGCGCGTCCGTCCTCCATTCCCACGGAAGCCCAAGGCGGTCCCGTCCTGCTCGACACCTGCGGCACCGGCGGCGCCCCCAAGACCTTCAACATCTCCACCGCCGCCGCGCTCGTCACCGCCGCCGCCGCACCCGGGCGCGTCCTCGTCGCCAAGCACGGCGGCCGCTCGCGCACCGGGCGCGGTTCCGCCGAAGTCCTCGCAGCGCTCGGCGTCAACGTCGACGCGACGCCCGCGCAGCAGACCCGCTGCCTCGAACGCGCCGGCGTCTGCTTCAGCTTCGCCGTGAACCACCACCCCGCGATGAAACACGCCGCGGCCCCGCGCAAGAGCCTGGGCTTCCCCACGATCTTCAACCTGCTCGGTCCGATGTGCAACCCCGCCGGCGCCACGAGACAGCTTGTGGGCACCTGGAGCCGGCGCAACGCCGAGATCATCGCTCACACCCTCGCGAAGGTCGGCACCAAGCGAGCGTTGGTGGTTACCAGCGACGACGGCTTCGACGAGCTCACCACCACCGCCCCCAACCGCGCCTGGCTCGTCGAGCACACCGACGTCCACCCCTACCCGATCTCCCACACGCTGCCCCCGGCGCACCCGGCCCAGTTCACGACGACCTCCGTCGCCGAGTCCGCCGACATCATCCGCGCGATTCTCGCCAACAAGCCCGGCCCCGCCGCCGACATCGTGGCCCTGAACGCCGCCGCCGCCCTCTTCGTCGCGGGTGTCGCCAAGGACATCACCGAAGGCGTGAGTATGGCAACGGCCGCGATCGCCAACGGCAAAGCCGCCCAAACGCTGGACGCCTTGATAAGAGCCGCGAGCGCAAGCGAGTGACGTTTTCTCAACGGCCCGTGCCACCGAGTGCCGCCGCTCTGGGCGGCTCTCGGTGCGTTGGGCATCGTTTGCGAATAGATGAAGTCGAACCGGGCGCCGAAAGCGTCGCTGTCACGCGAGCCCAGCGGTCAGGCGGACCGACGGCACCCGCAAAGAAGCACCGAGAGCCGCTCAAAGCCGCGGCACTCGGTGGCACGGCCAGGGTGACCCCGGCAAGCTCACCCCGCCTCATCCTCTTCCTCTCCCTTCCCCCCTCCGTGCAGCTCCACCCCACCCCCCGTCAGCAACCACTCACTCACATCCTCGTTCCACACCGCCCCGCACTCCCCGCAACTCAGCGTTCCCGACCCGTCCTCGCCCGCCAGCAGCGAATGCGCACACGCCGGGCACCGCCGATGCCGGATCATCGCCGCGACCACCGGCAGCGCCTGCGCCGGATAGAACGAGCACCCCAGCCGAACCGCCGAGATCACCACAGGCACTGAGGCCAGGAGCGCCGTGATCGCCCCGAACACCGGCCCGAACAGCCAGCCCGTCACCCCGCCGAGCAGAACGCCCTGCGTGGCGAACACCAGGAGTTCCCTCCTGCGCTGGCGTGCAGCATCAACATCCCCGTAGTTCCCGAGCTTGAACGCGTCCAGCCGGATCGACCGTCGCGTGACCCCATCCATCGATGCGATGAACGGCGGATACAGCACATCCGCCAGCGGCGAATACACCCGCCGCCGTCGCCCCTTTGCATCAACGACCGTCAACCCCACACCTACTCCACTTCCCCGCTCATCCCCCGATACACCCGAAGCACGCTGCTCACCTGCGCCGCCGCCGTCCGCGTATCCCGCGTGAACGCCCGCGCACTCTCGCACAGCTTGGCCGCGGCCTCAGGATCATCCAGCGCCCACCCCAGCGCCTCGCTCCACGCCGCCGCGTCGTGCCGCTTCACGAGCTTCGCCGTCTGCCCCTCGAGCAGGTAATCCAGCGCCGCATCCTCGCGCGAGACCACGAGCACCCCGCTCGCCATGGCATCCAGGGTCAGGCTCCGATGCTCCCCTCTCGCTGAGGCCATCGCCAGCACATCCACGTGCAGGAGCGGCTCGCGATGCCCCTCGACCGCCCCGACCAAACTCACGCGATCGAGAATCCCCAGCTTCCGTGCCGCGCTCCACACGCCCCCAGCGTTCCCTTCCCCCGGCACGAACACGAGCAGCCGCGGGAACCGGCGCGCCAGTTGCGCCACCGCCCCCAGCACCGCCTCGCTCGCCCCCGCATCGTCATCGTCGTACACCAGCGCCAGGCTCACCGAGTCACTCGGCGTCATGTGCCCCCGCACCACGTGCGGCGTGTGCACTCCCCATTCCGTCACATAGGCCCGCAGCGGCGCCCCGCCGCGGGCCGTCTGCCGCTCCACCAGCGTCGACAGGCCCGACCCCGCCAGCGTCACGACCACCGACCCACCGCGCCGTCCAATCCCCCGCGGCCGCCGAGTCGCCACCGCAACCGCCTTCGCCACCGACCCCGGGCGCCACGCCTCGAGCGCCAGCCCCGCCCCGCACAGCTCGGCCAGTTCCTCCGCCACCCGCCACGAGTCCTCGCCGAACGCGTGCACCACATCCAGTTCCGGCGCCACGCCCCCCTCGTCCCACGCATCGGCGATGGCTTCCCCCGCCTGTCGAGCGGCCGCCCCGGTCCCCATCCCCATCGACCCGGCCTCGAACGCGACCTCCCGGGCGGCGATCCCGGCCGGGACCAGCCCGGCGACTTCGGTGGGCACGACGCGGACGACCCGGGCCCCCTCGTCGGCCAAGCCGACTTCGAGCCGGCCGATCAGGCCGTGCTCACGCCGGAGAAAGCGATCATCCAAGACAAATGCGACGCGCACGCGGGTCGTTATCGGGTCAACAAACTGGGCACCTGTAAACCCGGATAGGGCGGTGTGGAACCTGTGGACAACTTCAACCTGAAGCCCAGATGAAGGGACTTACACGATCTAAGCGCGTTCCTTGCACTCGAAAAAATGATCGTAAAGTCAGAAATTGCAGCCACTTACGGGTTTCGACAGCCCGCCCCAGCACGCCGAACGCCGCCCGTGGCACGGAAGTTCCCGTTCCAGCCGGCTCAGGCCGCCAATGTGCAAAAGCCCGGCCTGACCGTTCCTCAGCTCCCGACCCGGAACTCCAGATCCGGGAACCGCGGCTGCAAGTCTTTGACCGCCTCCGTCCGCCACAGCCCGACCCAGTGGTCGGGCCGCACTTCCTCGAGCACGTAGTCGCCGCCCGGGCCCGATTTCGCGGCCAAATCCTTCGGCGGCTCGTGCCAGGGCCACCACGGGCGCACGCCCTTGTCCGCCCCGCTGAGCCGCTGAAACTCGGCCGGGTTGTCCACCACGTCGCGGATCGTCACGAGCCGCTCGCGGTTCTCCGCCAGCTTGGGAATGCTGTTGAGCAGCCCGCGCGTGTACGGGTGGAGCGGGTGATCGAACAGTTCGTACACGTTCGCGTACTCGACGACGCGGCCCGCGTACATCACGCACACCACGTCGGCGTTCTCCGCCACCACCCCCAGCGCGTGCGTGATGAGCATCATGCCCATGCCGCGCTGTCGCTGGATCTCGCGGAGCAGCTCGAGGATCTGGGCCTGGATGGTCACGTCGAGGGCCGTGGTCGGCTCGTCGGCGAGCAGGAGCTTGGGCTGGCACGCGAGGGCCATGGCGATCATGACGCGTTGGCGCATTCCGCCGGAGAACTGGTGCGGGTAGGCCGCGAGGCGTTCTTCGGGCTTGGGGATGCCGACGTCCTTCATCGACTGCACCGCGATCTGGCGGGCCTCGTCGACGCTGACGCGCTGGTGCAGGAGGATGGCCTCGAGGATCTGGTCGCCGATGGTGAACACCGGGTTCAGGCTCGTCATCGGCTCCTGAAAGATCATCGCGATCTCGTTGCCGCGGATGGAGCGGATCTCGCGCTCGCTCATGGCGAGCAGGTCGCGCGGCCCGTGGTCGGTCTGGAAGACGGCCTGGCCGCGGTCGAAGTTGCCGGGCGGGCGCGGGATCAGGTGCAGCGTGCTCATCGCCGTCACGCTCTTGCCGCACCCGGATTCGCCGACGACGGCGAGGGTCTGGCGCGGGTAGACGCTCATCCGCACGCCGTCGACGGCCTGCACGCGGGGGCCGGCCCCGCCGCCGGTCTGGAAGGACACGGCGAGGTCGTCGACCTTGAGGATCGGCTTGGTCGCGTCGAGGACGCGGTGGAGCTTGCGCGAGGAGGGGACGGGGGCGGGGGGCGTGGCGGTCGTGGTCATGCGGGCAACCATATCCGTGCCATCGAAGTCGGTTCCTCCGACTTCGATGCTGCCGGGTCTGGGGCTCATCGAAGTGGGAAGCCGACTTCGATGGCACGGTCTCACCACCTCCGCCGCCCCGTCAGCATCACGCCGCCGAACAGCACCCCCAGCACCGACGGCGCCGGCACCAGCGTGAACGTGCTGTTCACGCACGAGATGAGCGGGCTGCCGCCGTCGTCGCCCCGTCGAAGCCCCGTGGCGGGCGCGCACTCCACCATCCTCGAACAGCCCGTGTCGGTGACGAACCCGTCGCGAACTGAGAGCGGAAAGTCCGGGCGCGTGGGAACGCACCCGGCGCACACACAGTTTGTTGGGCGCGGGTGTCAAGATGGTGAATGTGGGGTTGCTGGGAGTTATGTTCAAAACTGAGTGTGAAACCGGGAGCGGGGATCAATTGTTGGACGACGCGTTCGGTGCAAAACAACCGAGAAAACAAGCAAAAAATGAGCATTTGTCGCTTGCGGTGAATTTCGATGATCATTACAATGTTGCTTCATTAGTTTCGTGCACGTGATCCGGGGAGGCGAGGGACCACCTGAGGAGGTGTGCTGTGCCGTCGACCATTCCGTACGACCCGTCGCTCGTGCTGGGCAACCTTGTTCCGCTGCCGAAACTCAAGATTCTCGAGCAGATCGCGACCGTCCAGGCCCCGGTCGACGCGGCCCAGGACGAGCTCAACGACGCGATCCTCACGCTCCGCAGCCTCACCCTCACCATGGACGAGATGGGGACGATGAAGATCGACACCACCGATCTCGGCAAGTCGCTGACGGAGGCCAAGAAGGCCGTCTCCGCCGCGGCGGCGAACCTCGTGAAAGCCCGGCTCGCGGCCCTCCCGCAGGTGGCCAAGCTCCGCGGCACGCTGCGGGCCGTGACCGACACGATCGAGAGCCCGATCGACTACAACAAGTCCGCCCTCAAGATGCTCCCCCTGGGCGCCGACAGCATCAAGCTCGACGCCCAGTACTTCTCGTTCGAGGGCAACGAGGAGTCCGCCACCAACGCGATGGAGGCCATCAAGAGCTTCGTCAGCGAGGCCACCGAGGACCTGGGCACCGACCAGAGCATGAATGCCACCGCCTCGGTGCAGAGCCAGATCTCCAAGCAGCGCCAGCACCACGACATTCAGGGCACCCTCATCATCACCTGCGCGTGCACTCACAAGCAGGTCGCGGTCTTCGCCCCCTTCGTCCTCGACGTCGACAAGGCCATCCGCGTCTGGAACAAGGCCTATCCCGGGGACCTCATCAACCCGCAGAACCCCGCCTCGCTCATGGAGATCGCCCTCCGTCAGGACACGCCGACCGAGAAATCCCTCACCCTCCTCTCCGGCGTCGAGTACGGGTCGTCGTTCATCGGCATGGTCCACGTACTGCAGGCCGACGACACCACCTCCACGCAGACGATGATGTCCGCGGCGTCGAGCATCCAGGCCCAGATGGAGACCGGCCTGTTCTTCGCCGGCGCGCAGGGGGGCTTCGGCGTCGACGCCTCGTTCGCCGCGGACGCCAAGCGCCTCCTGAGCACACAGAAGATCACCTCGCACGTGAGCATGGTGGTGATCGGCAACATCCCGTCGATCAAGTCCAACTCCGTGAAGGCCGGCGTCCAGGTCTTCGCCGAGTTCGACGCCAAACAGATGGGGGACAAGCTCGCGACGCTCCAGAACGCGACGACCTCCGAGCAGAAATCCGTCGAGGCCTCCGCCAGCGCCGCCCGCACGGGCGCCCAGCTCCAGGCCTTCGAGCACGCGAAGATCGAGAGCGTGATGACGGGCCTCGCCAACACCGACGAGCGACAGAACCAGATGCTCGACGTCAACTCCCTGATGCAGGCGATGCAGGCGTATGTCGACGCCGCGTCGGGCGCGGCCAGCGCCGACGGCACGGCCTTCGGCGCCCCGATCAACTACTTCCTCAAGCCGATCACCGCGTCGCAGCTCGCGCAGATGTGGGTGGCGAAGTACTACCCCGGCAAGTTCCTCACCGCCGCCGGCGACGACACAACGCCGGTCGAACCGACGCAGAACACCGGCCAGCCGCAGGCCGCCGCCGCCACCACCGGCTCGTGATCCGTTCCCGCTTGTGATCCCAGTGATTTTTCCCGCACGCGGCCCCCCCGCACCCCGCTCACGCTCGGGCGGACGCCGCACATCAAAAGGAACCCGCCATGGCCGTCAGAACCACCACCGGAATCGTGACCGACAAGGGCTTGGGCGATGTCCAGAAAGAAGCCGACGTCATCCTGACGGCGCTGGTCGTCGGGTATGCGGCGTACCACGTCCAGCAGAGAGAGGAGGTGCTCTTCACCGCGAAGGAGAAGAACCTGCCGAATCTCACCAGCGTCGCCAAGAGCATCCAGCAGCTCCTGGGGCCGGAGGTCACCACCCAGGTCCGCACCAAGCCGTCGCCGATGACCAGCGACCCGAACCACCCGGACTTCATCCAGGGCGTGTACCTGATGGCCGGCGACACGGCGCCGACCGTCGACAAGCCGCTCGGCGTTCAGACACGGCCCGAGCCACCGGGCGACGCCGTGCTCACGAATGCCGGCGCGGCGCTGTACAAGAACATCGTCACGAGTCAGCAGGGCGGCCTCTTCCACAACCAGCTCTACGTCGGGCCCGGCGCCTACACCGGGATGGCCGACGACAACCGGTCGCGCAGCCTGATCAACGGCCACGAGACGCGCGGAACTCCGCCTGTTGAGCCTCAGACCGCGTGGGGCCAGCCCGTTGTCGTTGTTCTGCTCGACGGGACCAAGGTGCTCAAGGACGGGAGCCAGATCCGCCCCGACGGCATCCAGGTCCGCAAGACCGGGACGGGGAACCAGGCGGTCGTCGAAAAGCGGCTGACGCTCCAGGACAAGTGGACACCCGTCGGGCCCCAGGACGCCAGCCTCTACGCGCCGCTCGACCTGGGCCCGGCCGAGGGGCCGTTCCCCACGGCCCAGACCGTGATGTCGCACACCTGGGCCGACAACGACCCTGCCCTCGAGAACCTGCACCCGCGCTGGTGCCCGCCCGGGGCTCAGGGCAAGCCCTGGGGCGCGCTGAACCCCGGGAAGCCGGCCATGCCGTCGTACACCACGAGCGTCGCCAATACCGCGCTCGACCTCAAGGAAGCCGATCCGACCGCGGTGGCCACGACCAAGGACGGCGTGCTCGGCTACACGCACGGCATGATCCAGGCGATCTACGCCGCCGCGGCGCACGGGCCGAGCTATCGCCCGTACGAGGTGGTTGCCGGTGACATCACGCCGAAGCTCGCGTCGTGTTTCATGTGCGCCACGTTCATGGACGCGGCGGGGTATCCCGCCAACGCCGTGCACCTGGGCAGCTCGGACTCGTGGATCCCGGTCTACGGCCTGTTCGACAAGCACCCGCTCGCGCCGAGCAGCGTGCTGATGCAGCAGAATTCGACCGGCACCTTTAACACCCGCGGCGTGATCCGGTCGTACAACCAGTCGTGGCGTGAGCGGTGCTTCACGTACATGCTGCTGGGGCTCGGCCTGCTCGGCAAGGGCGCGGGCTTCCTGTTCCAGCCCGACGAATCGAAGATCAAGGACCCGACGCACGGCACGGCCGTCAACGAGGGGCACGCTCCGGCGTACCGCGCGGTGTGTGAATACCTGACGCAGAACCTGAGGCCCGACTTCAAGAAACTGTCGATGGGCCCGCAGGCGCTCAACCCGGGAGCGCTCGACTCCACCGGCGTGGCGGCGACGCTCATCCTCGACGCCCTGAGCGCGCACGACGGCGGCAAGGAGTATGCCGATCTGACGAACCGCGTGATGGCGACTCTGCCGGCGGCGAAGTGAACCTGAGACGCCATGCACGCCCCTGCTCCCTCGTGGCTCTGTCGCGAGGGAGTGGGGGTGGGGGTGGGGGGCAGGGGGGAGGACTTACCTTCCGAGCACGACCGCTGCCGCGGCTGCGAGCACCTCGACGCCTTCACGCTCCTGCGCGGAGGGGGAGCGGTGCTCGCGGTAGTAGGTGCCGAAGGTGCCCAGCACGCGCCCGTCGTCGGCCTTGATGGGGCAGCTCCACGCGCCGACGAACCCGAGGGCGAGGGGCAGGTGGCGCAGCTCGGTCCACTTGTCGTCGGCGCAGAAGTCGGGGGTGATGACGACGCAGCCGGTGGCGGCGGCGGCGGCGCAGGTGCCGACGCGGGCGTCGGGCTTGAGGCGGTCGATGCTGTCGAGGTAGTCGGCGGGGAGGTTGGGTGATGCGCCGTTGCGGAGCAGGCCATCAGTGTCGAGGACGAGGATCGACACCACCGAGCCGGTGCCGGCGAGGACCTCGCCGGCGGCGGCCAGACGGGTGAGCAGCTCGCGCTGGGGTGTGCCGCCGGCCATCAGGTTGCGCACCATGACCGCGGCTTTGCCGACGGCTTCGCCGGGGCCGCTGCCGGCGCCGGCACTCATCGATTGATCGCGTTCGTTGGGCATGGGGTCTCGGACTTCTGACGGTCGCCCCCGGGCAGGGGCAACACGGATGGTATGGGCGTGGTCAACCAACGCCGCGTTGAAACTCACGAGGGTTGAAGGAGAAGGAAGTGAAGGCAGGAGCCCTCATCCGGCCCCCTTGCACATCTGCCTCGTTCAAAGCCGCGAGGGAGAGGGGGCCGGCCCCCCGCACCGCCCGCACCCGTCGCCGCCCTTTCCCGGTACACTCCGCACCCGAATGGCCACACTCGCCGCATCATCGTCAGCCGACCTCGCCATCGACCTCACCGACGTCGCCAAGGTGTACCGCGGGCGCGTGCATGCGCTGCGCGGGGTTTCCATGGGTGTGCACCGTGGGGAGATCTTCGGGCTGCTGGGGCCGAACGGGGCGGGGAAGTCGACGCTCGTCAAGATCCTGATGACGGTGGTGCGCCCGACGCGCTGCCGTGGAAATCTGCTGGGACGCCCGGTGGGGGCGAAGCCTTCGCTCGCGCGGGTCGGGTACCTGCCCGAGCATCACCGCTTCCCGGAATACCTCACGGCACGCCAGGTGTGCCATCACTTCGCCGCACTCGCCGGGGTCGATCGGTCGACGCGCCGGGCCCGGGCCGGTGAGCTGCTCGACCTGGTCGGGCTGCACGACTGGGCGGACAAGCGGGTCAAGAGCTTCTCCAAGGGCATGCGCCAGCGGCTGGGGATCGCGCAGTCGCTCGTCAGCGACCCCGAGCTTGTTCTTCTCGACGAGCCGACCGACGGCGTCGATCCCGTGGGACGGCGCGATATCCGCAACCTGCTCTCGCACCTCAAGTCCCAGGGCAAGACGGTGTTCCTCAACTCGCACCTGCTCAGCGAACTCGAGATGGTGTGCGACCGCGTCGCGATCATGGTGCAGGGGCTGGTCACCAGCCAGGGCACGATCGACGAGCTCACGCGCGACCAGCAGCGGTACGAGATCGAGGTCGCGGCGACGGATGACCGGGCGGCGGTGGCGCTGCTGACGGCGGTGGCGCCGGGGTTGCCGGCGCTTGCATCGGAGCCTGTCGCGACGCCGCTGGCACGGCGTGTCGGGGCTCGCGGAACGCTGTCGACGGGTGAGTGGGCGGAGATCGACCGTCACACGCTGCGGATCGGCACGCCGGACGCCGAGCGGGTGCAGTGGGTGATCGATGCGCTGCGGGCCAAGGGGGCGACGATCCGCTCGGTGCGTCCGGTGCGCCCGACGCTGGAGGACCTGTTCATGCAGGCCGTGGTCGATCCGACGACGGGGAAGGAGCTGGCGCCGGGGGCGGCGATGCCGGGCAAACGGCGCGGGGCTGGCCGGAGTGGGGGGGCCGGGGCATGACCATCATCGTGCGCCAGACGGCCGCCATCTTCCTCGACGCGTACCGCGAGCTGAACGCCAAGCGGCTGTTCTGGTTTGTGCTGGTGATCTCGCTGCTGGTGGTGGGGGCGATGGCGATCTTCGGCATCGGGCCGCGGGGGCTCACGGTGCTGTGGTTCGAGTTCGACACGCCGATGGTGACGAGCAAGCGGTTCAGCCCGGACCTCCTGTACAAGTTCATCTTCTCGCAGGTGGCGATCCCGATCTGGCTGACGTGGATCGCGGCGATTCTCGCCCTGATTTCGACGGCGGGGATCATCCCGGACTTCGTCGCGTCGGGGTCCATCGAGCTGAGCCTGTCGAAGCCGATCTCGCGGTCGCGTCTCTTCATCACGAAGTTCCTCACCGGATTGCTCTTCGCGACGCTGCAGGTGGTGGTGTTCACGGTCGCGTCGTTCGTGGTCATCGGCGTGCGGGGCGGGACGTGGGAGTTCCGGATTTTCCTGGCCGTGCCGATCGTGGTGTGCTTCTTCAGCTACCTGTTCTGCATGTGCGCCTTGCTGGGGCTGCTGACGCGGTCGACGATCGCGTCGCTGCTGCTGACGTTGCTCCTGTGGTTCGGGATCTTCGGGGTGCACTCGGCGGAGCAGATCCTGCTGAGCCAGAAGATCACGTCCGAGCTGCGGGTCGAGTCGCTCACGCGGATGATCGGGCACCTCGAGGCGCAAGTGGCGAAGGAGGTCGAGAAGCTTCCGGAGCCCAAGGAGGGCGAGGCGGCGCCGACGGCGCCGACGCAGGGGGCGCTCGACAAGCGCCGCGTGGACCTCGAGAAGGAGCAGCGGAACGTCGAGACCTGGATCACCTGGCAGGGACGCCTGTTCAAGGCGAAGACGATCCTCCCGAAGACCACCGAGACGATCGAGCTGCTCGGGCGCAACCTGCTGAGCGAAGAGGACCTCAAGAAGTTCATGCCGCCCGATCGCGACATGAGCGGGCCGTCGGGGGGGATCTTCAGCGATGCGCCGATCAACATGCGGGAGATGCAGGCGCGGATCGAATCGGCGAACCGGTCGCGGTCGGTGGGTTGGGTGATCGGGACGTCGCTGGCGTTCGAGGCGGTGATTCTGGGGATTGCGTGCGTGGTGTTTATGCGAAGGGATTTTTGAGCGGGGCTGAAGACTCAACCCTCCGCCATCCGTCCCAATTCCCTTCCCCGATCCCGTGCGGCCTCGATCCCCTTGGCCCACGTTTCGATCACGCCTTCGCCCAGCAGCACGTCCATGGCCGCCTCGGTTGTGCCGCCCTTGCTGGTGACCGCCGCACGCAGCTCCGCAGGGTCGCGGATGTCCGCCGCGAGCATCGCGCTCGATCCGGCGAGTGTCTGAATCACCGCCGAGCGCGCGGTGGCTTCGTCGAGTCCCACGCGCCGGGCCCCGGCGATCATCGCCTCCGCGAGCAGGAACAGGTACGCCGGGCCGCTCCCAGCCACGGCGGTGAACGCGTCCATCAGCGCTTCGGGCAGCGTCACCACCACCGGTCCCACGCCCTGAAACAGCGACGCCGCGTAGGCCTCGTCGCCGGGGCGGGCCCCGGCCCCCATGCTCACGGCCGTCGCGCCCATCCCGATCGCGGCGGGAAGGTTGGGCATCACGCGGACCACGCGCGGTCCTTCGCGCCCGTCCCTGCTGAGCGCCGTGCGCACGACCTCGCTCCGCACGCCGGCGAGGATCGAGATGACCACGCGGTTCTCGAGGGCGATGCGTTCGTCCGCGTCACCCCCGGCGAGCTCGGCGGCGACCGCGGCGAGAACCTGAGGCTTCACGGCGAGCAGCACCTGCCCGCCCTCATCGAGCTGGGTCACGGCTTCGCCCGCCGTCGCGAACGCGGCGATGCCTTCGGCTTCGAGCATGGCCCGTTTGTCCTCGCGCGGCTCGCCGACGCTGACGTCGGCCGCGGCCAGCACCCCGGCGCGGACCGCGCCAACGAGGATCGCCCGTCCCATGTTCCCGCCCCCGATCACGGCCAGGTGCGCCATGCGGGATGATTGACCGCCCCCCGCCACAACGCCGCGGTTCCCGGCCGGAATTGCGCCCGACGTGGCCCGCCGGACCTCTTCTCGCCCCGTCCCGCGCGGAACGCCGAATCGGCATGCCGGGCCCGCGATGCGCGCCACGACACCCCCTGGCCCCCAGGAGTTCCCCGTGCAGAACATCTACGAGGTCCTCGCATCACTTCTCGACCGCGGCGCTCCGCTGACCGTGATCGAGATCGGCGCGCACGACGGGTCCGACTCGTACAAGCTCCGCGGGCTGCTGCCCAACTGCCGCCTGTTCAGCTTCGAGCCCGACCCGCGAAACGTCGCGGCCATCCGCGCCCGCGGCTTCGATCGCTTCACCACGCTCATCGAGTCGGCCGTCGGCGACCGAGACGGCACGGCCGAGTTCCACCTCTCCCAGGCGGACATGGCGCACCCGAGCCGTCCCCAGTGGCTGCGCGACGAGAACTGGGCGGGCTCCTCGAGCCTCAAGCGCCCGAAGGAGCACCTCAAGGACCACCCGTGGTGCCGGTTCGACACGACGGCCACGGTCCCGATCGTCCGCCTCGACACCTTTGTGCGGACCCAGGGGCTTGATCGCGTCGACTTCATCTGGGCCGACGTGCAGGGCGCCGAGGACCTCGTGATCGCGGGGGCCCAGGAGACGCTTGGCCGCACGCGGTACTTCTACACGGAGTACGACCAGCGGGCGATGTACGAGGGCCAGATCAACCTGGACACCATCCGGCAGCGGCTGCCGGGCGGGCCGGAGGCGTGGCGGGTGGCGGCCCGGTGGCCGCACGATGCGCTGATGGAGAATCTGTCGCTTGCCCCCCAGCAGGGCCGGGTCGCGGCGCCGGCGGGCGCCGCCCAGCCTGCGTCGGCCTAGCGCGCCCTCGTCACCCCCCCGGCGAAATCGTCCACAATGGGCACCGTTCCGCGCGGGAGCATTGCGCAGCCAAAAGCAAGGCATTTTGCAAGATGAGCGCACTCTCATTTCTGATTCACCGTGGCTACGGCTGATGATGGGATGATGATGCCGCGATGAGTGAACGTGAGCACGCAGAGAGTCCGCACCAGCGACTCGCCGAGCTGGTGGGGGGGATCCGCGTGGCCATGATGACCACGATCGGCAGCGATGCCGAAGCGCACTCGCGACCCATGTACACGCAGAGCGACCCGACCGGTGAAGACTTGTGGTTCCTCACCGATCGTCGTTCCGGAAAGGTCGGGGAAGTCATGGTCAACCCCCATGTCCTCCTCAACTACGCCGACCCGGGGGCCCACCGATTTGTCTCCGTGTGGGGGACCGCGTCGGTGCACGAGGACCACGACAAGGCCAAGGAACTCTGGACCGCCTTCGCCCAGGGCTGGTTTCCCGAGGGCCCCAGGGACCCCAACCTCGTGCTCATCCGCGTGCGCCCCGAAAGGGCCGAGTACTGGGACGGCCCCGGCATGATCTCGTATTCCCTGAGCCTGCTCAAGGCTCTCATCAGCGGCACCCGAATCGAACCCAAGGGCGAACACGGAGAGATGGCTCTGGGATAACGGCTCTGGGATAACGCATATGTGCGTGTGTGGAGAGAGAGAAGAGAACGATCCGGGAGGATCGAGAGCACACACACGCGGGCCGGGGGGAGAGGGCTTGTCCCTCTCCCCCTGGTTTTTTTGAGGGAGCGGCTCCGAGATCCCCCTCCGCAACGGTGGTGGGGGGCGGAGGGGGAAATGCTTGATCGCCGTTCAGGCGATCAAGCGAGGGGGCGGCGTGCACCGTCGTTGAACTGAGGCCGTCCGTCCCTAGCTCGGCAGCGCCTCGATCGTCACCCGCAGCGCCATCGCCCCCCGATGCGCCATCGCCGGGTCCGCGCCGCACGACCGAACCTGATCTGCCTTCAGCTCCGCGTGCTCCTTGTGCCCGGTCCACACCGGCGTCCGGCCGTCGCGGTGCGCCCGCATCGTCAGCGTCGTCGCCTGCACCAGCCCGAAGTGGAACACCTTCCGCAGCGTCGTGACCACGAACAGAAACGTGTTCAGGTCGTCGTTGTGCAGGATCACGACGTACGGCGGCAGCAGCTTCGGCTCGTCATCCGTTCGCGGGCGCGGCGCGGGCGCGGTGGGGGCCGGCGTCGGCAACGTCTCAACAGCAGGCGGCTCCGCGACTTCGGCCATGAGGAATCGTAAGGCGGCCCGACGACAGGAGTCCGCCTGAGCGAGCGCGGCGCCCGCTTCCCCCAGCCTTCCACCGAACCCCGGCATTCAGTGGTGCACGCGGCGGTTTCGAGTGAGGATGTTCTTGAGAGAGTATCGCGCAATTGGAGAGGGAGACGCCATGTTCATGGCTCGCCGCCTCGTCGGGTTGGTCGCCGTCACGTTGATCGCCGTGCCCCCGTATGCCGGTCCGCTCGACCCCCCTGCCGGGTCGATCGCGTCGACGTCCAAGCCCCTCGCCGAGATCGAACCTCGCATCCCCATCAGCGCCGCCACCACCCCCGGCGACGCGTTCAGTCTCTTCAAGATCACCCAACCCGGGTCCTACTACCTCACCGGGAACATCACCGGCGTCGCCGGCAGGAACGGCATCGACATCGCCATCGGCGGCGTCTGTCTCGACCTCAACGGCTTCACCCTCGTGGGAGCCGCCGGGTCCCTCAACGCCATCACGAGTAACACCCCCGGGCCCCTCAACATCGAGATCCGCACCGGATCGATCCGCAACTGGGGCGGCCACGGCATCGACCTCGGCTCGAACGGCTCCACGGGCGTCGTCATCCGCGATATCTGTTCCTCGGTCAACGGGGGCGACGGCATCCGCTCCGGCGCCATCTGCGCCATCACGGGCTGCATCGCCTACGCCAACGCCACCGACGGGTTCGTCATCGATCACACCTCCACCGTCACCAACTGCAGCGCCTACAGCAACCTCGGCATCGGCTTCCGCATCGGCAGCGTCTGCGTCGTCACCGCGTGCGCCTCGCGAACCAACCAGCTCCACGGCTTCTTCGCCGCATCCGGGTGCATCCTCTCCGGCAACGCCGCGCGCAACAACGGCCAGGACGGCATCCGGCTTTCGTTCTCCGCGATCATCACCGGCAACATGTGCTCGACCAACGGCTCCGACGCCATCGACGGCGCCGGCATCCGCGTCACCGGTTCCGACAACCGCATCGAGGGCAACAACTGCACCGGTCAGGACACCGGCATCAAGGTCGACAGCGCGGGCAACGTCATCGTCCGCAACATCTGCGCCGGCAACACGACCAACTGGAACTTCTTCGCTAACAACGTCTTTGGCCCCATCCTCGACCGCACCGCCCCGGCGAGTCCGGCGGTGAACGGCAACAACGCCGCCAGCAGCCTCGGGTCGACGGACGCGAACGCGAATTACTCGTATTGAGGTCGCGGCCGACAAAGCTCCGCCTCGCCCCGCGCGGCCTCGGTGAGAAATACTTTTATCTAGCGTGTTGACAACAAGTATGCCTAAAGTATACTGGTGTTATGCCCAAAGACACCATCGTCGTCTTCACCGCACGCAGTCCCGAGCGCATTGTCCTCGAGGGCGGGTCGCAGTCGTGGGTGCTCAACGCATCGCGAGCAAGGGCCTGTACATGGCTGCTCTGCACCCAGAACCGCCACAACTCAGAGCCCGATTTTTCTGACGCGACCCAGCCTCACGGAGCGGGCTTTTTGGTTGGGAAGATTGCGGGACTGCAGCAATCAAAGGAGGAAGGACAGGGCGATCGCTGGAACATCCTCATCCGCGAGTTCGCCGCAGTCGACTTGCCCAATGCTTGGAAGGGCTGGCGCAATCCCGTGAGATACATGTCGCTCGAGGACTTCGGCATTGACCCGCACAAGTTGAAGTTCAAGCCCCTGACGCTTCCCAACGAGACCACGGTCGCAGTGCAACACGCGCAACCGGGCCCCGTTCCCAGCATACTCACGATCGCTGAAGCGAAGAAGTCGCTCGCCATCACCTACGGCGTAAGGCCGGAGGCAGTGGAAATCACGATCCGGGGTTGATGTTCGGTGTGCCGTCACATCTTCGCAACATGCCGCTCGTCCAGAATCTCCTGAACCGTGATCAGCTTGATGATCCGGCCGGACTTCTTGTGAAACGCCGCACACTCGGCCTCGGCGTCGGAAGTGAAGCCAAACGCCACAAAGAAGCCGCGAGAACGCTCTTGGTGTGCCATCACCGCCTCGAATTGGTCAATGTCAGGCCGTCCCGCATGATCGTTCTGCTCCACCCGCACGGGGAACCAGTCGCCCGCAAGCGGTTCGCAGGGGACCGTTTAGCCATGGATTCTGCAGCCGGAAAATGAAGGCGGGAATGAGCGCGACTGGACTCGAACCAGTGACCTCAGCTATGTGACAGCTGCGTTCTAGCCAACTGAACTACGCGCCCGTAGCGGGCCAAGCATAGGGACGGACCTCCCCCGCGTCACCCCCGCGGGGCCTCCGTGTCCTTCCCCGGGTCGTTCTCGGCCCCGCACCGGCTCCCAGATTTCTCCCTTTATGGGCGAGACACCCGATCCCCCACGGCCATGAGTCCCCTGATGAGCGACGACGCCCGTGACCTTGCCTCAGCCCGTTCGGGCGGGCCGGGAGCCCATCAGGCGTTCGCGCGGATCTATGACCGGCACGCCCCGGTCGTCAGGGCCTTGTGCCGTTCCCGAGTGAGCGACACGGCCGCCGACGACCTCCTGCAGGAGACGTTCCTGCGGGCCTTCCGGCTCCTGGACCGCGTGAGCGACCCGACAGGACTGCGGTCGTGGCTCTACGCGATCGCGCGACTGGTGTGCCGTGAGCACGCCCGAGCCGCGCGCCGCGAGGCTCATCGAATGGAAACTCTCGCCATGCTGAAGCATGCCGACGGACAACTCGAACCCGACCGACACCATCCCTCGCACGGGATGAGCAGCATGGGGGGGGCGGGGAGCACACCCGACGGCGTGGCGCCCGGGCGGACGGCCCCGCCGCCCGAGATCGCGGCCCATGCGGAAGAACTCGAGCACCTCTCCAAGGCGCTCGACCGGCTCGACAACCGGGAACGCCTGGCGATCCACTTGTATTACCTCGAGCCTGACCCCGTGTCGGCCGCGCAGGCCGCACTGGGGCTCTCCCGCAGCGCCTTCTACAAGCTGCTCGGCAAAGCGAAAGAACATCTGCACGCACTCATGGTGGAGGCCGCGACATGAGCGACCACAACCCCCCGAACATGCACGACTCGAACAATGGTGGCACAGGCGTCGGTGGCACAGGCGTCCCGCCTGTGTCGCCCGCCCGGGGCGAGCCCGGCGGCGATCGTCTCGACGCCCTCCTCGCCGCCTGGCACGCCGCCAACGCCGACCGCGCCCGCGCCGGCCGCGACCGCCTGCTCGCGGCCATCTCGGCCGCGCCCGTTGATCAACCCGAGTCCGTTCCGCCGGTGCGCGTCCACGAGCGCGCCCGGTCCGTTCCCGCCGTCCCCGTCCGTCGTCATTGGATGCGGAGATTCCTCATGAACCGGTATTCCCCCGTCGCCGCCGCACTGATCACCATGCTGGTCGTCGGCGTCATGCTTCTTCCGAGCCCGGCCACGGCCGTCGCGCAGGTCACGTCCCGCATGGCCCCCGACGCCGGGCGCCTCGACGCCCTCGACACCGACGGCAACGTCCTGGGCCCGTGCGCTCTCAAGTACACCGACGTCCAGGCCGAGGTCTCCGGGTGCCTCCTGCGGGTGAACGTCAAGCAGGTCTACTCCAACCCCTTCAGCGACAAGATCGAGACGGTGTACACCTTCCCGCTGAGCCACAAGGCCGCGGTCGATCGGATGACGATGACGATCGGGTCGCGGGTGGTGCAGGGCGAGGTGAAGGAGCGCGAGCTGGCGCGCCAGATCTACGAGGCCGCCCGCGATGCGGGGCGGATCGCGTCGCTGCTCGAACAGGAACGCCCGAACATCTTCACCCAGTCGGTGGCGAACATCGAGCCCAAGGCCGAGATCATCATCGAGATCAGCTACGTGGAGCTGCTCGAGCCGGTCAACGGCCTGTATTCCTTCGTCTTCCCCACCACCGTCGGGCCGCGCTACATCCCCGGCGATACCACGCTCAAGCTCGACGACGTCCCGGTCACCCCCGGCCAGCAGCCGATGCCCGCGGGGATCAGGCCGCGGCGCGGGCTGGTGCTGTCGGCGCCCGGCAAGATCTCGATGCTCCCGGATTCGCCCTCGGGCACGCCCGTGACGCCCGACTGGCTGCAGCGGGTCCTCAACAACCCCAACCCCCGGACCCCCCACGGCGGCGCGACCCCGGTCCGCCCCGACGCCTCCTACACCCAGCCCGAAGTGATCGCCACCTTCCGCGCCGATTACCCCGACGGTTCCGCCGAATACGGCTCCCTCCGCTCCGACGGCGTCGGCGAGGTCGGCGGGCGTTGGTTCCATGTTGTGCTCCCGCAGCCCGGATCGACGTCGCAGCCCTCGGCCGCACCGAACCCCGGCTCGCCCTTCAGCGCGCCGACGAACCAGGTCCCCGACGCCGACAAGATCACGCCGATGCCGACGCGCCCCGACATGCGGGCCGGGCATGACATCTCGATCAGCGTCAACCTCGACACCGGCGGCCCGGGCCTCTCGGCCCTGTCCTCCCCGTCGCACACCGTGACCGGCGGGGGCTCCGCCGGCTCGCCCCGCGCCAGCGTCGAACTTGCCAAGGCCAACGAGATCCCCAACAAGGACTTCGTCCTCACCTGGAGCACCGCGGGCAGCGGCATCCAGGAAGGCGTCTTCACGCACTCGGGCGTGCACGGGAACTTCTTCTCGATCATCCTCGAGCCGCCCGCGCGGGTCGAGCCCGATCAGATCGTGCCGCGTGAGCTCGTGTTCGTGCTCGACACCTCGGGCTCAATGAACGGCTGGCCGATCGAGAAGTCGAAGGAGCTGATGACCAAGGCCATCGCCCAGATGCGCCCGACGGACACCTTCAACATCATCACCTTCGCCGGGTCCACCCGAGTCCTCTGGAAGTCGCCGCGCCCGGCCAGCGAGAAGAACATCGCCGAGGCCCAGGCGTTCGTCGGCGGGCAGCAGGGCGCCGGCGGCACCGAGATGATGACCGCGATCAACGCCGCTCTTGAGCAGACGCCGATCAAGGTCGGCGCCAAGGTGGGGGGGGGACGCGCCGCAGTCCGCCCCCTCCGCACCGTCGTCTTCCTCACCGACGCCTTCGTCGGCAACGAGATGGCGATCGTCGACGCGATCAAGAAGCACCGCGGCACCACCCGCGTGTTCAGCCTCGGCGTCGGCAACTCCGTCAACCGCTACCTCATCGACTCCATGGCCCGCGCCGGCGGCGGTGAGAGCGAGACGGTCCTGCTTGATCAGGACGCGGACGCGGCAGTCGCCCGGCTCACGCGCCGCATCCAGTCGCCGGTCCTGACCGATATCGAGCTCGAATTCTCCAGCGATCTGGCCGTCACCGACATCCTCCCCGCCGACGACCAGGGCCACCTCCCTGACCTCTATGACCTCCGCCCGCTCGTGCTCACGGGGCGCTACACCGCCGCCGGCGCCGGCACGCTGACGGTCCGGGGCAACACCGGCGCCGGCCCCTACGAGCGCGTCATCAACGTCACCCTCCCGCTCATCGGCCAGGGCTCCGACGCGATCGCGACGCTGTGGGCCCGCGCCAAGGTCGACGAGGTCACCGGGCGCGACCTGCAGGCCCTGCAGGAAGGCCGCTTCCCGGCCGAGCTCAAGGGCGAGGTCGTCCAGCTCGGCGAAACCTTCCAGATCATGACCCCCTTCACGAGCTTCGTCGCCGTCGACAAGCTCAGCGTCACCGTCAACGGCAAGCCGCGCCTCGTCCACATCCCCATCGAGCTCCCCGCCGGCACGGCGTGGAAGGGCTTCTTCGGCGGTGCAGGCGTCGGCGAGCGCGCCGACAACGGCATCGACGAGGACGAAATGTCGGCCGCGGGCGAGAAGCTCGGCATGCTGGAGAGCGGCGAAGCGTCCCGAATGGGCCGGATGCGGGCGAATCGGGCCTCCTCTCTCCGCGAAGAATCCAAGGCCAAGGGCGAGAAGGGCGATCCGACGCTCGCGGTGAAGGGCACGTCCGCCGGCTTCGGCGTCGTGCAGTCGCCGCCGCCGCCCCCCTCCGCCCAGCCCGCCCCCGCGCCGAGCACGCCGGGCGCACCGGCTTCGGCGGCCGCACCCTCCCAGCCGCGGCGTCAGAGCGGCGCCGACGCGCGAACCCGCGTGCCTCCAACCGCCCCCCCCGCCGGCAAGCCTGGTGGCCAGGTCAACGCCCCGGCCTCCGCCGGACCTGGCGGCACGCACGGCGGTGGCCGCGGGGCCGCACCCGGCCCAGCCAAGGAGTCCGCACGCAGGGCTCTCGACTCCGTCACGGGCCGGCCCGCGGCTCCGGCCGAGGGCAAGAAGGACGCGGGCGACAAGACCGGCTATCCCAGCGCGCCGCAGATCGATCTCGAGGGCGCGACGCCGATGCTGGGCGATATCCCGCTCGTCGGCCACATCTTTACGAGCGGGGCCAACAGCATCCCGCCGGTGTTCACGCCGATCGGCGGCCAGGGGGCCTACGAGGGCGCGATCCCCGTCGACGAGTCGGTCCTCAAGCCGCTCGCCGATCTCCTCACGGCCCAGCCCCTCACGCCGGAGCAGCGCCGCCTCATCGGCGTCGCTCCCGACGCATCCGTGCGCGATCAGCTCGCCTCGGGCCGCGTGCCCGTGGCGCACCTGGTCAAGGCCGCGGCCGGGCTGAGCCCCGACGCGGCCGCGGTGAAGAGCGCCGGCGTGGCCCTCAAGGCCCTCTGCGGCGAGAACCCCGCGATCGTCGAGTTGCTCGGCATCGCCCCGCTCCTGGACGCCAAGGACGCGAGCGCGACTCTCCGAGTCAAGGCTCTCACCGACGAGGCGTCCGCCCGCCTCAGCGCCCTCTACCGCGGCCTCAAGCTCGCCCAGACCCTCGACCGCCAGCTCCTCGAGGACTTCACCCAGCTCAGCGTCGACAAGGCGCCCTCGTCGCATGAATTCCCGGTTGTCGTGCTCATCTCGAGCGGCGACAAAGCCACCACCGACGCGGTCCGCGAGGCCGGGTTGGTCACTGACCACGTCGACGCCGCCCAGCGCGTGATCATCGGGCGGATCACGCTCGCCAAGCTCGAGAAGGTGGCGCTGCTCGAGTCGGTGCTCAGGATCGAGCGCGACCGCTGATCGGGGCGGGTGGGGGGTGTCGGGTGCCCGGGGTCGGGCGCTTCGCCAGACCCCGGCGTGCGTCAACGGGCATTGGTTCGCAAGCGGAGCCCAACCCCGGGCCTGCCCAGGGCGGCCGACCCGTGGCACCCGCGCTCAGCGATGCGACTCGCACTCATGCCCGTGCATGTCGTCGCGGCTCACATCAGCACTCCGCGAATCCTTGTTCGTAGACCCATCAAACGGCTGCCCGTTGCGATCGATGTCGCTGTGATACTCCGTGCCGGACTGGGCCTTGCACCCGGCGAGCGCGACGGCGCCGGCGGCGGCGATGATGGCGATCAGGCAGCGGCGGTTGTTCGGTGTCACGTAGGAATCTCCAGGTGAGCAGCTCGCCAAGCATCGTCCCCCCAAGTGAGCGCGGGATGAAAGCCGGGTGATTCGCCCTTGGGCCGCGGGGTCCCGTCTACGCTCCTCACCGCCATGAGAACCCGCGTCAAGATCTGCTGCATCGCCTCGATCGAAGAGGCGCAGATGGCGATCGACGCCGGCGCTGACGCCCTCGGCCTGGTCGCGGCCATGCCGTCGGGCCCCGGCCCGATCCCCGATCAGCGCATCGCCGAGATCGCCGCCTTCGTGCCGCCCCCGGTCGCCACCTTCCTGCTCACGTCCCTCGTCTCGGCCGAGGCCATCTCCACCCACGTCCGCGCCACCCGCCCCAGCACCGTTCAGATCGTCCGCCACATCGACCCTGCCGAGTCGGCCCGCCTGGCCTCGCTTGAGCGCCACGTGCGCCGCGTCCAGGTCATCCACATCGAGAGCCGCGAGGCGCTCGACCTCATCCCTCGATACGCCCCGCACGTCCACGCCTTCCTGCTCGATTCCGGCCGCCCGTCCGCCCAGGTCCCCGAGTTCGGCGGCACAGGCCGCGCCCACGACTGGTCGATCAGCGCCGCCTTCGTGGCCGCGAGCCCGCGCCCGGTGTTCCTCGCGGGCGGGCTCAACGCGACGAACGTGAGCGAGGCCGTGCGCATCGTGCGTCCCTACGGCGTCGACCTCTGCTCCGGCGTGCGCACCGATGGACGCCTCGACCCCGCAAAGCTCGCGGTGTTCATCGCCGCCATCCGCGCCGCGGACGCCTAGTCCGTCACCCCGGCGGGGGGGAGCCTCACTTCTTGTCCGCTTCCCCCGCCTTGCGCGTGAACTTCATCGTCATGATCGAGATCACGGTCGCCGGCCCCGCCCCCCCCTCACCTTCCCGCTCAACCGCGACCGGCGCCATCTCCGACCCGTCGTAGTACACCGGCTCGCCCTTCTCGTTCAGCCCGATCGTCCCCCGCGTCACCGGCTGCCCCGAGGGCGACCACGTCAGCGTCCCGCGTGTCGCCGCCCCGTCCGCGCTCACCACCAGCGTCCGCCCGCCCTGGACAAACGTCCCGATCAGCGCAGCCCGCGCGCCTTTCCTCCCTTTCCTTTCTTTGCTTCGCACCCTGAGAGGGGGCAACTCTTCTTCAGCGCCGCGCTCCGCGCCGTCCGCTTTCCTCCGCGACCTCTGCGCCTCTGCGGTGAGTCCTCTTCAGTCTCTCCCACTCACCCGCCCGCACCGTTCCGCGCCCCGCACTTCGGACAAACCGCCCCCGCCGGCAGCCCGACCCGCGAATACCCGCACTCATCGCACACCTCGCTCTCCGTTCGCCCCTTCGCGGGCCCGACCCACCTCCACACGAAATACATCGGCACCCCCGCAGCCAGCACCAGCAGCCACATCCCCGTCGTCCGCCAATCGTCGTAGATCGACAGCACCGTCATCGCCGCGCTCGCGATCACAAAGATCGCCGGCACCACCGGATACCCCGGGACGCGGAAAGGCCGGTCGGCGTCGGGCCTTGTGCGCCGCTGGATGAACAGCGACGCCGCCCCCAGCCCGTAGAAGATCCACATCGTGAACACGAAGCTGCCCGCGAGGTTCCGGAAGTCTCCCAGCAGCACGATCGCGAGGCACGACAGCAGGCACTGGGTCCAGAGCGAGACGCCCGGCGTCTCGTAGCGCGGGTGGATCCGCCCCAGGAAGCGGAACAGCAGCCCGCCGCGGGCCTGCGCGAAGGTGACGCGGGCGCCCGTCAGGATGCTCGCGTGCGTCGAGCCGAGCGTCGAGACGACGATGAGAACCGTCACCGCCGACGCGCCGAGTGAGCCGGCCAGGCGCTCGAGCAGCAGCGGGGCGAGCGTGTCGGTCGCGGCCATGACCGGGAGGGATGAACCACAGGTACACGGCGTTCACGAGCATGTACAGCCCGATCACGCTCAGGGTCCCAAGCAGGTAGACCCGCGGGAGGTTCCGGTGCGGGTCCTTGACTTCTCCCGCGATCGAGCCCACGTCGCTCCAGCCGTCGTAGGTCCACATGATCGCGGCCATCACCGGGACGATCGCCGCCAGCAGCGACGTCGGCGCGGGCACGCCCGAGAAACCGCCCGCGGGCAGCGCAAAGCCGTCTCGCATGGCCGCGCCGATGCCCAGCACGACGATCGCGCCGAGGGCGGCGAACTTCAGCGAGCTGAGCGCGATCGCGAAGCCCGCGCTGCCGCGGACTCCCATGACGTTGATGAGCGTGAGCGCGACGATCGCGGCGCACGTCACCCCCTGCAGCACATGCGGGCTCCACTCCACCCCCATGAGCTTGCCGAGATGCTCGGCGAACACGATCGCGATCCCGCCGGCGCCGGCGGGCTTGGTGATAAGCATGTAGGTCCAGCCGAAGACGAAGGCGGGGCAGGGGCCAAGGCCGTCGCGCAGGAACACGTACACCCCGCCCGAGCGCGGCGTCATCGCCGCCAGCTCCGCGAACGTCAGCGCCCCGCACAGCGCGATCAGCCCCCCCGCAAGCCAGAATCCCAGGATCAGCCACGGGTCCCCGAGGTTCTGCGCGATCACCGACGGCGTGCGGAAGATGCCGCTCCCGATCACCACGCCGATGAGCACCGCCATCGCGCCCCAGAAGCCCACCTTGCGGGGAAGGTCGATGGGCAGCGCGGCGGCGGAGGTCGGTGTGGGGCTGGGGTGGGGTGTGGTGGGGGTGTCGGGCACGGGCGAATCTACATGTTGGGGAATCACGCATCCAGGAGGATGTAGAGCACAAGGAACTACAGGGCCAGGCCGGCGGCGACTCCGACGGCGGCCCCCACGATCAGCCACGACGAGCCGAGCGTAAGCCACGCTCCCAGCGCCCCCAGGCCGGCGCCGATGACGCCGGCCGCGATGGCCCCGCCGATCGCCTTGCCCGCGCCGCGGGCGAATCCTCGTGTGAATTCCTGCAGGATCGACATGCGGGCTCCGACGCGGATGGCGGGGATCAGTCGTCGACGGGAGTCGCCGTGCTCAGCCACGCGAACGCGGCCTCGAAGTCGGTGAACTCGCGGAAGTTGAACCCGTGGTTGTGGGCGGCGTTCGCGAAGAACGTCGCGCGCCCGGTGTGCCGATCGACGTACACGATGGCGAGGCGGATCTGCGGCGAGAACCCCAGCACCGGGAGGTCGTCGGCGAGCCAGAACAGCTCGCTGAAGGTGGGGGCGTCGGTGATGTCGCGGGTGTCGAGCAGCGCGTCACGCACCCCGGCATGGTGGCACTCGGTCGCGATCGCCGCCAGGCAGGCCCGCGACGCGGCGGCGTCGAGCTTGCCGTGCGCGTCGTAGCGGATGAAGTCGGGGCAGGTGATGACGCGGATGTGGGCGGACATGGGCGTGTCAGGCTAGGCGGACGACGCGGGCCCGCCGCGATCGTCGCCGGAAGGAACCGGGCGAGCGCTGCTGAGCCAGTTGAACGCGGCCTCGAAGTCCGTGAACTCCCGGACATTGAACCCGCGGTTGTGCGCGGCGTGCGAGAAGAACGCTGCCCGCCCGCCCCCGATGTCGGTGAAGACGACCGCGAGGCGCAGCCGGGGAGAGAAGCCCAGCGACCCGAGCTCCTCGGCGACCCAGAACAGCTCGCTGATGCTCGGGGGATCGGTGACCGCCCGGACGTCGAGCAGCGCGTCGCGCACGCCGGCGCGGTCGCACTCGGCGGCAATGCCCGAGAGGCACGCGCGCGTCGCCTCGGCGTCGAACGTCCCGGCCGCGTCGTGACGGATGAACTCCGGGCAGATGATGATGCGGACGTTGGGGGGCATGGTGGGCGCGTCAGGTTATGCGCGGGGCGCGGCACGCCGCGCGCAGCGTCAACAGGAGCATGGCGATCGCCACGAGCCAGAGCCCGAGGATGACGCCGAAGAGCACCACCGGGTTGACCCCCGACGGGTCCGGCCGATGGAGGCCCGCCGCATGCCCAAAGACGCTCGGATACCCCATCCCGACCGCGAACCCCCACGCCGCCGCGAGGATCGGGTGCGCGTTGGGAGAGCGCCGCACGCAGCGCCAGGCCGCGAAGAGAAGGAAGCCGCCGATGAGGTAGTCGTCGACGATCGCGGTCCAGAGCGCGGGGTCGCGGAACTGGTGCCAGCGCCGCAGTGTTTCGGCGACGATGAGGAAGGCGCCGCCGGGCGCCGCGGCGAGGGCGGGCAGGCGGGGCAGCGACGGGGGCGGGGGGGGCTCGGCACGCATGGTCAGTACGTGTAGTTGGCGTTCGGTTCCGTGTTGCCCAAGCTGCCCGCGTACGTGTTGCCCAGGATGTTCGCGGCGTTGGTGGTCGCGCTCACGATCGGAGCGACCGCGTTGGCGAGGATGATGTCCCAGCGAACCCTTGGGCGCGCCGAGGCGGTCGAGCGTGCTCGTGGTGAGCGGGACCGCGCGGTCGAGGTCGTGGACGTCGATGTCCACGCCCATGAAGCTGATCTCGCCGTTCTCCTCGAGGCCGGATCCGCCGCCGGTGGTCTCGCCGAGCCCGGCCTTGCGCAGGGCGTCGTCGAGCGGGTCCTCGAAGCGCTCCCCGCGGTCGACGGCATGACCTTGGCGTTGATGTGGGCGAAGATGAAAATGGGCTGCGCTTTCGTCGCGGCCGCGCCGGCTTTCTTCTTAAAGAAGGGGAACACGGCCGGAGCATACCACCGAACCTGTTTCGTGGGCAAACCAATCCCCGCGGGGTACACTCCTGTGGAGCGCGCCCAATGCCCGGTCGGGCGCACGTTTCGGAGGAGATGAGAATGATTCGGATTGCGATCCCCGCTGTCGCGGTTCCTCTCGCCCTGTCCTCGATCGCCTGCGCCGAGCAGGTGGTCAACGGCTCGTTCGAAGTCCCGGTCGTCCCCGCCGGCCCGTTCATCCCCGTCCAGTCCGGCGACCCGCTCATCACCGGCTGGTCCGTGACCTCCGCCCCGAACACCGGCGTCGACCTCGTCAACGCCGTCGGCGCCGGCGACCCCAACTGGGCCCACGGCGGCGTCCAGGCCATCGACATGTCCGGCACGCCCGGCCCCGGCATCCTGTCCCAGGACGTCGCGACCACGGTCATCCAGGAATACACCCTCTCGTTCTGGGTCTCGTCCAACGTCGGCCCCTGGACCGGCGGGATGACCATCTACTGGGACGGCGTGTTCGTCGACACCATTTCCTCCCCCGCCTTCGGGACGTGGACGAGCTTCTCGTACCAGGTCTTCGGCGCGCCCGGCCCCACCACCACCCTCGATTTCGTCAGCAACATCTCCGGCTTCGCCGGCGTCATGCTCGACGAGGTCTCCGTGGTGCCGGTGCCGGCCCCGTCCGCAGCGGCCGTGCTGCTCGCGGGCACGGTTGCGGCCACGCGCCGACGTCGCCGCTGACTCACGCAGGCGACCGCAACCGAACGCGTCACGATCCATCATCCGGGCGCGTCCCACATCCGATGAAGCGGTGCGTGCCACCCAACGCCGTGAACTACGCGGCTGAGGATCGAGCAGTAAGCCT
>CAZMCC010000044.1:15473-29944 GCA_964564695.1 uncultured Phycisphaeraceae bacterium | reverse complement strand
CAGGGCCACGTACCGGGACTGCCGGATGTCCACGGTGCGCCAATCGTTCTCCAGGCCCAGGAGGCGCACCTGGTGCTGGAGGCTGGTTTCGTTCACGAAGCTGGGGGCGGCGAAGCGGAATTCCATGGTCCGCTCCTGGTACGGGACCGGGAAGGTGGAGCCGAAGGGGCCCGCCAGCTCCCGGGCGCCAAAGGTGGCCTGGAGAAGGGCGGTGCGGGGGGGCGGCAGGGGGGTACGGGGGGCCGGGGGCAGCTACCGGGGGGTGTGGGCGGGGAGGGAGCGGGGCGAATCGAGGCGGGCGGAGGTGCGGGCGCTCCCGGCCCCGGGCGGTCGGTAGTGGCACCCCTCCGGTAGCGACACCCGTCTTTCTGATACCATCCGCCCCATGAAGATGTCCCTCCACATCAAGGTGGTCATCGCCCTCGCGCTGGGGATCGGCGTCGGGCTCGCCCTTAACTTCTGGGGCGCGCGGGTCTGGACCGGCGCAGGGGTCCACGACTCGGCGGCCTACATGGCGGGCAAGCCCGCGGAGGTCAACCAGGGGGCGGGGACGCTCGCGTACATCTACTGGCTCGCGATCGGGGCCGTGCGGTTCATGGGCGACCTGTTCGTGCGGTGCCTGCGGCTGATCGCGGTGCCGGTGATCCTGTTTTCGCTGGTGCAGGCGGTGGGCTCGATCGCGGACCTGCGGACGCTCGGGCGTGTGGGTGCGCGGACGTGCGGGCTGTTCCTGGTGACGTGCCTGATCTCGGTGGGGATCGGGCTGACGATCGCGAATGTCGTGCAGCCGGGGGCGGCGGTGGACGCGGGCGTGCGGGATCAGCTCGCCGCGGCCCGTGCGGCCGAGGCCGCGACGCGGATCGACGCCGGCGAGAAGGTTTCGGCGTCGCAGGTGCTGCTCAACATGGTCCCGACGAACCCGTTCCGGGCCCTCGCCGACGGCGACATGATGCAGGTCGTCGTGCTGGCCCTCCTGCTGGGGGCGGCGCTGACGGCGATTCCGAAACAGAAGGCCGCGTCCGTGCTCGCGGTGTGCGAGGCCATGACCGAGGCGATCATCACGTTCGTCGGGTGGCTGATGAAGCTCGCCCCGGTCGCGGTTTTCGCGTTGCTCACGCCGGTGATCGCGGCCCTTGGGTTCGACGCGCTCAAGGCGCTCGCGGCCTATTGCCTGTGCGTGCTCGGCGGGCTCGTCCTCGTGCTGTTCGTGGTCTACCCGGCGGTTCTGCGCCTGACGACGCCGATGAAGGTGAGCACGTTCTTCCGCGGGATCGCGCCGGCCCAGGCATTGGCGTTCAGCAGCTCGTCGTCGGCCGCGACGCTGCCGGTGACGGTGCAGTGCGTGCGCGACCGGCTCGGTGTGCCCGAGGACATCACCGGCTTCGTGTGCTCGCTGGGGACGACCGTGAACATGGACGGGACCGCGCTGATGCAGGCGACGGCGGCCGTGTTCATCGCCCAGCTCTACGGCGTCGACCTCACACTCGCCGACCAGCTCATGATCGCGCTGACGGCGACTCTCGCGGCCGTCGGCTCGCCGGGGATCCCCTCGGGCGGGATCGTGATGCTCGTGATCGTGCTCGAGTCGGTGGGGATCCCGGTGCAGGGGATCGCGATCATCCTGGCCGTCGACCGGATTCTCGACATGTGCCGCACGGTGGTGAACGTGACGGGCGATGCGCTGGCGGCGGTGTTTGTGGCGGGGGCGGAGAAGCGGTTGCCGGGGCAGGCGCTGGGCCCGCCGGGGAGCGTCAACCCAGTTCCGTGAGGGCATCGCCCGCGTCGATAGCGGCGGTGAAACCGAACCCGGCCCCGCCGCGGGTGAGCTTGAGGCGCAGCTCATTCGTGCCGGCGAGCAGGCGGATCCGGGCCGAGCCGCGTGCCGAGTCCATGGTCTCGCCGGGGTCGTCGGAGAAGACCTTCTCGCCGTTGACCCAGGCTTCGAGGCGGTCCGCGGCCTCGAGGTGGAGCGTGGCGTCGAGCGACCGCGGTGCGGCGATCGCGGTGACGGCGTAGACGAGGCGACCGCCGGGGCCGACGTGGCGGTTGAGGTCGACGGCGTACGTGGCCGCTGGCTCGGCTTGGGCGCTGCTCTCGGCGCTGATCGTCCGCCAGGGCGTGGGCTCGCCGCGGTCTGGTGCGTGGTGCTGGTCGACGATCGAGAGCCGGTCGTCGAACGGGAAGGGGCCGGCGATGCGCCAGCGTCGGATCGGGGCGAGGCTCGAGCGCAGAACAGTCTCGAAGGCGACGGGCTCGGCATCGTTGGTGAACTCGACGCGGGCGATGCGCGAGGCCCGCAGGCCCGGCGCCGGCTCGGCGAGCGGGTGCGGCTCGGGGAGTGGCACCGCCGTGCCGGGCGGAGCATTGAGCACGAGCGTGCCGATGTCGATTCGGGAGTGGGGGTGGGGGGGGAGTTCGTCGATGAGCGTGACGCGGACGCGGGCGTTCTCGGCCAGGCCGTAAGAGTCGATGAGCGTGCTGGTGCCGTCATCGCGCTGCTGGATGCCGAATCCCGCGGCGACGCACAAAGCGGTGGCGAGGTTCGGGTGTGCTGAGCGTGCGAGGCGGAGCAATGCGTCCCGCGCGGTAGATTCGGGGACGGCATCCGCGATGGCGGCACGCAGCCGCCGCAGTCGCGCGCCGCGGTTCGTGAAGCCCAGGTCGCTCTGGGGGAAGCGGATGCCGATGTGCGTTTTGTCGATGATCGGTCGTGGGGGGACGAGGATTCGCCCCATGGCCGGCGCGTCGGCGGTCGCGGGGAGGAACTCGATGTCGATCGGCGTGTCATTATTGATCGATGCCCCGCGCGCCGTGGTGAGAAGGGGGAGCTCGATGATGTACGCGCGCTCGCGGAGCTGGCCGGAGAACGTGCCGCGTGTGGGCTCGATATCGATTCCGAAGAACGTGTGCCCCGTGGCGACGTGGATGTCGGTAGTGGCGGCGCCGGAGTCCAGATACGCGGTGCTCGTGCCGTCGTCTTCACGGAGCACGGTACTCGTCCTTCGGCGCGGCCCCATCGGGAAGACGCGGATGGTGAGGGTTCGCTGAACCGACGACCCCATCGGGTGATCGCGATCGGCGAGCAGGATCGGCACGCCCGCTGGGGCGAAGAGCGGGAACTCGTCGATGTCGGCGGCGACCAGCGCCTCGGCGCCCGGCTTGAAGCGTTCGCCCGTGAACCAGTGGTGCCAGGCCTCGACGTTGGGGCTTTCTCCTTGCGCGCCGTCGGCGCGCCGGCGCGAGATCTGCGTGGGGAACCAGACCTGCTTGAGCGCGACACGCCGCTCACCCGCGCCCGGCGTCGTGATCGGTGCGACGAGCAGGTCGCCGAGCATGTACTGGCCCGCCGTGGCGTATGCACGCTCATCGCCGGGATTGTCGAAGTACATCGGGCGCAGCAGCGGAATCGACTCGGTCGCGCTGCGCTGGGCGGCGGAGTAGATCGTCGGCATCAGCGTCGCCCGCAGCGCGAACGCGCGGCGCATCGACTCGGTGAAGACCGGGGCGCAGGTCCAGGGCCGCCGGTCGAGAGCCGCGGCGTGGGCCGAGTGCAGGCGCAACGCGGCCGACACCGCCCCGAACTGCACCCAGCGTGCCATGCACTCCTCGTCGCGCTTCCCGAAGTGCCCGCCGATGTCGTGGGACCAGAAGCAGCACAGGACGTTGCCGGCGCTGGCCGTGAACGGGACTTCGAACGCGAGGGCACGCCAGCCGCCATGAGCGTCGCCGGAGAACTGCACGGGATGTCGCTGGTCGCCCCAGCCGGCCCAACGGCTGAGGATCGCGGGGCGGGGCTTGATCCGAGCCTCCCGCGCAAGCGGGAGGTCTTGTGCGCCCGGGCCATCTCCGGAATCCCCCGCGAGCAGGCCATTGAGCTGGCGCAGGTTGGTGAGGCCCGGCACCGACGGCGTGAAGTGATGCTGCTGCCAGTCGAGCCACCAGAAGTCGACGCCGTCGCGTTGAAGCGGCTTGAGAACGGTGTTCGCGAGCGCATCCATGTATGCCCGATCGCCGGGATCGAACGGGGCGGTTTCGAGAGACGCCCCCCACGGGTCGCGCCCGAGGGCGAGCATGAACTCCGCGTACCGCTCCTCGTGCGGCCCGACGCCGTCCGCCGGGTGCAGGTTGAGCGTGACCGTGAGCCCGCGGTCGTGCAACCACGTCAGAAGCCCGGGCGGATCGGGGATGAGCGTGCGGTTCCACGACCAGCCCGTCCAGCCGGTGCGGGTGTGCCAGTCCATGTCGAGCACGAGCACGTCGAGGCCGAAGCCGTGGGCGGCGTACTGGTTGACGATCTCCTTGAATTCGTCGGCGGAATAGGGCCAGAAGCGCGAGTACCACGACCCGAGCAGGGCCCGGGGCGGGAGCGCGACGGGGCCGGTGAGGGCGGCGAGGGAGTGCAGCGCCGCGGCGTAGTCGTGGCCGTAAGAGAAGAGGTACCAGTCGCGGTGACTGTGGAGGTCGTGGTCTTTCGCCGTCACGCTCTCGCGCGGCGTGGGCCAGCCGTCGACGAGCACGGGCGAGTGCGAGTCGTCGAGGAGGAACCACCCGTCGCGGGTGAGCAGGCCGTGGCCGATGTCAACGGGGCCGCGGACGCCGTCGAGGGAGCTGAGGGTGCCGCCGAGGTTGCGATGGGGCTCGTCGCCGGGATGCCAGGTGAGCGGCTCGAAGTCCGGCGCCGTGAGTTTCGCACGGGTGTTGCCGGGGTGAAACGGGAGGCCGTCGTTGACCACTCGCAATCGCACGCCCGGGGTCGCGAGTTCGATCACCTCGCCGATGCGCGACGACGTGACGACCTGCGAAGGCGTGCGCGACTGCGCGACCACCGACGGCACGTCGACGAACCGCCCCGTGCGGCTGAACTCAAGGCGCAGGCAGTGGGGCGTGATGACGCTGAGCCGGACGTGCGCGGAGGGGGACACGAGCGGAGAGTACGGGCGGTGGCTCGGGTGCCTCCGGGTGCCACGACCGACGGCTTTGCGTCGGTCGTGCTCGGCACGCATGTGGACAATCTCTGAGCACTACCGGCCCGGAGCGGCCGGTAGTGGCACCCATCGGCGGTCTTACTTCACCTCATCCCCAAACCCCGCCGGCCCCTTCCCCGGGTCCTTCAGCGCATCGCTCCGCTTCCGCGCCTCGGTCATCCACTTCGCCGCGTCCGCTTCCCGCCCGGCCGCGCTCAGCAGCTCCGCCACGCGGCTTGCGAACTCCGGGTTCCTCGCATCCAGCTCCGCGGCCGCCGTCATGCTCTGGATGGCTTCCGCTCCCTTGCCCTGGGCCGAGAGCACCATCGCGAGGTCGTGCCGAATCGCCCCCGACTTGGGCGCGATCTCCGCCGCCGCCCGCAGGGCCGCCTCCGCCTTCGGGATCATGTTGATCTGAGCGAACGCCTCGCCCGCGGCACGCAGCGTCTCGGCGTCGTGAACGCCGGGCGCCTTCGCCAGCTCGACCGCTTCGTCGAGGAGCGCGACGCCGCGTTCGGCCTGCCCGGTGTTGATGAACGCCGCGCCCGCGTCGCGCCGGAGCCGGGCGCTCCAGCGAAGGTCGGGGTCGGCGAGGGCGGTCTCATACAACGCCCGTGTCTGCTCCGGACGCTTGTAGTAATTGTGATAGCTGGCGAGCAGGAGGCGCACGCCGTGGAGGTCGGGCTGGCGAGCCAGGGCGTCCTCGAACACCTTGATCCCCGCGGCCTCGTCGGCCCCGCCCAGCTCCATGATCCGCGTGAGTGCGAAGACGAGCTCATCCTTCACCCGTCCGGTCTTCAGCGCCGCCCGCATGTGGCTCTCGGCGTCGGCACGCTCCCCCAGGATCATGTTCAGGTACGCCATCCGCACGTGGCGCACCGGCGGCGTCGTCCACCCGATCGGCCTCACCCCGCCCTCGCGCCCGCTCTCCCAGAATGCCCCCGCGCGCCGGTAGTGCTCCAGCGCCTTGCTCGCCGCCTCGCGCGTGGGCAAGTCCGGCGTGTACGGCCCCGACAGCACCACGTCCCGCGGCACCCGCACCAGGTCGTCCCATTGTCCGGCACGCCACAGCTCCCACCGCACTGCCACCGCCCACGCCCCGCCCGCGAGCACCGCGAGCACGAGCACGACGAAGACCGCTCCTGCCGCCTTGAGCCGTCCCTTGTGCTTGAGCTGAAGGCTCTGCAGGCGCACGTGCGGATCGCGCACCATCCGCCACAGCTTGAGCGTGCAGAACGACCCGATCGCCGCGATCCCCACGGCCATCAGCAACGGCACCGCGTTCATGAACCCGCGATAGCCCAGCAGCAGCAGCACGAACAGCACCAGGCACACGACCTCCTCACGCCGCGAGAAGTCGTAATTGCCCGTCATCTTCGCCCGCCGGGCCTTCGCCTGGGCGTCCCGCGGCTTCGCGAGCACCGTCGGCAGCCCGAACCCGACGTACAGCGCGTCGTTCGGGCACACCGTCACGCAGTCAAGGCACTTCATGCACCCCGGGTCCACCACCATCCCGAAGTCGCGGACCTCCTCGTGCACCCGCACGTTCGACGTGCACACGGCCGTGCAGTGCCCGCACTGCTCGCATGCGTCGGTCACGCGGATCTTGCCCGGCGCGACCAGATCCGCCGGCCCGAAGAACCCGCCGTACGGGCAGCCGTACGTGCAGAAGCCCTTGTTGCCCAGGAAGTACACGGTCGCGAAACCGCAGATCGCGAGGAACGGGATCGCGATGTACCACTTCGGGAACGTCGCCCAGAAGTCCTGCACGAGGAACTCGCTCGTCCAGCCGTGCCACGCCGGCGGCGCCCCGAACCACGCCCCCAGCGACGGCCACGCGCCCACGAGCAGGCGCGACGCCACCGGCCAGATGAACATGTAGATCGCGAGCCCCAGCGGGATGAACACCAGCAGCCGCGAGCGGAACGGCTTGGGACGCACGCCCAGCTTCGTCATCACATGCCCGCAGAAATCCTGCAGCGCCACGACATGGCACCCCCACCCGCAGAAGAACCGCCCGAACACGAGCGTCGACGCGATCGCCGCGAGAAAGAACACGGCCCCCGCATTCACCACGCCACGGCTCAGTGTCTCCTGACTTTCGGAGGGCTCGACCGGCGAGACCGTCATGCCCACGTACAGCCACTGGAGCAGGTGCGCCACCATCAGGAGCTGAACGGTGATGAGGGCCGCGGCCCGCCACTTGGCAGCCTTCGACTTGGCGATCGGGACGTGGTGGGGGTGGGGGGGGTGGGGGGGGTGGGCGGCCGGGGAGGCGAGGACCGGCAGTCCGAGGGTCACGCCGCCGGCCATGCGCGAGCGGGGGGTGGAACAGCGGGATGCGGCGGTTGTGGGGGTGGAGTCCTGTGCGTCGCTCGCCATCGGTGCTACACCATACGCTCGGGCATGAATTTGAGCCTTGGCGTGTATCGGGCGATGGTGTGCGGGTCGACCTCGGGAATCGGCAAGGCGTGCGCGATGGAGCTCGCCGGGCTCGGCGCGTCGGTGACGCTCGTCGCTCGCAACGAGGAGAAGCTGCGCGGAGCGCTGGCGGACCTGCCCCGGGTGGGGGGGGTCGGCCAAGCGGCGCACGACTACCTCGTGGCGGACCTGGGGGACCCGAAGGCGGCGGGGGACGTAGTGAGAGCTAAGGCGGCGGCCGAGGGGACGTGGCACATCCTCATCGCGAACACCGGCGGCCCGCCCTCGGGGGCGATGCTCGACGCGACGCTCGAGCAGTTCCAGACGGCCGTGAACTCGCTCCTGCTGACGCCGCACGAGTTCGTGCGGGCCCTTGTGCCGGGCATGAAGGCCGCGAAGTACGGGCGGATCGTCACGATCGGCTCGACGAGCGTGAAGCAGCCGATCCCGAACCTGGGTCTGTCGAACGCCGTGCGCGCGGGGGCGGCGAACTGGGCCAAGACCCTGTCGCAGGAGCTCGGCCCGTTCGGGATCACGGTGAACAACATCCTGCCCGGGTACACCGACACCGAGCGCCTCGCCGACCTCTTCTCGGCCCGCTCGAAGAAGAGCGGCCAGAGCGAGGCGGCCGTCCGCGACGACACCATCAAGCTGATCCCGGCGGGGCGCCTCGGGCGTCCCGAAGAGATCGCGGCCGCCGTCGCGTTCCTGTGCACGCCGGCGGCGGCGTACGTCAACGGCGTGAATCTGCCGGTGGATGGGGGAAGGTTGGGGACGCTGTAGTCCGGGTGCCACTACCGGCTGCTTTGAGCCGGTAGTGCTCTCAGCGCGACCGCACACTTGGCACTACCGACGCAAAGCCGTCGGTAGTGGCACCCGACCCCAACGCTCGTCACCCCCTCATCAGGGTCTCGACGCCGCCCCCCGCCCGTGGTACAACATCCCTCGTAACGGTTGCGACCCATGACCGGCCGCCCCGCCGAACGCTGCTCGGACGGAGCGTGGCCGCGTTGGCCCATCGTCCGAGCGCCTTCTCATGGAGCTCCGACGATGGCCACCACACGTTCAACCACCGGATACGCACCGGTCCGCGTCGACCCCAGCGCGACAGCGCCGCCCGGCGCTACTCCGATCGCGCGGCGCACGATGAAGTTCTGCACGATGCGCGAGGAGCCCCCGCAGCGCCCGCTCGAGGGCGTCAGCCCCAACCGCGCCAAGCTCATCCGCACCAACGCGAACAAGTGGGTCAACGGCACCGTCCTCCGCTACTACTTTTTCGACCGCGACAGCGACGGCGAGACCGTCCGCTTCACCGACGGGTCCACCGAGTTCCGCACCTGGAAAGGCCCCTCCGCCCAGCAGCAGGTCGTCCGGAGCGGCTTCCAGTCGTGGATGGACGTCGGCATCGGCATCCGCTTCGAGGAGGTTATGGCCCGCGACAACGCCGACGTCCGCATCGGCTTCCAGCCCGACGACGGCGCGTGGTCCTACATCGGGCGCGACGTCCTCGAGCAGGGACGCGACGAGCGGACCATGAACTTCGGCTGGGATCTCACCTCGAGCCCCAGCGAGATCGACACCGCCGTGCACGAGATCGGGCACACCCTCGGCTTCCCGCACGAGCACCAGAACCCCAACACCGGGATCGAGTGGGACGAGGAGGCCGTGTACGCGGCCCTCGCGCAGCCGCCGAACTCCTGGGATCGGGCGACGACGTTCCACAACATCATCCGCAAGATCCCGGCCTACACCGTGCAGGGCTCCAACTGGGACCCCGACTCGATCATGCACTATCCGTTCGAGCCGGGGCTCATCCTGCGCCCGCCGCAGTTCAACACGAGTGGCATCCGCCCCGCGGGCGGCATTTCGGGGCGCGACCGCGAGTGGGTCAAGATGTTCTACCCGGCGAACCCCGACGCGGGGATCCCCACGCTCAAGCCGTTCGAGTCGAAGGCGTTCGCCATCGCCGCGGGCCAGCAGGTGAACTTCCTGATTCACCCGACGACGTCGCGGATGTACGATATCCAGACCTTCGGCGAGTCGGACACGGTGGCCGTGCTGTTTGAAGACGTCAACGGCCAGCCGGTCCGCATCGCCGCCGACGACGACAGCGGCACCGACCGCAACGCCCACATCAACATCCGCCTGCTTGCGGGCCGCAAGTACACGCTCCGCGTTCGCCTGTACTACGCGAACCGCATCGGCGAGACGGCGGTGATGCTCTGGTGAATCGAGAACTGCGATGGGTGCCACTACCGGCCGCCCTGGGCCGGTAGTGCGATCGCGAGCCGGCCACAACGACAAGGCAGCACTACCGACGCAGAGCCGTCGGTAGTGGCACCCTGCGCGGGTGCGTCACGATCGCTCAGATCCCGTAAATCGGCCGAATCTTCCCCTCAAGATGCCGCATGAACGGGTCCGCGCTCAGCGGCTTGCCGGTGATCTTCTGGCACAGGTCCGCCGCCCGATACCGCTTGCCCTGCGTGTGGATGTTCGTGTTCAGCCACTTCTTGAGGTCGGCGAAGTTCCCCTGCGACATCTGGGCCTTAAGCCCGGGGATGTCCTGCAGGATCTTCTCCCAGAACTGGGCCGCGTACAGGTTCCCCATCGTGTACGTCGGGAAGTAGCCCACCAGCCCGAACGACCAGTGCACATCCTGCAGGCACCCGCGCCGGTCGTCCGGCACGTCGAGCCCCAGGTACTCCTTCACCTTCGCGTTCCACGTCCGCGGCACGTCGTTCACCGCCAGCTTCCCGTTCACCAGGGCCCGCTCGATCTCGAACCGCAGCATCACATGCAGGTTGTACGTGGACTCGTCCGCCTCCACGCGGATGAAGCTCGGGCGGCACGTGTTCACGGCCCTGTACATCGAGTCCACCGTCACGCCATCGAGAGCGGGCGCAAACGCCTGCTGCGCCACCGGCAGCGCCCACACCCAGAACTCGCGCGACCGCCCCACGAAGTTCTCCCACATGCGCGACTGCGATTCGTGGATCCCGAGGCTGATGGCGTCGGCGAGGGGCTCGCCGAAGTGCTCGGCCTTGGGCAGGCCCTGCTCGTAGAGCCCGTGCCCGGCCTCGTGCATGGTGCCGTAGAGCGCGTCGGTGAATTTCTCGTCTCGATACCGCGTCGTGAGGCGCGTGTCGCCCGGGGCCATGCCCGAGCAGAACGGGTGCGTGGTGACGTCGAGGCGCCCGGCCTTGAGGTCAAAGCCCATCGCCACGAGCACGCGCGTGCCGAAGGCGTGCTGCTTCTCGGTGGGGACCTTGGCGTTCAGCATCGCCGTGTCGGGCTCGCGCCCGCGCTTGGCGACGTCGCCGATGAACGAAGCCAGTCGAGTCCGCAGCGGATCGAACACGGCCGCGACCTGTCCCCCGGTCATGCCGGGCTCGTACTGGTCGAGCAGCGCGTCGTACAGGTCCTGCGAACCGGTCTTGAGGTGCTCGGCCTTCTTGCGGGTCAGCGCGATCATCTTCTCGAGCCACGGCGCGAACTTCGGAAAATCGTTGTTCTGGCGGGCTTCCTTCCACGCCTCCTGCGCGAGCGAGCCGGTGCGGGCGAGCTCCGCGACCAGGTCGGTCGGGATCTTGGTCGCCAGGTCGTAGTCGCGCCGCATCTCGAGGAGATTGGCGGCCGTCATCGCGTCGGACTTGAGCCCCGCGTCGGCTTCACACTTGGCGAGCAGCTCACCGATCTTCGGGCTCGTCAAACTGTCGTGGTGCAGGCCCGAGATGAGCGCCTGCTGATCCGCCCGGTGCGCGGCCGCCGCGTGCGGCATGTACGTCTCCTGGTCCCAGCCCAGGAGCGAGCCGACCGAGCTGAGCGTGCCGGCTTCTCGGAAGAGGGAGCGGAGTTGGGTGTAATGGGAGGGGGCGGGGGCGGTTTTCGAGGTCGACACGGGCACGGCTCCTGGAAGTTGAGCCGGAGTGTAGTGGGGGGGGCTGCGCCAAATGGCAAAGGGGCAAATGGGCAAAGGGCAAAGGGCAAATCAAGACCAGAAGCACCTGGTTCGAATTTGCCCTTTGCCTATTTGCCCTTTGCTCATTTGCTCTTCGCTACCGCACCCACCTTGCCCGCTCCACCGGCGCATACACCGCCCGGGCCACCCCGATGATGCTCCCGCGCGGGATCGCCCCGCGCTGGCGCCCCTCAACCGAGGGCCGGTACCGCGAGTCGTACGAGCCCGCGGAGTTGTCGCCGAGCACGAAGTACTCGCCCGCCCCGAGCGTCACCGGCGCCCCCGGCCCGCCGACGCACGGCACGCCGCAGTTCGGCTCGAACGAGTACCGCTGGGCGGCGAGCTCGCTCGGCAGCGCCGCGGGCGTGCCGTTGATGAGCAACCGCCCGCCCGCGTCAATCTCGACCGTCTCACCCGGCAGCGCCACGACACGCGACATCCACGTCTCGCGCGACGCCTTCGCGGGCCGATACGTCACGATGTCCCACCGCTGCACCGACGCGAACTTGTCGACGACGAAGTGGTCGTTCGGAGCCAGCGCCGGCGCCATGCACGACGACGACGCCACGTTCGCCTCGACCGCGACCGCCCGCGTCGCGAGTCCGAACGGGACGCTCACCGCCGCCGCGATCACGCCTGCGCTCACGAACACGCCCGCCGCCCGAGGGACCCCGGACTCCGCACGGCGCCGGATCGTCAGCACCGCGTTCACGAGCACCGCAAGAGTGATGACCATCAGCAGCACCCACGGCATCGCGGTGTAGGACGCGATCGCTAGCCCGAGCAGCGCCAGCGAAATCGGCACGCCCGCCCGCGTCAGCCGACGCCGGTGCTCGGCGTCCACACGCCACAGGCGCCCCGCGAGCGCGAGCCCGACCACCCACGCCAGAACAGTGACGACCAGAGCCAGAAGGACAACGCCGGCAAACGGGATGATGTCGTTCATACCGATCGTGTATCGGACCGTGCACGCCGCGTTGCGAGGCGGGACGGCAATTAGCAAATGGCAAATGGGCAAATGGGCAAAGGGCAAATCAGAGCAGACGCCGGTCTTCTGTCTCTATTTGCTCATTTGCCATTTGCCCTTTGCCATTTAGACTCCCCCATGGACCGTGTGCTGAACTGGATCAACGGACGCTTCGTAGAGCCCCTCGGTGGAGCATTCATCGACAAGGTCGACCCGGCGGTGGGTGCGCGCGTCGGCGCTGTGGCGAACTCGGACGTCCGTGACGTCGACGCGGCCGTGCGCGCCGCTCAGGGCGCGTTCGACGCCTGGAGCCGTCGCCCCGTCACCGAACGCTCCGGCATCCTGCTGAAGCTCGCCGACCTCATCGACGCGAACCTCGAACCGCTCGCCAAGGTTGAGAGTGTCGACAGCGGCAAGCCGATCTCGCTCTGCCGCAACATGGACATCCCGCGGTCCGCGACCAACTTCCGCTACTTCGCCACCGCCATCCTGCACGCCC
The DNA here is from genome assembly GCA_964564695.1 of uncultured Phycisphaeraceae bacterium. Taxonomy (GTDB): domain Bacteria; phylum Planctomycetota; class Phycisphaerae; order Phycisphaerales; family UBA1924; genus CAZMCC01. Next base: position 17,135 of record CAZMCC010000044.1, on the reverse strand, counting down.
CCGGCGATCTCCACGAAGCCGACGGCGGCGGCATCCCCGGCGGCATCCCGGCGATCAACTACACGCTGCGCCGCCCGCGCGGCGTCGCCGGGTGCATCTCGCCGTGGAATCTCCCGCTCTACCTGTTCACATGGAAGATCGCCCCCGCGCTCGCGACGGGCAACACCGTCGTCGCCAAGCCCAGCGAGCTCACACCCACGACCGCCGCCATGCTCGGCGACCTCGCCAAGCAGGCCGGCATGCCCGACGGCGTGCTCAACATCGTCCAGGGCACGGGAGCCGCGACGGGAGGAGTGGGGGGCGCTGGTGGTTGTGGGGGGGCCATCGTCGAGCACCCGGGCATCCCGGCCGTGACATTCACCGGCTCCACCGGCGTCGGGCGCTGGATCGGCAAGACCTGCGGCGAGAAGCTCAAGCGCGTCAGCCTCGAGCTCGGCGGCAAGAACCCGTTCATCATCTTCGCCGACGCGGATCTCGACGGCCCTGCCGGCGCGATCGAGACCGCCACGCGGGCCGCGTTTACCAATCAAGGCCAGATCTGCCTCTGCGGCTCGCGGCTCCTCGTCGAAAGCAGCGTCTACGACCGCGTCCTCGCCGCGATCGTCGAGCGGGCGAAGAAGCTCGCGATCGGCGACCCGCTCGAAGCCGCCACGCAGCAGGGCGCCCTCGTCTCCGCCGCGCACCGCGACAAGGTCGCCGGGCTCGTCGACGCCGCCCGCACGATGGGCGGCCGGATCGAGTGCGGCGGCGCCCCGGTTCCCCCCCAGTCCCTCCCCGCGCGCGTCAGCAACGGTTTCTTCTACCAGCCCACCGTCATCACCGGGCTGGCCGCGGACTGCCGCGTCGAGCGCGAGGAGATCTTCGGCCCCGTCGTCAGCGTCAGCCCGTTTGACGATGAGGCCGGGGCCGTCGCCCGCGCGAACGCCAGCGACTACGGCCTGGCCGCGACCATCTTCACCCGTGACGTCGGCAAGGCCCACCGCGTCGCCGCCAGCGTCGACGCCGGCGTCGTCTGGGTCAACTGCTGGCTTGTCCGCGACCTGCGCACCCCTTTCGGCGGCGTGAAGCAGTCCGGCGTCGGTCGCGAAGGCGGCCTCGAAGCCCTGCGGTTCTTCACCGAGCCGCGGAACGTGTGCGTCAGGGTTTGAAGGTGTCGGATGAGACGGTGAGTGGGTGAGACGGTGAGAGGGTGACGGAAAGGAGTGCCGCCTATGGGAACCGTGTCGGGTGCCAGCGCCGTCGCAGTCCGCCGGAGTGGGACGATTGAGTCGTACCGCGATCTGATCGTCTACCAGCAGGCTGTCGCTGCGGCGATGGAACTGTTCGAACTATCCAAGCTGTTCCCCAAGGAGGAGCGGTACTCCCTCACCGATCAGATCCGGCGATCGTCCCGATCCGCGGCGGTCAATCTAGTCGAAGCTTGGCGCAAACGACGCTACAAGGCGGCCTTCATCAGCAAGCTGTCGGACGCGGAAACAGAAGCGGCCGAAACGCAGGCGTGGCTCGAGTTCGCCGTGAAATGTCGTTATGCCAAACGGGACGCCGCTGCGAAACTGTATCGGGACTATGACAAACTGCTCGCCGGCATTGTCGGCATGATCCACCACGCAGATGCTTGGATCATCAGACCGGCCGCTAGGCAAGGTGTGTAGCATCCGTCAC
>CAZMCC010000044.1:0-15373 GCA_964564695.1 uncultured Phycisphaeraceae bacterium | reverse complement strand
CGTCTCACCGTCTCACCGTCTCACCGTCTCACCGTCTCACCGTCTCACCGTCTCACCGTCTCAACCCCTCCCCATGTCCACCATCCACTCCACCAATGCCGCCGAACCCCTTGGCTCGTACTCCCACGCCCGGCGCGTCGGGAACCTCCTCTTCGTTGCCGGCATCGGTCCGCGCAAGCGCGGCTCGAAGCTCATCCCCGGCGTGAAGCTCGACGCCGCGGGCAAGGTGATCGATCACGACATCGAGGCCGAGATCCGCTCGTGCTTCGAGAACATCCGGATCATCCTCGAGGAGGCCGGCTCGAAGTGGGAGAACATCTTCGACGCGACGGTCTTCCTCACGCACCTCGAGCGCGACTGGGCCACGTACAACCGCGTCTACGCCGAGTTCTTCCCCGCCGGCCCCAACACGCCCACGCGCACCACCGTCGAGGTCAGCGCCCTGCCCCGCGGCGGCGACGCTCCCATCCACTTCGAAATGAAGGTCATTGCGACGACCTGAGCGCCCGCATGCGACGTGAACTGCATGTTACCCGGCGCTCGAACTGGGCCGACCACGCCAGTGGTCCGCCGATCACGTTCGATGAGTTCCAGCGGCTGATGGCCCGTGACCAGCGGTTCGCCGTCGATGACGAGCTCGGGCTCGACATGCGGACGTACACCGCCGAGCACGAAGTTGGTGACCCAGACGCGCCGTTCCTCGCGATCCACGCCGACGGCGACATCATTTCCACAGACCCGCCCACGGATCTCATCAAGATCATGCTCGAGATCTCGCGCCGGCTCGATGCCCGCGTCGTCAACGATTTCAATGAGGAGTTCGACGAAGACGCCACGATCATCCCGGCAACGCGAATCGCGACTGTCGACGACGACTTCGCGGTCATAAAAGTCGGCGGGTATGCCCAGTATCGGTTCGCGTGGTCCGAAGTCGCGCGTCGCGGCAAGTCGGTCGAGGTTGAACGGGTGTGCCCGGGCTGCAAGCTGAGGTACGAGGAGTCCCGTCGTATTCCCCCTGTTGAGATTGTGCTGAAACAGCCCCGGACGGTCGGCGACTTTGTGCAGGCCGACCTGGCCGACATGGTGCTGGTATCCGATCGATTCCGCCGGTTGTACGAGGACCGCGGCTTCTCCGGGCTTACCGGCTGGCTCCCGGTAAAGGTGCCCAGGCAAGGGTCGCGCGGACCCGCCCGGTACGACCCACCTCGCCTCTGGGCAGTCTACTTCTGCACGTCGTCCGGTCGGCTCGACCCGCGCGCTCTCGGAATCCAGTGGATGGACAAGCCCGAAGCCGAGTGGTGCCCGGTGTGCGGCCCCGATGGTTGCGACGTGCGCTCGCTCGCGCGCCTTGTCGTCGATCCTCAAGCTCCCCCATCGGAGGACTTTTTCAGATTCGCCAACCTCAGCCAGGGATTCATGGCGTCGCGCCGCGCCGTTGAAGCGATCACTCGGGCGGGCCTTGGAAACGTCGAGTTTGTTCCGATGTCAAGATATGCTCATCGTCACTTTTAGCGCGTGCGGGAGCTCTACTTCCTCAGCACCGCCCTCACCGGACTCGCATCAAACCCCACCAGCCTCAGCGGCAGCGCCAACAGCTCATACTCCCCCGGCTCGACGTGCCCGAGCACCAGCCCCTCGAGAATCGCGATATCCGCTCGCAGGATCGCGTGGTGCGCCGGCAGGTCCTTCGAGTCGATCAGGTCCACGCTCGGCGTATCAATCCCGATCGTGAACACCCCGCGCCCCGCGAGCGCATCGACCAACTCCACCGACAGTCCCGCGAAGTCATTGTTCCACCGGTGGGCATCCGGAAACGTCCCCGTCCGGATCAGCACCCGCGGCGTCTTGATGCTCTCCACGCGCGTCTTCAGGCCCGCGACCGTCACCCGCCCCGACCGCGCCACCGGCGCATCCACCACCGTGCACGCCCCCACGTACCGCTCCAGCGGCTGGGCCTCCATCGTGCGTCCGTCGACGCCGTAGTGGCTCGGGGCGTCCGCGTGCGCCCCCAGGTGCACCGTCGCCCGCAGCGTGCTCAGCGTGATCGAGTCCCCCTTGCGCAGGTCGCACAGCACCTCGCGGGAGCACGGCGTATCCCCGGGCCAAACCCCCAGTGACGGCGAAACCGGCGGTGTGATGTCGATGAGCATGGGGGTGGGGGGAGTGAACGGTGAGTGGTGAATGGTGAACAGTGGAGGGAGGCAAGGGATCAGGCCGTGAGGGCCGCGTCGGTCGGGATAGGAGTGAGCCGAGAGACCAGTGGCTCTGCCGCACGAAGCACCGCCGCCTCCCACGCCGCCGGGTCGGCGATCGATCCGTGCGGGACGGCCGCCGCAATCTCCCGCAGCACCGCGTCCATCTCCCGCCCCCGCTTCTGCGCCAGTGCGTACGGCACCGTCGAGAAACTCACGAGGTTGTACTGCGGCGTCACCCGCTCCCCAAACTTCGCCCCCAGCCCCCGATGCACCGTCTGCTCGACCTTCTTGCGGTACTGAAAGGCGTCCCGCCCGGCGAGATCCCGCATCTCGATGAAGTTCTCCAGCGCCATGTCCGCGATCGCGTCCGCGTTCGGCTTGCGGCGTTCCTGGTACTCCTCGAGCGCCGCCCGCTGCCCCCCCGCCTCCCCCGCCCCCGGGTGCGCATCCAGGCACCGCGCCAGCACCAGGCAGTCCTCGAACGCCGCGTTCATCCCCTGCCCATAGAACGGCACGATCGCATGGGCCGCGTCCCCGACCAAACACACCTTCCCGTTCGCCTGCCACGGCGAGCACCGCACCGTCACCAGCGAACTCGTGGGGTTCCGCGCGAAGTCCGCCGCCAGCGTCGGCATCAGCCCCGCGGCGTCCGGATACTGCTCCCGAAAGAACGCCTTCACGCCCGCCGCGCCTGCCGCCTCCAGCTTCTCAAAGCTGTGCTCCCCCTCAAAGGGCCAGAACAGCGTGCACGTAAACGACCCGTCCCGATTCGGCAGCGCGATCATCATCGCCCCCCCTCGAGGCCAGATGTGCAGCGCAAAGGGCTCCATCGCAAACGCCCCGAGATCGAGCTCTTCCGTCCCTCCCCCTTGATGCCTCGATGCCTCGATGCCGTGATGCCTTCTCGCCGGTATCGACAGCTCCTTGTACCCGTGCTTCAAGTAGCTCTGCGCGTAATCAAACCGATCCGTCCTCGTCATGAACGCCAGTCGCACCGCCGAAAACGCCCCGTCCGTCGCCACGACCAGATCCGCGCTCTCGCGCCGCGTCGAACCGTCCGCGCCGACAAACGTCGCCGACGGCGCCGCAAGATCCGCATCCACGCACCGCTGATCAAAGTGCATCCGCACGTTCTTTCGCGCCGCGGCCGCGTTGATCAGCGTCAGATTCAGCCCCCCGCGCGACACCGAGTTGATCGCATCCCGCGGGTCCGCCGAGTACGGCTGGAAGAGCGTTGGGGGGGTGGGGGGGGTGTGCCCGCCCTTGAAGTGCAGCATCCGCCCCGGCATCCGGATCGCATCGCGCTTGAGCACCTGCTCATCGAGCCCCGCACCGCGCAGCCCCGTCAGCCCCCGCACCGACAGCGCGAGGTTGATCGACCGTCCCCCCGCATACCCCGCCGCTCGCGGATCGGGCCGCCGCTCGAACACGTCGACCGACCACCCACGGTCCGACAGATAGCACGCGAGCAACGACCCGGCCAGGCCGGCGCCGACGATGATCACGTGATGGGAAGAGTCAGGCATCGGGAGAGTCTCAGGACGAAATCGGCAAAGGGCAAATAGGCAAATGGCAAATCAGCCAAGAGCACGTCAAGCCGCGCCTGCATGTCTTCATTTGCCCTTTGCCCTTTGCCACTTTGCCCATTTGTCTACCCCACCACCCGCCGCACGATCTCCACGAACTTCCAAACGTCATGGAAGCTGTTGTACAACGGCACCGGCGCCGCCCGAATCACGTTCGGCTCCCGAAAGTCACAGATCACCCCGTGCCGCTTCAGCTCGCTGAACGCCTCACGGCTCCCCCGGTGGAACACCAGCGACAACGCACACCCGCGGCTCGCAGAGTCCCGCGGCGTCAGACTCGTCACCCGTCCGCTGGGCAACCCATCAAGCAGCCCTTCCAGGTACCCCGTCAGCTTCAGCGATTTCTCCCGCAGCGCCGCCATCCCCACCTTGTCAAAGATCCCCAGCGACTCCCGCACCGGCGTCAGCGAGAAGATCGGCGGGTTCGACACCGCCCACCGGTCCGCCGTGAGCCGCGGCACAAAGTCCGGCCCCATCTTGAACCGCGTGCCGGGATCGTTCCCCCACCATCCCGCAAACTGCACGAGGTCCCGCCGCGCCAGGTGCCGCTCGTGCACGAACGCCCCCGCGATCGCCCCCGGCCCGCTGTTGAGGTACTTGTACGTGCACCACGCGGCGAAGTCCGCGCCCCAGTCGTGCAGCTTCAGCGGCACGTTCCCCGCCGCGTGCGCGAGATCCCATCCGACCATCGCGCCCGCCTTGTGCCCGGCGACCGTGAGCGCCTCCATGTCGAACCACTGCCCCGTCAGGTAGTTCACGCCCCCGAGCAGCATGAGCGCCACCGACTTCCCCTCGCGCTCGAGAAACGCGAGCGTGTCCTCCGTCCGCAGCGCGTGCTCCCCATCGCGTGGCTTGAGCCGCACCACCGCGCTCGCCGGATCAAGCCCATGAAACCCCGCCTGGCTCCCCACGGCGTACGAATCGCTCGGAAACGCCGAATCCTCGATCACAATCTTGAAGCGCTCCCTCGTCGGCCTGTAGAAGCTCGCCATCAAGAAGTGCAGGTTCACCGTCAGCGAGTTCATCATGCACACTTCGCTGGGCAAGGCCCCCACCAGCCGCGCCGCCGGCTCCCGCAGCTCCTCGTGGTACGCCAGCCACGGGTGCTTCCCGTGCATGTGCGCCTCCACCCCCAGCCGCTCCCAGTCGAGCAGCTCCTGCTCAATCGCGCCGCGCACGGACTTCGGCTGGCACCCCAGCGAATTCCCGACGAGATAGATCGACGGTGCGTTCGCGTCCACCGCGTGAGACCCGCCCGCCGCTTCCCCCGCCCACGCCGCCGCCGCCGGCGGAATGTGGAACCACCCGCGACACTCCGCGAGCGGGTCTGCACGATCAAGTGCAAGGGCGGCGGCCTCAGACGGATCGATCAATGGCATCGCCGATGCTATCTCCCTGACGCCGGACCTGAGGCTCTGCGAAGGTCCGGGTCGGTTCGCGAGCTGAACTCGACCCAACCCGGACCTTCGCGGACTCAGGTCCGGCGTCCTCTAGCCGTGCCTTTCGCGTCGCTAGCCTCTCCCGGTGCAGTCCCTCTCCGACATCAAACGTCTCCTCGCCGAACGGGCTCTCGCCCCCAAGAAATCCCTCGGCCAGAATTTCCTCGTCGACCACAACCTCATCCGCAAGCTCGTTGACGCCGTCGGCATTCAACCGGGCGACATCGTCCTCGAAGTCGGCCCCGGTACCGGCACGCTCACCGAAGAACTTCTCGCACGCGTTGGGGTGGGGGGGGAGGGGGGGCGCGTCCTCGCCTGCGAACTCGACGACGGTCTCGCGGCCATGCTCACCGAACGCGCCGCCGCGAACGAATTCCCCGGCGCGGGCAATCTCCGAGTCGTCCACGACGACTGCATCTCCGGCCCCGCCAAGACGCTCTCCCCCGCCGTCGCCGCCGTGTTGAAAAAGTGGGGGGCAATCGAACCCGCCGGCCCCGGCTTCTCCCTCGTCGCCAATCTCCCCTACGGCGCCGGCACGCCCCTCATCGTCACCCTCCTCATCAACTACCCCTCCTGCCGCCGCATGGGCGTGACTATTCAGAGAGAGGTGGCCGACCGCATCGCCGCCCCCCCCGGTTCGCGCGACTACGGCCTCGTCAGCGTCATCGCCCAGGCCCTCGCCGACGTCAAGAAAGTCGCCAATCTCCCCCCCGAGTGCTTCTGGCCCCGACCCGACGTCACCAGCGCGATGATCACCCTCACCCGCCGCGCCTCCCCCCGCACCGCCGATCCCCTCTCCCTCGCCGAATTCGCCAAACGCCTCTTCGCCTCGCGCCGCAAGCAGCTCGGCTCCATCCTCGGACGCACCCTCGCGTTCCCCGAGGGCATCGACCCCGCGCAGCGCCCCGAAGATCTGTCCGTCGAGCTGATCGAGCGTCTCCGCCTCGCGGTCCCCGCTGCAGCAGCGTCTGGTCGCACGACGTCCGGGTAACTCGCGCAAAGAACCATTCCAACAACACTTGCGGGGCAGCGTCGCGCCCGGATCCGTGGTATGGTGGAGGGACGTGAAGGCCCCCGATCCTCTCACGAGCCAGGGCTCTGACGTGCTCGCCGCGGCACTCGAGCCCGCATTGCGCCAAGCGTGCTGCGATCAGCTCGCGGGCGGCGAACTCAAACCCGTGCGTTGGTTCCACGCCGCATGGTCCGCCGGCGGCGCCGCGACCGGTTTCGGAACCGTCTCGCGCCCCAACACCCCGGACGCCCAGGTCGTCGTCAAGCTCCCCGTCGGCCCCGCCGAATACCGCTGGACCACCGCCATGGCCCAGCGCCTCGACGACCCCGCCGCGTCCATCGCCCCCGCCTGCCTCCCCACCCCGCGCGTCTACGCGCACGCCACCAAACTCGGCGGCCACGACTTCGCGTGGTTCGTCGTCGAGCGTCTCCCCGGCGACACCCTCAAGCAGCACCTCACCACCGACTGCGTCAACGACCTGCTCGCCACCGCCAACCGCTGGCACGCCGCCGCCTCGCAGATCGCCGACCCGGCCAACCCGCCGGCCGACCCCGACTGGGATTCCCAGCTCGCCCGCGCCCGCGACGCCTGCAAGGCCACCCACTTCGAGAACGCTCAGCACTGGAACGAAGTCATCAAGAAAGTCCAGCGAGCCCTCCCGCGCCTCGCCGGCTCCTGGCACGCCCGCACCATCAACGCCTGGTGCCACGGCGATCTCCACCCCGGCAACGCCATGCGCCGCGCGAGCGAGCCCGGCACCGGCGATGCCCCGGGCTCCTGCGTCCTCATCGACCTGGGCATGGTCCACGCCGGCCACTGGGTCGAAGACGCCGTCTACCTCGAACGTCTCTTCTGGGCCCACCCCGAGGCCCTCGGCGGCGTCAAACCCGTCTCCACGCTCGCCCATCTCCGCCGCGCCGCCGGCCTCGGGGCTTCCGACAACTACACCGAGCTCGCCAACATCCGCCGCGTTCTCATGGGCGCCACGGCCCCCGCCTTCCTGCACCGCGAAGGACACCCCAAATACCTCCGTGCCGCCCTCGACCATGTCGAGCGGCTGCTCCCCCAGGTGCCGCACTAACACCCCCCGGCCGTTCCGCCCCGCCATCGGCCCTCCCGACCCCGGGGGGCTCTATACTGGGGCGAACCGCGGCCGATTCCCCCACCCCACCCCGGCCACGGCGAGACGGGAGAGCCCCGATGCAGGCGTTCGATGAACTCAAGCGTTTGATTTCCGAGATCGAGGAAGACCTTCACAAAGCCGAGGGCGGCAACAAGGCCGCCGGCACCCGCGTCCGCGGCGTGATGCAGCAGGTCAAAACGGCCGCCCAGGAGGTTCGCGAGCAAATTCTCGAAAAGCAGAAGACCGCCCCGGGCGAGAAGACGGCATGAGTCAGTCGGTCCAGCAAGTCGAGCAAACGGTCCCGCCCGATGGGGGCGCGGCCGTCGCGCCTACGCGCGCACCGCTCTTCGACCTGTCGGCCATCGACTTCACCCGCCTCGTCCACTCCCGCAAGGAAATCGAGCGCTGGAACCCGCACCGCGGGACCATGGCCCTCCTCGACGGGATCGTCTGGTATTCCTCCGACTTCAAGCAGGGCGTCGCGATCAAGCGCGTCACCCGCGAGGAGTTCTGGGTGCCCGGCCACTTCCCCGACAAAGCCATGATGCCCGGCGTCATCATGGTCGAGACCGGCGCCCAGCTCGGCAGCTTCCTCTTCAACGCCCGCTTCCCCAAGCCCAAGATCGCCGCCTTCGTGCGCCTCGACGACTGCACCTTCCGTGCCAGCGTCGAGCCCGGCGACGAGTTCATCGTCCTCGCCCAGGAAGTGAAGTTCAGCCCCAAGCGCTTCGTCTCCGCCGTGCAGGGCCTGGTCAACGGCAAGGTCGCCTTCGACTGCCGCATCACCGGCATGGCGATGGATATGCCCACGACGCCGTGAGCGCACTCACGAGCCCCGCGCCCCGCGGGCCGCGTTCCGCTACGCTCTAACCCGCGATGAACCCCGTCCTCTCGAACCTGGGCACGCTCACCCTGGGAATCCTGCTGCTGTCGATCGGGGGCAAGTTCCTCGTCGACGCCGCGGTCAACATCGCGCAGCGCCTCCGCGTCCCGCCCCTGCTCGTCGGCCTCACCATCGTCGCGTGGGGCACCTCCGCGCCCGAGCTCGCCTTCAACACCGTCACGGCCACCTCCGGCAAGGGCGCCCTCGCGCTCGGCAGCATCGTCGGCGCCAACATCTGCAACATCGGCTTCGTGCTCGGCGTCTGCGCCCTCATCCGGCCGCTCGCGGTCGCGGACGACATCATCCGGCGCGAGTTGCCCCTCACCGGCGTCCTCTTCGCCCTCACGCTCGCACTCGCGGTTGCGGGCTGGTCGCTCGGGCGACTCGACGCCGGCGTCGTGCTCGCGATCTTCATCGTGTACAGCGTCTGGACCATCCGCCAGGGCCTCAGCCGGCGCGCCGCCGCCGCCAGCGAGATCGACGAGCAGGCCGTGGGCGCCACCGACGCCGATTCCCCGCGACTCCGCCCGCTCCCCGTGGCGCTCACCGCCCTGCTCATCGGCCTCGCCCTGCTGGGCGCCGGCGGCTCGCTCGCCGCCGACGGAGCCGTCGGCATCGCCCGCGCCTTCGGCATCGCCGAGGCCATCGTCGGCCTCACGATCGTCTCCATCGGCACCACGCTCCCCGAACTCATCGCCTGCGTCATCGCGACCCGCAAGGGCCACGTCGACCTCGCCGTCGGCAATGTTGTCGGCTCGTGCATCTTCAACGTCGGCGCGATCCTCGGCGTCGTCGGCCTCGTCGTCCCCGAGCCGATCGCGATCTCGAGTGAAGCGATGGTCGCGCTGTGCGTCATGGTCGTGCTCGGCGTGCTCCTGCTCCCCATGAGCCGCACCTTCCAGCGCACGATCGCCCGCATCGAGGGCTTCGCCCTCCTCGCCGTGTACGCGGGCTTCCTGCTCTACCAGACGCGGGCAGCGCTCGTTGCTGAGGGAGTGGGGGCAGTAGGGGGGACGGCGACGCCGTGAGCGAGCCCCACGCCCACCACCACTCCACGCTCGCCCGCGCCGTGCGCGCCGTGGCCGGCGTCACGCTCCTCTCCCGCCTCGGCGGCCTCGCCCGCGACGTCATCCTCGTCCGCGTCTTCGGCGCCACCGATGTCGGCTCCGCGTTCCAGGCCGCCTTCGCCATCCCCAACATGTTCCGGCGCCTCTTTGGCGAAGGCGCCCTCTCGGCGGCGTTCATCCCCGAGTACACCGACGCCACCAAACACGCCGCCGGCGCGCCCGCCGACTCGCCACCCGCCCGCGAGCCCGGCGCCCTCGCCTCGCTCACGCTCCGCTGGCTCGCCCTTGTCACGAGCCTCCTCACCGTGTTCGCCGAGCTCGTGCTGCTCGTGCTCCTGTTCACGCTTCCCCCTGACCACGAGCGCGAACTCTCGTTCAAGCTCATCATGGTCATGCTCCCGTTCATGCCCCTGATCTGCTGCGTCGCGATCCTCGCGGGCATGCTCCAGGTCCACGGCAGGTTCGGCGCCAGCGCCACCGGGCCCCTGGTCCTCAACGCGCTCATCATCGCCGTCGGCGCCTACTTCCTCTTCTCGGGCAAGCACGCCACCGAGACCGCCGCCTACGTCATCGGCATCGCCACCGTCGTCAGCGGCCTCACGCAGGCTCTCTGGTTCGCCCACTTGCTCCGCCCGCATGTGCGCTGGCACCAGGATGTCGCACTCGCCCGCCCGCGCGCCACGCGCATGTTCGCCAAGTTCGTCCCCGTCGTCATCGGTCTGGGCACGCTCCAGCTCAGCGCCTTCCTCGACCAGTGCATCGCCATGTGGCCCATCTGGGTCGGCCCCACCATGCTCGGACGCACCGTCACCCTCGACGGCGCTTCCAACGTCATCCTCGCCGCCGCGCAGCGCCTCTACCAATTCCCCTTGGGCGTCTTCGGCATCGCCGTCGCCACCGCCGCCTTCCCGCTCCTCGCCCACGCGGCCGGTGATGCCCCGCGCTTCGCCGACACCCTCCGCCGCGGCGTCCGCCTCTCGCTCTTCATCGCACTCCCCGCCACCGCCGGCCTCCTCCTCGTCGGCCCCGAACTCTGCACCGTCCTCTATTCCGGCGGCAGCAAGGGATTCGACCCCGACGCCCTCGCGCGGTGTGCCGCTGTCCTGACCGGCTACGCCGCGGGCGTGTGGGCCTATTCGATCAACCACGTCCTCACCCGCGCGTTCTACGCGAGCAAGGACACACGCACGCCCATGCACGTCGCGCTCTTCTTCGCCGGCATCAACCTCGTCATCAACCTCACCCTCATCTGGCCTCTCAAGGAAGCCGGCCTCGCGTGGTCGACCGCCGCGTGCGCCGCCGCCCAGTGCGTCGTGCTCACGCTCCTGGTCCGCCGCCGCCTGAGCGTCAGCGTCTTCGACGCCGCCACACTCGCCGCCTCCTTCCGCCTCCTCCTCGTCACGGCCCTCATGGCCGCCGGCGTCGCCGCCCTCCTCTGGGCCTGGCCCGCGCCCACGCGCTGGTCCGGCCACCTCGCGCGCGTCGCCGCCGCCTCCGCGCTCGGCGGCGTCGCCTACGCCGCGCTCAGCGCACTCACCCGCGCCCCCGAGCTGAATTGGTTGCTGCGCCCAGCTCGCCCGGGTACGCTGGGCCAAGGGTCACCAGCGAACCCGGCCGCGGAGATCGAGCCTTGACGCCCACATGAGCGGCGACACGTAAGCCGCAATTCACGTCCGCCCTCACGCGGACGAAGGACAATCGCCGGATGATCGACCTCCAAGGCCGCCCGATCGCGATCACCGGCGCCTCCAGCGGCATCGGCGCCGCCACCGCCATCGCCTGCGCCCAGGCCGGCATGCCCGTCACCATCGCGGCCCGCCGAGTCGACAAGCTCGAGGCCGTCGCGCAGCGCATCCGCGCCATCGGCGGGCGCGTGCTCACGATCGAGTGCGACGTCACCAGCCCCGACCAGTGCCGCAACGTCGTCGACCAGACCATCGTCGCCTTCGGCTCCATCTACGCCGCCTTCGCCAACGCCGGCTACGGCGAAGAGCTCTCCCTCCTCGACATGCCCGACGACGCCGTCCGCGCCATGTTCGAGACCAACTTCTACGGCACCATCAACCTCCTCCGCCCCGCCGCCGCCCGCATGCTCGAGTCCTCGAACTCCCACAACCCCCGCGGCCACCTGCTCATCTGCTCCTCATGTCTTGCCCGCATGAGCGTCCCGTACTACGGCGTCTACTCCGCCACCAAGGCCAGTCAACACCTGATGGGCCGTGCCATGGCCATCGAGCTCGAACCCAAAGGCATCCACGTCTCCACCGTCCACCCGATCGGCACCAGGACCGAGTTCTTCGACACCGCGGCCACGCGCTCCGGTGGGGGGGGCGGCCGCTCGGCCCTCACGTCGCACTCCGCCGACCGCTTCATGCAGTCCGCCGACTTCGTCGCGAGCCGCATCGTCAGGTGCCTCCGCCGCCCGAAGTCCGAGGTGTGGACCGGCGTGACCGGCAAGGCCGTCCGCCTCGGCATGGCCGCCTGCGCGGCGTTCCCCGGCATCGAGAATTTCGTGCTCCGCCGCATGGTGCGCACGCGGATGGCCAAGGCCGCTGTGAACGATTGAACGAGCCGTGAGCGCAAGCTCACGGTGAACGCCCGCCGCGCGAACCGCCGTCGGTACATTCTCTCGGAGGCCGCCCGCCGATGCAGCTCACCGCCCCCATCCCCATCCTCCACCGCCTCCCCTTCACCGACCTCGCCTCCGACGGCGTGCAGGGAATCGCGATGAACCCCGTCGCGCCGACGGTCTACGTCCACGTTCACCAGCAGCTCGTCGACCCGCTTGCTGTCGCCCTCGCCTACTGGCCCTGGGTCCTCACACCGCTCGCGGCCCTGCTCCTCGCGTTCACCCTCTGGCGCACCCTCCGCATCCACGCCCGCCCGCAGCGCAGGGGCGTCCCGCACTGCCGCAAGTGCAACTATGACCTGTCAGGCGCCATCGCCAAAACCGCAACCGCCCCCCTCTCCCTTGCTGCTTTGAGCGAGGGAGAGGGCACGGGTGAGGGCTCTCAGTCTCCTGCCTCTCCTACTCCCTCTACCTCTTCGTCCCTCTGTCCCGAATGTGGCAAGTTCCTCACCCGCCGCAACATTCGCCGGGGCCGCTCCACCCGTCGCCGCCTCACTCCGCTCGCAACGCCGCTGATTGCGTTCACGGCTCTTCCTGTCGCACTCGCCGCAGGCTGGCGACCAACGCTCCCCGCTTGGCCGTCGCCGACCGCTCACAGCCTTGCCCTCAACCTCGGCATCACCATCCCCAAGCAATTCCTCGTGGGCTGTCCGACGATCTTCGAAGTCGATCTCGCGACCGGTGCCACGGTCCGCACGGTGCTGTCGCATGTGCCTCAGTTTGTGTCCTTCGCCGTGTCGCCGACCGGAGACTCCATCATCGTGTGCGCCGGCGACACCGGACCGTTCGTCCACTACTCGACGGCGTCCGGGCGCGAGCTTCGGCGCCTCGAAGTCCGGTATGTGCCGCAGGAGCATACATATTCGATCTGCGGATTCTCGCGCGACAGCTCAAGCGTTTACGTGCGAGTGAGCGACTCCGAGACGTCCCCGATCGCGCGCGTTGTGCGTTGGTCACTCGTCGACGGATCGACGTTTGAAGTGGAGCAGGTCTCGGTCATCCCGATCGGCCACGCGCACGGCACCAACTATCTCGCGTGGCGTGTGATCCCCCTGCCCGGGGAGGACGACCCAATGCTCGTGCTGCATTCGCACGGCTCGTGGGGTTTCAGCGCGGTCTCGCTCGATGAATCCGCCGCCGCGCCGAAGGCGATCCTGCAGACACCCGTCAGTTCGTTTCTGGATGCCGCCGTTCAGGGCGACGGCTCGCGAGTCTTCATCACCCGCTCGGATGGGCTTTACATCCTCGACACCCGCAATCTGAAAGAACTCGTGCGCGTCAGCGCCCCGCCCTTTGCACCTGAGGCAGCCGAACGCAACCTTCTCTGGGGATACGACGTCAGCGTCGACACGCACGGCCAGCTCGTCGGTGTGAGGGGCGACGCCATTGACGAAATCGGGATGTACGACAGCGTGCTGTCAACATGGGTTGCCCCGCTCGCCGTCCCCCAGCGATTCGTCGCCGCACACGGCGTCGAGTTTTCCACCGACGGCGCCTTCTCGGCCGGCGTCGGATGGACATTCGCCGCATCCGGGTTCCGCGGCGAGCTGCTCATTTGGAACATCCTCCCGCTCCGCGTCGCTCCGCCGCCGGCCGAAGTTCCATGACCCCTCCCGGTGACCCCCCGCATACCATCCCCCCGAATGCCCGACCCCATCCGGCTCCCCGTCCTCCCGGCCGCCCCCAAGCCCGGTGAGCGCGCAGCCGGATCCGGCTGCTCCGCACACGCCGCGGCACACGCCCAGCTCCTCGCCTCCTACGAAAAGAAAGAAAAATGCGGCGTCGTCGGCGTCTGGGGCGGCCCCGGCGCCGCCCAGCTCTGCTACCTCGGCCTCTACGCCCAGCAGCACCGCGGCCAGGAATCCGCCGGCATCGCCGTCTCCGACGGGCGTCGCATCACCGGCGCCACCGGCATGGGCCTCGTCGCCGAAGTCTTCACCCGCAACGTCCTCGCCCAGCTCGAGGCCGCCGGCCCGCCGCCGCCCGTCGGCGAAGGCGGCGGCGGGGGCGCGATCGGCCACAACCGCTACTCCACCGCCGGCGGCTCCCTCGCCTGCAACGCCCAGCCACTCGTCGAGTCCTACATCGGCGGCCAGGTCGGCGTCGCGCACAACGGCAACCTCATCAACGCCGACGCCCTGCGCAACTGGTTCGAGCAGGTCGGCCACCTCTTCCACACCACCAGCGACACCGAGGTCATCGTCCACCTCCTCGCCAGCCCCGCGCAGCAGCGGGCCGTCGACCCCATCGCCGCCACGCTCCGCCACCTCCAGGGCGCGTTCAGCGTCGTCTTCCTCTTCCCCGATCGCATCGAGGCCGCCCGCGACCCCTGGGGCTGGCGCCCGCTCACGATCGGCCGCCTCTCCGACGGGCGCTACGTCGTCGCGAGCGAGACCGTCGCGCTCGACGTCATGGGCGCGACCATCCTTCGCGACGTCGAGCCCGGCGAGGTCGTCACCATCAACGACGCCGGTATCCACTCGCGCCGCTATGCCGACGCGGCCCCGCGCCTCGCCCAGTGCGTCTTCGAGCACGTCTACTTCGCCAACCCCGCGAGCATCGTCTTCGGGCAGAACGTCCAGGTCGCCCGCGAGCGCATGGGTGAGAAGCTCGCCGCCGAGGCCCCCGTCGACGCCGACTTCGTCGTCCCCATGCCAGACTCGGGCCGCTCCGCCGGCATCGGCTACGCCCGCCACTCCGGCATCCCCTACCGCGAGGCGATCGTCCCGAACCGCTACGTCGGGCGGACTTTCATCAAGCCCACCCAGGCCGAGCGCACCGCCGCCGTCCGACTCAAGCTCAACGTCATCCACGAGCTCGTCGAGGGCAAGCGCCTCATCGTCGTCGACGACTCCGTCGTCCGCGGCACAACCACCCGCGCCAAGATCGAACAGATCCGCACCGCCGGCGCGAAGGAAATCCACCTCCGCATCTCCTGCCCGCCCATCCGCCACCCCTGCTACTTCGGCGTCGACTTCGCCGACCGCGACCAGCTCATCGCCCACAACCGCACCGTCGAAGAGATCGCCGCCTACCTCGGCGTCGACAGCCTCCACTACCTCTCCCGCGAGGGCCTCCTCGCCTGCATGACCCGCCCCGGCGAGAGCTACTGCACCGCCTGCTACGACGGCGACTACCGCCTCGACCCCGAGCGCCCCGAAGCCCAGTTCGAGCTCCTCCGAGGCCAGCTCGCCATGTTCTGATCTCTTCCCGGACGCCGGACCTGAGTCTGGTGGGGGGGCGAAGGTCCGGGTCTCGGGTCCCCGTGTACTTCTTCAGGCCGAAGGCCTGGTCGTGAGTAGCCGGGCGGTGGGGCGAGTCTTCGAGCGACACCCCCGGAAACCGGCGATCCATTTCCTTCTCTTTTTCTTGTTCCCCGACCCTGAAGGGCAACGCCGTGAACTAAGAGGCAAGGGCGAGGTCGGATCCGATGGCTCGC
>CAZMCC010000043.1:0-32991 GCA_964564695.1 uncultured Phycisphaeraceae bacterium | reverse complement strand
ACCGCACTTCCTTTGGCTGGCTAGCAATTAGGGACCTTAGCTGGTGGTCTGGATTTTTCTCCTTTTGACGACGGATATTGTCACTCGCCGTCTATCTCCCGGGACTCGGATATTGGTATTCGGAGTTTGGTTGGGCCCGGTAGTCGGGTAGACCCCAAAGCCCATCCAGTAGCTCTACCCCCAATATCTGCGTCCTGAGGCTAACCCTAAAGTTATTTCGGAGAGAACGAGCTATCTCCCAGTTTGATTACACTTTTAGTCCTCCCGTCAGCTCATCGGAGACCTTTTCAACGGTCACCCGTTCGACCCTCCAGGCGGCATTACCCGCCCTTCAGTCTGGCCAACGGTAGATCACTTAGGTTTCGCGTCTACTCCGTACGACTTAACGCCCATTTCAGACTCGCTTTCGCTCCGCCTCCGGCCTGGTGGGCCTTAGGCTCGCCGTACAGAGTAACTCGCCGGCTCATTATGCAAAAAGCACGCGGTCACCCTTGCGGGCTCCCACCACTTGTAAGCACACGGTTTCAGCTGCTCTTTCATTCCGCTCGTCGCGGTGGTTTTCATCATTCAGTCGCCTTACTGGTTCACTATCGGTCATCAAGGAGTATTTAGCCTTGGAGGGTGGACCCCCCATGTTCAGTCCGGGTTCCACGAGCCCGAACCTACTCTATGGGCTAAACGGCTCACTACAGGGCTTTCACCTTCTATGGCGGCGCATTCCAACGCCTTCGTTACAGCCTGATCCGCGTTCGCTCGCCGCTACTGACGGAGTCGCTGTTGCTTTCCTTTCCTGTAGGTACTGAGATGTTTCACTTCCCTACGTTCGCTTCTCGACGCCTATGCATTCAGCGCCGGATACCCTTGCGGGTGGGTTGTCCCATTCAGAAATCCCAGGATCTCAGCTCGATTACCAGCTCCCCTGGGCTTATCGCAGGTTTCCACGTCTTTCGTCGCCTCTCGATGCCAAGACATCCACCGTGTGCTCTTATTGGTTCGATCACCCCAACCCGACGCCGTGATACTCGCTTCCACTCGGGCTTTCGCCCTCATTTGAAGTCCGTCGCACGCCGACCAAGTTGAGAGAACTCGCACCAACGAATTCAATTGAGTAACGTCTTTCTAACACTCAAGCACGAACCCCTAGGCAGGGCCCGTGCTTAGCGCTCAATCTTCAATTCGCCTTTGATTACTCGCTGTCGAACAGCGGATCGACCTCTGGAATTCCGCATGTGCGGAACGCCGAGAAACCGGCCGCGTTCGACCGCCTGATTCGTATCCGGTTGTCAAAGAAGCTGCCGAACATCGGACAAATCCGGCGTTCGACCACCCTCGCCGTTGCCGGCTGAAGAACCTCTGAAAAACTCCAGAGGCGGGGGAAAGCGTAGGCCTCATCAAGAGCGTGTCAAGTCCGTTGGCACTCTCCGGCGTCGCGTTTTCGCGTTTGCCAGACCGCTCAAAGTCCGTACTTCAGCCGCCGCCGGGTCCGGGCTTCGGCTTGTCGCTGTCGGGCGTCGGCGGCGGAGGCGCCGCCTGGAGCTCGCGGGGGTCCACCTTGCCAACACGCGCCTGGTCAGCCGCCAGCGACGACTGGTGCACCCGCTGGTACGACCGGAGCTGCTTGTCGTCCTCGGGGACCCGGATCTCGATCGAGCCGTCGTCGCCCCGCAGAAACGCCTGGTGACGGTCGGCCGAGCCGCCGGCGCCGCCCACCCCGCCGCCGGTGGCCGCGGGAGCCTCGGCGACGTCGAGCAGGTACACCGGCACGGACACGGGCAACTTGCGGGGCTTCAGGTCGCGGTCCGCACCCTTGTTCGGGTCGGTCGGGGCTGCGGGGTTGGGCTTGGACGTCTCGCGCGGCGGAGGACGGCGCGTCTCGTCGCCACCACCACCGCCGCTGCCACCGGCGCCCTTGCCCGGAGCGCCACGCCCGCCGCCACCGCTACCGCCGCCGGGGTTGGACGCATCGCGCCGCGCGGGCTCGACCGGAAGTTCCGCGCCGTTGCCATTGCCCTTGCCGGCCGCGGCCAGTTGGATCGACTCCAGCGGCGGCACATCGATCTCGGTCACGAGTGGGTCGCCGGGCTGCAGGCGGACCTGCTTGGCCCGCCAATAGCCGAGGTTGAAGCTGTACACCTCGGCCGTCGCCACCGGGATCTGGCCCAGAGCGGCCCCCCGGTTGTCGTCGGCGCTGGTGATGAAGTAGTAGAGCTCGGGATCAACGTGCACGGGCTGCGTCCACGCGGTCGGCTCGCTCCGCACCAGGGGGCTCTTGGCAAGGTCCTGCTGGTCCTTGCTCAGGGCCGCGCCCTGGCCGAACGCGGGGTTGTTGACCACGGCCCGCAGGCGATAACGATACGCGGTGTTCCGCTTGACGTCCGTGTCGTGGGCCCACACGCGGATGGACGGGGTCGCGAGCAGCGGCTCGGCCCTGGCCAGCGCGAGCGCCGTGGGGTCGGCCTTGGGATCGGGCTTGGGGCCTTCGATCAGCCCGTTGAGCCTCGCGACCAGATCGTTGTACTCGATGGTTTCCCTGCGCTTCTGCTCTTCGATCGTGGCGCGGCGCTGCTTGTTCTTCTCGTCGTTGCCGATGCGCTTGAGCTGCTCGTCGAGCTTGCCGATGCGCTCGAGCTTCTGCTCGATGTCCTTGCGCAGGCGGGCCTGCTCCATCACGCTCGGGTTGCCCTTGCCGACCTCGCTGGGCGAGGCCCAGACGTCGCCGATGTACGGCGAGGGCGGCTGCGGCCGGCGCGTCATGTCCGGCCCGTCGGTCGCACGCTTGGCGTATTCACGCACCTCGCCGCCGGTGACCGCCGGGTTGGTCACGCCCTCGAGCAGCGCTCCGCCGAACTTGCCGGGCTTGATGATCGTCGCCTTGCCCCACTCGCCGGTGGGCAGCATCTCCTGGCGCTCGAGCTCGAGGCCCAGCAGCGCGATCGATCCGGCCCACCAGTGCTCGGGCATCGGCTGGACGGGACCTTCGGGGTCGAGCTTGAGGGCGGCCTGGAGGGCGGCGCCGTCGAACACCGTCTCGATCGTCACCCACGCCTGATCGACGAGGTCCTTCTCGGTCACGGTTTCGGGGAAGGGGCCGCCGTCAACCTGGGCCTTGAGGAGCGTCGCGAGATAGGGCTCGGCGATCGGCGCCGCGGGCACGGGCACGACGAGCGGGTTGCGCGGGCCGGCCGCGATCGCGGCCCCCCCGGCCTTGGGGCCGTCGGGTCCGAGGCGCGTGGCCGCGTCCGGATTCCAGGCGAGCGTGCGCGACGGCGTCACGGGCGCGGCGTACCGCACCTTGAAGTCGTCGGCGATCTTGGTCACCGGGAACTTGTCGGGGAGCTTGGGATCCGCGGCCCGGATCTTGCTCTGCACGTCGCGGGCCTTGGTCGCGAGCTGGTTGTTGGCCTGGTCGAGGGGCACGGGCTGGTTGTTCACCAGGACCGTGCTCTGGCGCCCGACGAACTGCCAGCCGAGGATGCCCAGCGCGGTCGACCCGACCGCCGCCAGGACGATCTTCTCGAAGTGCTGCTCGATCCACGTCACGCCCTTGATCGCCATCGTCAAACCCTCTAGGCACACCGTTGTGCCTGTACAGTCAGTTCTCGTCGCCCCCACCGCCCACCGTCGCACGCACACCCACCCACCGAAGCGGACCCGATGTCGCCCGTCAGCCGCCGCCGCCGGGCGTGCCCCCGTCGGGCTTGGGCTCGGGCTTGGCGGGCTTCTTGGCGGGCTCGTCCGCCACGGGTTCCTTGTAGCCGACCATCTTCTTGATCTCGGCGGGCATGAGCGGGCCGGTCCACTCGCGGAGCCAGCACCACTCGAGCACGAGGTCGAGCTTCACGACGTGCTCCTCGCCGTAGTAGTACCCCAGCTCGAGCTGGTCGCGGGCCGGCACGCCGGTGATGTTCGCGATCGTGGCGGTGATGAAGTTCGTCGCGGTGAGCTCGTCGAGGAGCAGGGGGAGCCGCTGCGTCGACACGATGACCGACACCTGGATGCGGCGCACGTCGAACGCCATGTTCTTGGCGCTCCAGCCGCTGGCGCGACCGCTGACGCGCTTGGGGTCGAGCTGGACGACGGCCGGGCCCGTGGGGGCCGCGGACCCTTCGAGCTTCTCGGTGAGGGCGTCCGTACCTTCGGGCGCCGCCGGCATCGCCGTCGAGATGAAGGGATGCGGCACCATGATCACGGCCATCACGCGCTTGACGACTGAGGCGGGCACGCCGGCGCCGCCGGCCTCCGCGGCCGCGCGGTCGTTCACATTCTTGATCGCCTTGAAGAGGTCCTGGAGCACCCAGGCCTGCTCCTGGCGGTCCCAGGACTCGCGCATGTCGAAGTCGCGCTCGGGGATCTTGGGCGGGATCGACTCGATCGCGTCACGCTCGATGTAGAGCGAAATCTCCTGGGCCCGCGCGCGGTACGCATTCTTGCGCATCTCCACCAGCTGCTCGCGGATCTGGTCGATCCGCTCGACCGGCATCTCCTTCACGTCCTTGCCCAGTTCCGTGGTGGCCTTGATGACCTGCTGGTCCTTGAAGGTTCTCACGGTGTCGAAGACGGCAGCCTGGGCAGGCGGTGGCCCGCCGTTCACCGTCGCGATGAGCTTGTCGGCCAGCGCGATGTAGGCCTTGGTGAACTCGGCCCGCTTCTGCTGACCGGCCGTCGGCGGGTCGGGGAAGAGCCCGTCGATCAGCGGCTTGTGGTCACCGCGGTTGAACTCGACGGCCTGGCCGGCGACGCTGCCGAGCTGCCCGGAGAGCTCTTCGCGGCGCTTGGAGAATTCCTCGATGACCCGGGCGTTGGGCGGCTGGCCGGCGAAGTCGAACTTCGGCTGGCCGGGGATCGGCGCCGGGATGTCGTAGGTCATCTTGTCGGCGTTGAGGTCCTTGAAGTCCGCCTCGACGGTGGTCTTCACGTCGTCAACGAGCTTCTGCTGGAACGACCCGCCGATGATGATGCCCGCCGGCAGAGCGCCGAGGATCACGAGCGAGCACAGGACGATGGGCCAGTTCACCTTCAGCCACGCAAGGACTTTCTTCACGACGTATCTCCGGGCAATCTGCGTCATCCGCAACCAACCGTTCCGCACCGCATTCGGGCGACCGACGTCGGCCCCCACCGACTCTTACACCGATCCCCCCGGGGCCTTGGCCTTCACCCACGCCTCGAAGTAGACCTCGAACTTGGTGATGGTCTCGCCGGGGAGGCCCGGCGGCAGGGCCGCGGGGAGCGGCGCGAGTTCCTGGAGCGAGCCGCTGGGGAGTTCACGCTTCTTCATCAGGATGGATTCTTCGAAGATCTTCTGTTCCTCGGCCGAACGCCGACCGCGCGGGAGGCCGGTCTTGGGGTCGATGTCGCTGGGCGGGTTATCCACGTTTTCTTCGCCCTCGGCCGCCGAAGGATCGACCTTGGGGGCGGTGCCGTCGTCCGCCACCACGACCGCGCCCTTGCGCTCCCAGACGCCGCGCCCGGGACCGACGTCCTCGCCGACACGGATCACGTAGGGGACGTCGTTGCGGTTCGCGTTGTCCCGCAGCCAGGCCTCGATGGTCTGGGTGATGTATTCCTCGGGGCGGGGCATCGTGGTCGTGATCGTGAGCGTCACGCGCATGCGCCCGTCGCTGACCGCGACGTCGGCCGCGGCCGGGGCGGTCCCCGAGCTGCCGCCCGTGCTGTTCATACCGCCGGCGCCTGGGGTCTGGCCGGCCGGACTGAGGGCGCCGTCCGCGGCCCGCCCGCCGCGCCTGGGCCTTCTGGTGCGACCGCCCTGGAACTCGACCATGTCGTCCTGGCTCATGCCGTCGCCGCCGCCGTAGACGAACTTCATGTCGTACCGCTCGAGGTTGAAGCCGACTTTCTGCGTCGCGCTCTTACCGCGTTCCTGGGCGACCTCCTGGCCCTTGGCCATCATCTGGCCGAGGTCGTCGACCAGGCGGGGCACGATGTCGCGGCGCTCGAGCAGGATGAGGGCATTGGCCGCACGCGGGTCGTCCTTCCAGTCCTTGGTCGCTTCGGACCACTTGGACCGGAGCGTGCGGAGCTCGCCCTTGACCTGGTCGATCTCGGGCGGCTTGGTCATCGCCTCGACCTTGTTCTTCTCCAAGGCCCAGGTGGCGAAGGGGATGGCCCCGCCGACGACCGCGACCGCGGCCGCGGCGGCGAACCACTTGCGCTTGCGCTTCCACATCGACTGGCGGGCGATCGCGACCGGCATGAGGTTGGGCCGGCAGACTTCGAGGCCAAGGCCCTGCAGCGCGAGGCCGTAGGCGGTCGCCATCGTGGGGATGGCGGCGGCGAATTCGGCCGAGCGGGGGCCGTCGACCTTGAGCTGGTTGTAGCTCTCGGGGCGGGTGACCTCCATCTGGAGCTGCTGGCTGAGGTACTTGCGCAGGCCGGGGAGCTGGAACGTCGAGCCCAGCGCGATGAGGCGGGTGAGGTTCGCGTCGCGGTGCAGGCTCTGGTAGTAGCCGATCGAGCGCTGGACCTCGGTGACCAGGTCGCTGAAGACCGGGCGCATCGCCTGGAGCACGTGCTTGGCGTGCTGGCTGCTCTCGGCCTCGCACTTGAGGCGCTCGGCCTTGGCGTAGCCGAGCTTGAACGCGCTCACGAGCGCATCGGTGAACTGGTGCCCGCCCAGCGGGAACGTGCGGATCCACATCCGGCCCGGCTCCGACACGATGAGGTCGGTGCTCATGGTGCCGATGTCGACGATCACGGTGCCGGGGGTCTTGTCCGAAAAGTTCTGGTCAAACGCGACGGCGTTGTACGCCGCGACCGGGCTGAGGGTGATCACGTCAGGAGAGACGCCCAGCTCCTGCCAAAGGCTGAGCCGCTCGTTCACGCGCTCGCGGGTGATCGCGAAGATGCCGACCTCGACCTCGGGAGAGTCGGGAGTCTTGAAGACCTGGTAATCCCATTCAACCTCGCCGATGGGGAACGGGATCTGCTGGGCGGCCTCGAACTGCACGATCTTGGGAATCTGCTTGGGTTCGACCGGCGGCAGCTTGGCGAACCGCGCGAACGCGGCGTGCCCCGGAACGCTCAGGCAGACCGACGATCCTTCGAGATCGTAATCATTTGTCAGCCGAGCAATCGCCTCGCGGATGGCGACGACCTGCTCACCCATGTCGACTTCGGGGGCCACAAGCACCCGTTTGTGGGGGATAATGACAAAGTCGAGCACCTCGACCGTGTCACCGGTGCGTGCAAGCTTGATCGCCTTGACCGCCGCCGACCCGACTTCGATTCCCCAGCTCGTCGACCCTGCCATATCAGCCTCCTGCGCGGCCACGATCGCCGCGAGTTCTGTCGCTCGCCGCCGTCAGCCCAGATCCGGGCCATACCCGGGATCAACCGGCACGGTCGGCGGCGGCCCTGTTCACCGATGGCCGCCGTCGGTTGCCCGTCTCGCCCGGACAACCCCTTCCCCAATTCCCGCCCCCCCCCCACCCCGGTCCCGCTGCCCCAACATCATGCCTGTGCTCACGATACGGTAATTCGGGCGCTCACGGTTCCGGAGCGCCCGACTCGACAGCCCGCGGCCCGAGCACCGGCGGGGCGGCATTGCACCAGACTTCACCCCGGGCGTCAATTCGGATTTCGATCGGGTGGCTCCAAAGGGCTCCGATCGGTCTGGGTTCCGGCCCGTCGTCCGTCCCGGGCGTCCATGACCAGCGACCCGCCGAGCCACACGAGGGCAACCCCGGCCATCCACGGCCAGAAGTGCGACGGGACCCGGAAGTCCATCCACCCCGCCGGCAGTCCCCACGCGATCAGGTGATAGCCCCAGATCACGCCGACGACGCCGAAGCTCAGCCGCGTCGGCTCGCTCATGCGGACGCGCGGCGGCCCCGGTAGCACGCGGTCGGCCGGCGGCGCGTTCGCAGGTCCGGCGCGGTCGGAGTCGAGGGCCGCGTGCAGGCGCTGCGCCCACAGCGCCGTCAGGCCGACCGAGAGCGCGAGGACGCCCGCGACCACCAACGCCCAGTCCCACACGCCCATTGTGCTCATGGATGCGCCCGGGGCCGATCACGTCAGCACCGCGGACGCGCTGGAGACGAACGTCGTCCCCTGCTGGTCCATCGCCGCACCGTAGTTGAGCATCTTCACTTCACCGGGCTGCACGGCCATGAGGGTCGCGGCCATGTTGCCCAGCGAGCACCAGCGCGTGGGGTTCTGCTGCCAGCTCATGCTGGCCACGAGCTCCGACGGCTTGTTCGCGGCGAAGAGCTTGAGCATCTCCTGGTCGTGCTGGACGATCCGGTTCCGAGCGGTGACGGCCTCGGGGGATTCACCCACCAGCGCCTGGCGGTCGCCGAACGCCGGGCCGGCGTGGGAGAGGTCGGCGGAGGCGACGACGAGCGTGCGCCCGGGGAGGGCATTGGGGCCGGAGATGAGGTCGCGCAGGGCGCCGACGAACGCCTCGAGGGCGACGCCGCGGCCGTCGTAGCTCTCGCCGTTGTTCACGCACGGATCGTGGACGAGGGCGCCGAAAACCTTGGGTTTCTCGCCGAAAACGTACTGGAGCCAGGCGACCTGCAGTTCGATCGAATGCTCGCGTTCGTGGTCGAACCGCTGCTCGAAGAGCGCGTCGCCGAGCTTGGCGCGGAGCCCGTCGGCGACACCCTTGTCAAGCTCGCTCTTTCCCAGCGGCGTCACGAAGCCCTTGTCGCAACCGACGACGCCGGTGCCCTCGCCGAAGTGGTTGGTGCCGAGGATGATCACGCGGTCGGGCGCGTCGAGGCCGCGCAAGGGGCCCCACGACGAGGCGTAGTTGATCCACCCGCGTGCGTAGTCGAGGTGGGGCGCGATGATCGCCTTGGGGAGGCTCTCGAACGTCTTGACTGGCATCCGCGGCTCGGCCTGCTCGATGTACTTGCCGAACATCTCGCGCACTTTCTCAGCGCCCTTGGCGCGGTGCTCGGGGCTCTGCTCATCCCAGCCCGACGGCTTGGTCGGGCTCGCCTGCTGGCGGGTCTGACCGGCGTCCTGGAGGATGAGCTGATCGGCGAACGCCGCGGTCGACGCGGGCGGCAGGATGGCCTGCGCGTCGTATTCGGCGTGCATGCGCTGGCGCAGTTCGTTGAAGGTGGGCCCGTCGATGAGCCCGGCGTGGTCGAGCTGGGCGACGAAGTTCTCGAGGACCTGGCGGGTGAGCCCCTGCTTGACCTCGTGGACGATCTGGTCGAGGTCGCGCGTGCCGTTCATCCTGGGGATGACCACCTGCATCGCCGGCGAGGTGATGACGACGCGGTCGGAGATCTGGCGCTGGTCGGCGAGGCCCATCAGGGTCTGGACCTGGCCCTGGGGGTTCTTGGCCTGCAGCGGGAAGCCGCGCAGGGGCCGGATCTTGGGCTTCTGCTGGTGCGGCGCGTTGCGGTCGAACTTGAATTGTGTGGGCTGGGCCGGCTGCTGAGCCCCGTCGGGGCCGGTGTTTGCGGGGGTTTCACTCATGGTCGGCGATGGTAGCCGCGGGGGCGTGCGTGCACGCGCACCCGAGGGTGCGTTTGTGGCTATTTCCGCTCGGGCCCGGCGCGTGCGCGCCACGACCGGACGTACTCGCGGAGGTCGTCCGAGTCGAGGACGGCGTCGGCATTCCAGTCGGCGCCGAGCGTCCCCCGCTCGCGGGCGTTGAACCATGCGTCGACGAAACCCGCGACGTCGTGGCCGTCGATCGCCCCGTCGCCGGTGACATCGAGCTCAAGCCCCGCCGAGGTCAGGCTCGCGACGTCGGAGGTGACCGAACCGCCCGCGTTGGAGACGACCACACGGAACTCGGCTGCGGCTCCCGGCGCCGTGACGACGCTCAGCGCTTCGGAGGCCGTGCCGCTCAGCGCTCCGAGTCCGGGCAGCTCGGCATCGACGGCGTTCTCCCACTGCGCCCCGCGGCGCACCTGCCACTGGTACTTGCAGCGGACCGGCGAGGGCGCGCTGACGCGCAGCATCGCGGGGTCGCCTGCCGAGGCCCGGACCGACGCCGGCTGCCCCTGGATTTTCGGGCAGGTGTCAGGAATGAACCGGATGGTGCCAAAGGCCCCATCCTGCTCAATGTTCGGGCCCGCGGCGTAGTAGAGCGCGTTGGCATCGCCCAGCGCCACGCCGTTGCCGAAGGTGATGCCCCAGATGCCGTCGACGACGATCGGCTCTCCGTTGGCGTCGCGCACGAAGTCGACGAACTTGCCGGTCTTGAGGTCGAAGGCGGGGATAGTGCCGTCGCCGAAGTTCGCGACGAGCATCATGCCGGAGAAGGGGCCGAAGTTCGCGGGAGCGATGGCGAGGCCCCAGGGGTCGCGCAGGTCGCTGTTGGCGAGCGGGTCGTCGCTGAGGGTATCGGTGAGGCCGCGGATGAAGTTGCCGTCGAGGTCGAACTCCGCGACGGCCCCGAACTCGGGGTATTCCTCCCACGGATCCTCGGCCTTGTTGAACGTGACCCACAAACGTCCCTGGGCGTTGGGGCCGCTGCGGAAGTACTGGATGTTCCACGGGCGCCAGATCTCGCCCGGACTGGGGAGGTGAAACTTGTCCGTGGCGATCGGGATCTCGTTCCACAGGTGGTCAAACGCGATGACCTTCTCGCCGGTCCAGTCGCAGACGTAGAGGCGGTTGCCGCTGGGTTCCTCGGTGACGGCGCAGCCGGTGTAGCGGAGCCGCTCGTCGTCGTAGAGGTGCGAGTTGTCGACCATGATGACCGACTTGGTCTGGCGGCGCATGGTGGCGTCGGGGTTCTTGACCTCGGTCCAGCCCGAGATCGTCCCGTCGCCGGTGACAAAGATGAACTTGGCAGCGGCGGTGACGCCCTCGGCGCTGACGACGAAGTCCGTGCTCGAATGGTTGAAGACCTGACCCGTGGGGATCGAGATGTCAGTCGCGGGCCGGTTGACGTCGGGCAGCACGGCCTTGCCGATCGGGATGTTCACGAACTTGAGCTCGTCCTGAAAGAGCGGGACGAACCCGTTGGGCCCGTGTACATCTCCGACATAGGTGGTGGTCGTGCCGGTGCTCGCGTTCGAGATCCAAAAGTGTCCGCCCGCGCCGGGGGGTCGCAGGGTGACCCCCCAGCCGTTGCCGATGAGCGGGTCCACCAGGCGCAAGGGGTTGTACGATGCGTCGTTGGCGACGAGGATCGTGTCGACGTAGGTGTTCTGGCCCGCGGCCGTGCCGGCGATGACGCCGGCCACGCCCGCCGCGACCATGGCGGCGATTCGGTTCATATCTCGTCCCTTGCAACCCGAGTAGCGCGGCCTTAGCAGCCGCCTTGCTCCTCGAAGTATGCGTTGATGAAGTCGCTGATATCGGTCGAGTTCACGATGCCGTCGGCGTTGAAGTCCGACAGCATGGTGCCCTCCTGCTGGTCAACGAGCCACGCGTTGATGATCTCGCCGACGTCGGTCGAGGTGACCGTTCCGTCGCCGGTGAAGTCGGCACGGCACGCCGCCTCGCCCACGACGAAGTTGAACTGGTACGCGCGGGGGGCGGAGACGTCGAGCTCCTGGAGCCAGAAGGTGTAGAAGCCGGCGGTGAGCGGCGGATCGAAGCCGATGGCGCCACCTCCGGCGGCCATCGCGGGCAGAAGGTCCGTGCCCTCGTCGCCGGAGCCGAAGTGGGTCCAGCCGAGGAGCAGCGACGGGTCACCCGCCTCCGGCGGAGCGGTCACCTGCTGGCCTTCCTCGACACCGATGAAGGAGAACGCGCCGCCGACGTCGGCGTCCACGAGGATGAGCTGGTCGAGCGAGAGACCCGCGGGCACGGTGAGAGTGACGTAGTCGAGGTCGGGAACCTTGGGGGTGGCGCCCTGGCCAAAGGTGCCGCCGATGCCGTTGGTGCCCTCACGGAGAACCAGGTCGCTGGGGTTGAGGTGGTCATCGGAGAAGTCGCCGCCGATGGCCTCGCTGTAGGCGAGGGCCGTGGGGCCGGGGATGCTCGGGTCGATGTACATCGCCAGCAACTGGCCGCCTTCGACGAGCTCACCGGGAATGCCGAAGTGCGCCTGGGCGTCCATCAGGTACCAGCCCTCGCCCAGCACGTCAACCGCGTCGATGACGCCGCTGGACTCCTCGTCCTGGGTCAGGAACGCCGGAGCGCCCACGGTAAAGCGGGCCGGATCAAACTCAGCGATCTGCACGAGTTGATCGGAGTTCGTGTCATACAACCAGACCTTGCCGATGGCGGCATTGTTGCCGATGTCCTCCTGCATCACAATGCGCCCGAGGCGATCGACGCAGATGTTGTCCATCATCTGCGGGCCGTCGAGCGTGCTCGTCAGCATCGTGATCGCGCCGCCCAGGGTTGGATCGGTGATGTCGTCGAACCGCAGGCGGTAGAGGCGGCTGCGCCCGAGCTGCCCGGGCTGGTCGTATCGATCAGTCGTGACGAAGTAGAAGTCGTTCCCCTTGCCCGGTCGGGGATCCCACGCGCCGTCCTCGGGACGGAGGAATTCGGTCACGCCGTTGGCAACCGACTCGGTCTGGAGCGACAGGCCGGTGCGCTCGGCGACGTTGCCGTGGCCGAAGAGCACGAAACGGCCCGCCGCCGGGGCGCCGCGCTGCTCAAGGGGGAGGCCGATGACCTTGATGCCGTAGAGGCTGCCGCCGACGAGACCGGCGCGCTCGATCGTGTTGCCGCTGCTCTGCTTCTCGCCGATGTACACGTACAACTGGCCGGGGGTCGTGTCGTCGGTGCCGATGACAACCGTCTTGCGCTGCGAGAACGGGTGGGCGAGTGAGTTCTCCCACGAGAACTTGCCCAAGTGCGGGAGCTGCCACGTCTGGTTCGCTTGGGGGCCGGTGACGATGTGAGCGTAACCCCGCCCTTCGTTGCCGATCTCCTCGCCGTTCAGCATGATGCGAGCGTCGGTGCCGTACACGCCGCCCTTGGCGTCGACCCAGAGGTAGGCGCCGGGCGCCGCCGTGTCGCCCGAGCAGTACCGACCCCACCGCTGGAGCGGGCTTGGGGCGTTGCTCCAAGTGCCGGCGCCGACGTACTCCCATGCGTCGGACGGGGCGGTGTTCAGGTCGCGCCCGTTGACGACGGAGAAGTCAGAGGTGTTGATCGTCCAGCGCGAGACGAACGCGCCGGTCTGGCCGTGGGAGCGGGGGGCGCCGGAGGTCGCGCCCAGTTCGTGGTTGACGACCCACGTAAGCGTACCGTCGCCGTTGTCGAAGGCGCCGCTGCCGTCGGGGATGCCGACGAGGCGGTATGCCCCGCCGCCGGGGCGCTGCACCGTGTCGCCGACGGTGAGGATCGACACGGTGGTGACGCCGGGGCGAACTCCCAGCACGTAGGGCGTGGCGGAGCTGCTCGACCCCTTGTACTGGGCATGGGCAGCGCCGGCGAGAGCCAGCAGCGCGACAACAGAAATCAGTGACGTCCTCATGGCATCCTCCTTGGAGCGTGGAACGAAGTCCATTCGAGAAGTTCCGAGCTTCCCCCGCCCCCCATACGTGGTCGCGCGAGAGCGCAGGCGAGAGACAACCGGACCCGTGGCTTCGAAACGCAGGCGTGAGGAGACTAATCGCGGGCACCTTCAACTTGAAGGCGTGAAGCGCGAACGTTGCGCCAAGATCTCGTGTGGCGTGATTGCGCAGCCGCGCAAATCGACCGTTAAGACTGCAATCGCACCGATCGGATCGCGACGCTCGAAGCGCCGATCACCTTCGATTCGCCGCCGGCGCGGAGGAAGCGGTCGAGCTCAAAGCGGACACCGGCGTCGGGCACGCGCACGCGCAGCACGCCGCGGGAGAGCGCCTCGATGGTGCAGCCCCTCGCGAGTTCGCCCGGGACGACTTCCTGCCATGCGCGTGCGGCCGCGGCGAGGCCGGCGTCGGCGCCGCGGATCGAACTGGCCAAGCCCTGGATCTGCTGAACAATCGACAGGTCGCGGGGGCGCGACGCCCCGCGGGACGCGACGACGCGGGCGAGCCCGGCGCTGGGCGCCTCGGGGGCGGAAAGCCCGTCGGGTTGGTGTGGGTGCTCCTGTGGCACGGGTGCTCTTTGCGACGCGTAAAGTCCGGGCGTGCCCGGGTAGCTCAGTAGGATAGAGCAGCCGTTTCCTAAACGGCAGGTCGGCGGTTCGAATCCGCCCTCGGGTGTTTGGGGCGATCGTGAGCCCGCAACCTTCTGGTGAAAGCCTCCACGCTCATCGCGGCCCTCGTTGTCGGCCTGTTCGTGCTGACGCTGGTGAGCTTCTTCGCGTCGGTGCTGGCGTTTCTTCACGGGCCGTTGCTCGGGGGCGCGGGGCCCGCGTTTGCCGGCATCGCGTACTCAATTCTGGGGATAACGGGTGCGGGGGCGCTGGCCCTGGGCATCCCTGCGGACGCGATCGCGGAGCGGCGCGTCCCGGACCCGGGCGACGCGGCGAATCTGACCCGGGGGGTTCGGGCCGCGTGCGCGTGGGCGGTCGGGATGGTCGGGATGGCCATGCTGGCGCTGGTCGCCGAGTGGCCGATGCTGGGCGCTTCGGTCGTGGCGTTGGGGGCGATGGCGCTGCAGTTCCCGGGGCGAAGGAAGGAGCCGGGCTCCTGACGAATCGGCCGCGCATCCATACCCTCCGGCCATGCCCGACCCTGTGCTGCACGTCGCCACCGACGCCGACATCCCCGCCCTCGCGCGACTGATCCACTTCGCCTTCGCGTCGCCGGTCGAAGGGGCGGCGACCTGGCTCCGCGGAGCGGGCGTCGAGCACATCCGGGTGGTGCGTCCTTCGGCCGGCGCGCCGCCGCACGCGACGCTCATGCGGATTCCCATGGGCCAGCACTTCGGGGGGCGGAGCGTGCCGATGGTCGGGATCGCGGGCGTGGCGGTGTCGCCCGAGGCCCGGGGCGGCGGGCTTGCGCTGGGGATGATGCGGGCCGCGATCCGCGCGATCGCCGACGAGGCGCCGCTGAGCGCCCTGTACGCGTCCACGCAGGCCCTCTATCGCCAGGCCGGGTTCGAGCAGGGCGGGCACCGCGTGCAGACGACGATCCCGCTCGCGACCATCAGCGTGCGTGAGCGCTCGGGCCAACTCGTCGAGCTCACGCCCGATCGCAGGCCGGCGGTCAAAGCGTGCTATGCGCGCTACGCCCAGGCGTTCGACGGCTCGCTCGACCGCGGGACGTATGTCTGGGGGCGCGTCGAGACGTACCACGGGGAGGCCTACGAGGGGTTCGGTGTGCTGGCGCCGGGCGCGAACCCGGCCGACCCCAACGCGGCGCTCGACGGGTACGTCTACATCAACCAGCGCCGCAAGCCCGCCATCGCCTTCAGCAAGCACGACATCTACGTCTCCGACGTCGCGTTCGCCACGCCCGCCGCGGGACGCCGGATCCTCGGCTTCCTCGCGGACTTCGCGATGGTGGCCGACTGCGTGACCTTCAACGGCCCGGCCCACCACCCGCTGCTGGCCTTCATGCCGATGCAGCTGTACACGGCCGCCGCGAAAGAAGTGTGGATGGTCCGCATCTGCGACCTCAAGCGGGCGATCGAGATGCGCGGGTACCCGCGCGCAACGGCCGCCACCGCCACGCTCGCCGTGCGCGACGACCTCGTCGAACGCAACAACGGCATGTGGGAGATCAGCATCGCCGACGGCACGGGACGGGTGAAGCGCGTCAACGCCGACCCGGGTGCGGCCACGGCGGACGCCGTCAGCGCCGACATCCGGGGCGTCGTGCCCATGTACACCGGGCTCATGTCGCCCGCGCAGGCTCGGTTCGCGGGGTTGGTCACCGGCAGCGACCGGGCGATCGACGCATTGGGCGCGATCTTCCGCGCGGGGTCCCCTTGGACGAGCGACTTCTTCTGAGCACTGCACCCGAGAAGTTCGCCTACTCCGGCTGCTTCCCGCTCAGCTCGTCGGCGATGGTCCGCGCTTCCGCGGGGTTGATCGTGATGATCAACGGCCAGAAGCTGTGCTGCTCGTCGATGAGCACGATGGTCGGGCGCGCGTCGACGGTCTTCTCGCCGCGGTACGAGGGCATGACCTGCCACTTCACGTCGGCCAGCGCGAACTCGGCCGGCGGCTTGCCCCCGGGCCACTGGTCACGGTACGTGTAGCCGCCGATCCAATACACACCGGGGCGATCGGGCTCGGTATCCCTCGCGGGGCACACGGCGCGGATCTGCCCCGCCAGGGCTCGGGCCGACGCGCCGTCCATGCCCACGCGGGCGGCAAAGCGCTCACCGGCGCGCACGAGTTCGAGCGTGAACCGCTGGGCGTCGCCCCCGCCGGCGCGGGTGATACGCACGTCGGTGCCGCCCTCCCATCTCTCGCCGAAGTACTGGTCGAGCGTGAGCGCCCCGTACATGACGGTCGCTTCGATCGGTCCCGGCGACCCCATGCCGAAGAGCTCGGCCTCGAGGGCCTTGGCGATCTGATCGGGGTTGTTCCGCGCGTTCGTCAGCACGCCGATCGCGGCGTGCTCCTTCGGGTACACAAAGAACTGGGCGACAAACCCGCGCGTCCCGCCGCTGTGGGCCCACTTCTCGGTCCCCGCGGGGCTCATCGTCACGTACCAGCCCAGGGCGTAGTTGTCGAGCCCCGGCGTGAACATCTCCGCCGTCGCCGCGGGGTCGAGGACCTTGGCGTCTGTGAGCGCCACGGCCCACGCCCGCATGTCATCGAGCGAAGCGGCGATCCCGCCGGCGCCCTTGAGGCCCCAGCCGAGCACCTCGCGCCCGTCGCTCACCAGCTTGCCGGTGTAGCCGCGCCCCTGCTGCTCGACGACGCGGGCGGCGGTCTTCACCTTCGGGTCGATCCCCACGCCGTTGATGAACCCGCTCGTCGCCATCCCTGACGGGCGCATGATCTCGTCGACGACGTACTGCTCGTACTTGACGCCGCTCACCCGTTCGATCACCGCCGCCACGACGATGTATCCCGCGTTGCAGTAGTCGAACTTCACCCCGGGCTCGCCGGCCGGCTTCGACGCCAGCGCGATCGCCACGGCCTTATCGCGGTCGGGGAAGTTGATCGACTGGATCGCCTCGCGGTCCCCCATGCCCGAGGTGTGCCCGAGGAGGTGGCGCAGCGTCACCAGCTTCGCCCGCTCCCTCGCCTTGCCCTCGAGGTCCGGCAGGTATGTCGCCACCGGCTCGTCGAGCTCGAGCTTGCCCTGCGACTGAAGCTTGAGAGCGGCCGCGGCGGTGAACTGCTTCGTCACGCTGCCGATGTCGAAGAGCGTGGTGCGGTCGATCTCGCCGCCTCGCTCGTCGGCAAGCCCGTACCCCCGCGCGAAGACCTCGTCGCCCCTGGCGACGAGCACGGCGCCCCAGAACTGGCCGAGCGAAGGCGTGCGCGTGAGCTTGTCGTAGCGTTCGTGCACACCCGCCACGGGCCCGTCCTGCGCCGGCGCCGCCGTTGACAGCAGCACACCCGGCGCGGCGCTCAGCGCCGCGAGCACCCGCCATTTGCTTCGCCGCATCGGTGAACTCCGTGTCCTCTCCCCGACAGTGATACGGAGCGGGAGCCACGGGCGTTGCGTGTCGCGGTTCGTTACCGCCTTCCCCACGGCAGCGGATCGGGACTCTCCCCCCGCGCCCATGCTCCAACCCGCGGCCACACCACGTCGTTGATGAGGATCTTGATGCACGCCGCCACGGGTATCGCGATGAGCACGCCGTAGAGCCCCGCGAGGATGCCCCCGGCGAGCGACGCGAACAGGATGGTCGGGGCGTCCATGTCGACGTTCTTGCCCTGGATCATGGGCGTGAGCACCCAGTCGTCGAGGATCTGTGCCCCCACGTACACGCCGATCGGCGCGAACACCACCCACCACCACGCCATCTGCCAGTCCCCCAGCGGCGTCGAGGGCTGCAGCCACATGAGCAGCATCGCGATCGGCACGCCGATGATGTGCACGAACGGGGCGAGCATCAGCAACCCGATGATCGGCCCCAGAACGAGCGGCGCCGGCACGCCGATGAGCCAGTACGCCAGCGTCATGTACAGCGCCATGATCGCCGCGATCGTGAGTCGCCCGCGGATGAACCCCGCGATCACGCGGTCCATCTTCACCACGATCGCGAACATCGAGCCCTTGCGGCGCTCGGGGATCAGGCTCTCCCAGAATCGCAGCACCCGGCCCCACCCCGTGCTGAGGAAGAAGAAGAAAAACGCCGTCAGCACCCCCGTCATCAGGACGCTTCCCACCCCCACCACCGCCGCGATCGCCACGCCCGCCGCCGCCGCCCCCGTGCCGATCGCCTCGCGCCCCACGGCCTTCGCCAGCCCCGCCGCGTTCGCGTCCACCCACGCGACGCTCATGTCAATCAACTCCGCCGCCTGGGCCTCAAAGCCCGACCGAGTACCCTGCTCACCGTGACGCGCGAGTTGCACGCGCTCGATCCGGTTGCGGATCTCCAGCCACCGCGGCGGCAGCTTCTGTTTCGCCTCGATATCGCCGGGCTCTGCCAGGCTGTGCCGCACCGCCGACACGTTCCCCGCAATGGTCGCGACGTACGACGCCCCCTGCACGAGCGCAAACCCGGCGCCAATCGTCACCGGCGCCACCACGAGCACGACCCCCGCGAGAATGATGCCCACGGCCGCACCCGGCCGGCTGAACCGCTTCGAGCGGGTCAGCTTCTTCACGAGCGGCTCGAACAGGTACGCCAGCAGCATCGCCAGCAGCAGCGGCACGGTCACCGTCCGCAGGACATAGCCGAGATAGACAATGCCGAAGAGCGACGCGAGGAACAAGGCGTCGCGCAGCGGCTGGATCTCCCACAGGTGGAGCTTCGCCAGGTCGCGCGTTGGGGGGGGCTGCGTCCCCGCGGGCCGTTGGTCGGTCGGGCCGGTCGCCATGACATCAGATTAGCGAAACGGGGCGTCCGATGTCGCGCGGACCAAAAAGAAGACCCGGCGGACAAAGCTCCGCCGGGGCACCCGAAGTCAATGGTCATTTCGCCGGCTTGGGCCGGCGACTCAATTCAGCACAAGCTGCCCGAACGCGTCGTCGAAGTCGTACACCCCGCGGAAATCGTCGAGGCTGTCGCGCTGGCTCGAACGCAGCTCGCCTCGGTCGATCATCGCGTAGACCAGGACGCCGAAGTCGTCGGTGCGGTGCACCCCCCAGTGCCCAAGCACGGTCTTGGCGAGCAGGCCGTAGCGGTCGCGGGCGAGGTCGCGGAGCGTCTCGCACAGGTCGCGACCGGTGACGTGGCGCGACTCGTCGGTCGGGTCGGCGGGGGGCTGCTCGGTGGCGGCCTGGCCGTGCAGGCGCTTGACCGTCTGGCCCAGCCCGTCACGCACGAACTTGTACGCCTCATCCGGGAACCGCTTCGCCTTCTGGCGGATCGTTTCCCACTCGACTTCGCTCGGACGCTTGTTCAACGCACGGGTCCTCAATGCAGGGCGCCTGGACAGTGCCAAGTCTACGCCACGTTTTCTTCGACAACCGCGCCGATAACACCTTCACGAATGTCTTGCTCGATCTAGACGTTCCTTCTCAGTTCCTTGTTCGTCCGAGTTCTCTGCCCGCCCCCGGCAGCCCTTGCCCCACTTGCCGAACCCCCCTGCGCCCGCTCACCGAGGGGTGCCCCGCTACGAACCATCGCAGAACGGCCCCGGCCCACTCCGGCCCCGCCGACTCCACGCCAATGCGCGGACCCCGCTGAACATTTCCCACATCGATGCCCGCCGGGAGACTCCCGACCGGGCCTCTTCTCTTTCGCACGGCTATGCGCTCGATCCACAGCCCCGGATGCACCGTCAAATCGATGAAATTCAGCCTCCGATCGATCCCCATGGCCCGGCACAGGTTCCCGGGCCCGCGGCACAGCGCCGCCGCCCCTTTGGCATCCGCCACATGAAGCCCCCGGTGCTCCGCCATCCGCTCCACGCCCTCGTCGGGCACGAGCGCCCGAAGCAGCACGGCTGTCGGCTCCCCGATCTTCCCGCACACCACGTTCATGCAGAAGTGCATCCCGGAGGTGAAGTAGACATAGCTGGTCCCCGCAGCGGCATACATCGCTTCGACGCGCTCGGTGCGCCGCCCGCCGAAGGAGTGGGCCGCCCGGTCGCGCACACCCAGGTACGCCTCGGTCTCGACGATGATGCCGCTGAGGCGGGTGCCGTCCTCGAGCATCCGCACGAGACGGGAGCCGATGAGCCGCGGCGCCAGGACGTCGGCGGGGACGCTGAAGAAGCGGCGCGACGGAGTCTCCCAACCCGCGCTCGCCCGCTCACGCATACGCGTGCAGCCCCGGCAGCAGCAGGTTCACGCCGAAGTAGCACCACAGCATCACAAAGAACCCGGCCACGCTCAGCCACGCCGTCGTCAGCGCCCGCGACGGCCCGGACTGCGTGAACCGCAGGTGGATCACGACCAGGTACACGATCCACGTCACCAGCGCCCACAGCTCCTTGGGATCGAACGCCCACCACCGGCCCCAGCTGTGGTCCGCCCACCAGGCGCCCAGCAGGATGCCGACACCCAGCGCCCAGAACGCCAGCTGCAGCACGATCATCTGGGCCTTGTCGAGGTCGCTCAGCACCCGCTGCGGGCCGTGCGGCGCGTCGTCGCCGAGCCCCAGCGCCACGGCCCCCACGCCGCCGGCCGCCGCCGCCGTTCCGCCGAGCCGGTACTTCGCCGCGTAGTACGTGCCGAGGTAGAACAGGCTCAGGATGAATCCCAGCGAGATGAGCCCGTAGCTCACGAGCACCGTCGTCACGTGGTACTTCAGCAGCACGCTCGTGTTCAGGATCGCGGCCTCGCGCTCGATGTTCATCCCCGGGATGCCCGTCTGCGTCGCCGCGATCAGCACGAGGAACCCCACGCCCGCCGCCGCCGCCCCGAAGAGCATCTGGCGGCGCGTGATCATGAGCCCCAGGCCCACCGTGGTCGCGAACAGGCTCACGCCCGTCATGGACTCGAACTGGTTCTGGATCGCGAACCGTTCGGCGATGACGCAGCGAGCAATGAACCCGAACGCGTGCAGCCCCATCGCGAGCACGAGCATCACAACGCCGCCGGCCCCCAGCCACTTTCGCCCCGTGCCGAACGCCAGCAGCAGGCTCAGCAAGCTCAGGAAATACGCCCAGTATGCGTACTCGAATGCGTTCGCCTTGTTGTACGCGGCCTCGAGCTGCCGGCGCGACGCGGGATACTGCCCCGGGTTGATCTTGGGGAGCTCGAGCGCGAGCGTCGCTACCGCCGCGTTCACCTTCGGCGCGTCCCCGGCCTTCCACCCCGTCGCGAGTTCCGCCACGGCCTTGCCCGCCGGACTGGCCGGATCGAGCCGCCCCAGGTGCAGCCACAACTGGTCCGCCCGCTCGGGGGCCACCATCTCGAAGTTCCGCCAGCTCTCCTGGTAGAGGTTCACCGCGCCGGCGACCTCATCCATCGCCCGCATGAACGCCTGCGGGGCCGAGTCCTTCTGCATCGCCGCTTGGAGCACGCTGTTGCCGTGCAGGCGGATCACGCCGGGCTTGAGGCGCCCCTGGCGCTTCCACCACTCCCGCTCATCGGGGGAGGTGTACGCCGCCGCGATCAGCGCCTCGCGCAGGGGCAGGAAGTTCACGAGCACCAGCGACTTGTCGTCGTAGTACAAGGGGTCGATGACCATGTCCAGCAGCGTGAACATGGGGTCGTAGCGGAGGCGCAGCGCGCCGCCATCACCCGTGGTCTTGATGTCGAAGTAGTCCTTGCGCCCGGTGATCGAGCGCACGCTCTCCTTGGCGAGCGTCCCCAGGATCTTCACGCGCCCGTTGTGGAACACCGCGAGGTCGCGCAAGGGGTCGAGGTTCACCGCGTCGGCGAACGCCCGCTTGCGGTCGACGTCCATCGTCGGCGCCGTGTGGGGGGGTGCAGGGTCGAACGGGTTGCGCAGCTCGGCCGTGGTCTCCGACACCGCCTTGGTGGCCGGGTGCGCGTTGCCCTCGGGGGCGCCCTGCCCCAGCGCCATCGCGCTCAAGGCCAGCCACGCCGCGACCGTCGCAAGAAGAATGACGTGTTTCATGATCCGGTCTCCGCACCGATCCGGGTCTCCCGCTCGCGCGCGAGACCCTGTGCATCCGTCCCGTTGCTCGTGGCGCCGCTCGCCTTCGCCGCCAGCTCCCGCTGGAGCCTGCGCTTGCGGCCCCGCATGATCGCGGGCTTCAGGTAGAACGCCCACGGGATCCCCAGCGACATCATCACCGCGCCCGCCGCGATGATCGTAATCCCCGGGTTGTTCCCCACGCCGAGAATCGTGAAACGGGCCGAGGGCCGGTCGAACCGGCCCCCCGCAGCCGCCGCCTTCGTCTGTGTCCACCCTTCGCTGTCCCACCCGGCCTGGCTGAACTTGTACGAATCGGGCGCGATCCGCGCCATCACCCACCCGATCGCGTTCGCGATCCCCGGCGCCTTCTCGTTCCGCTCAAAGGGCACGCGCACCAGCAGCGGCTCGTTCAGGCTCGTGTACCGGCGCTCTTCCTTCATCGCGCCCCCCGACCAGCTCACCACCGCGACGTCCGAGCGGTAGTCGCGCGGGATGTCGCTGTGCTCGTACGGGATCATGTCGAAGCTCGTGAGCTTGAGCGCCATCTTCGGCAGCGTCTGGCGGCGCCGCCCGAACATGAAGCCCACGCGCCGACCGTCCGGCAGCGTCACGCTCCGCTCGAGGCTCTGATCGACGCCGACGTACTTGCTGAAGGGCACCCAGACCGTGCGCGACCAGGACTGTTCATTGCGTGACCGCAACTGCACCGCAATCGCCGCCTTCGCGTGCGTGCCGATGCCCTGCTTGTCGCGCTGGTCCTCGGGCGTGGGCAGCGGGAACTCGACCTCGACCGTGTTCGCCACCCGGGCCCCGAGCCCCACGAACACCATCTCGTCGATCTGCACACGCTCACCGGTGCGCATGCCCTCGATCTCGGCCGCGGGGCGGCCGGGCAGGCGCACCAGCGCCCGCACCATGGGATCTTCTGCGGTGCCTGTGCCGACCCGCTCGTCGAAGTACACCTGCACGATCGACGCATCGACGTACGTGATGCGGATGCCGGGATCGGCCGCACGCCGACGCGGCATGCCATTGGCCCCCGCCTCGCCCAGCATGTCCTGGCTGATCTCCGGGAACCGGCTGTAGACCCAGCGCTCGTACGCCGGGGGCAGCGTGCCGTCGGCCAGCGAGGGTGGCGTCACCCGCACAATCGCGAGGCTCGAGCTCGCGCCCTCGTACCCCGGCGTCACCAGCGGGAACGGCGGGCGGGCCGCGAGCGACACAACCTCGAGCGTGTAGCCCGTGGTGCCGACGCTCAGGCGCGTCCCCTCGTCCACCGCGTAGACCTTGCGAAGTCCGGGCGCCCCACCCCCCCCACCCAGCCCCGGTACGTCCACGATCAGCCCGTGCAGCCCCCCGTGCCCACCCAGCGGCGGCAGGGGCGTCTTCAGCTCGTTCCACCGCGCATCGCTGAGCCCGCGCGTGGCTTCGATCGCGATCGACTCCCGCGCGAGCACCCGCTTCGATGCCTGAGCGGGGAACAGGTCGGCCGACAGAACTGTCCGAGGCTCGACCGGCGCGGGCAACGGCCCGCTCCCCGGCACGAACCCCGGCGGCAGCGCGCTGAGCACGACCACCTGGCG
The DNA here is from genome assembly GCA_964564695.1 of uncultured Phycisphaeraceae bacterium. GTDB lineage: Bacteria > Planctomycetota > Phycisphaerae > Phycisphaerales > UBA1924 > CAZMCC01. The sequence continues at coordinate 9,451 of CAZMCC010000043.1, read as the reverse complement.
GGCCGGCTGCGCTTTCGCCGCGTCCGCCGGCGCGGGCGCCGGCACCGCCCGCTTCCTCAGCTCGGCGTAGTTCGCGTACCCCACCACCCGCACGTCGAGGTCCGGGTCGATCCCCGGCTCGATCACCGAGCCCGGGCGCAGCAGCGACCGCGGCTGCAGATCGAGCGTCTTGCCCTCATCGAGCTCGCGGGCGGCCTCTTCGAAACCCACCAGTCCCAGCGCGTTGAGGTTGTAGTCGTTGTACCGCGGCAGGCCGTCGAGCAGCCGCTGTTCCGGGCGCCTCGTCCCACCCTGGCTCACCCAAATCACCACCTCGGTGTTGTCGTAGAACCCGCCCTCGACCGGCCCCTCGACCGGGTTGCCGCGTTCGTCGGGGACGCCCGCGAGCAGCAGCATGTCGCCCTCGACCTTGAGCTTCTGGTAGTACACGCTCCCCAGGGCGATCGTCACGATCCCCGTGTGCACCGTGAGCACGCCGATGTTCGGGAAGCTGAACTCGATGCGCCGGACGGTGGCCGTGACCATGTTCACGACGAACAGGAGCAGGATGACCTTGAGCGGCCACCAGCCGTAGAACTCGAGCTCGGACATCTCCAGGCCCGGCAGGCGGCGCAGCGTGATCGACGCGTTGCGGTGCACGAAGTCCGGAAAGAGCAAGAGCCCGCTCTGGGTCACCGCGTCGTAACGCAGCGACGGCCACGCGAAGTGGTACCACAGCCACACCGCTCCGAGCGCGAGCACCTGGAACCCGAGGAACCCCACGACGAATCGGGCCGCACGCCCCGCGCCCGCACCGCGCATCGCGCGGGTGGTCAGCCACGTGGGGACGACCGCGACGACGCCGATGGTGGTGAGCACCGTGGCGCCGTAGATGATCACGGTGGGGATCTTCGCGACCAGGCCGATGGGGATGCTGGCGAGAACGCCGTAGAGCGCCACGAGCGAGAGGAGCACGACCGCCGTCGGGATCGACGAGAGCGCCCGCAGCACGAACTTCACCGGCCACACGAGGTAGAGGACCACGGCAAACGGAAGCACCCACGGATTCAGCCACGGGCGCTCGGCCGCGAGCGGCGCGAGCAGGAACATCCAGACCGCCGCGTACGCCGCGCCGAGCCCGAGCAGGCCGCCCCAGAACGCCGCGGCCCCGAAACGCCGGACCCAATACCGCGCAGGCTCGAACGCCGCCGGCAGGTTCCGGTCATCCCACTGCTTGGCCCGGACCCATTTCTGGCTCATCGATCCTTGAATCCCCTGGCGCGACCGCCCCATGCGCGTCGGCAAACCGCCCTGCCCGATCGTACGCCGGCGGCCTTCGTTCGGGGGCTTACCGGTGGACAAATTCCTCATCGGCTGAACAAAGTACTGTCAGACAGGAACTCGTCAGCCGCCCCTTCCTTGAGAACCAACGCGGCCAACCCCTCCGCGGTTGCGTCGGTGACCCTCGATTCGCCAACGTCGACCGCGACAACCCCCGCGCAGGGGACTTGGGTGCCAGCCCATCCAAATGCTCGCGGGTCGAGGTCGAGGGCCGCCGCACCGTTCAGGGTCGCCATCGCCAGGAGCGTCAGCGCGGGCGTTCCGTCCCGGGCACGCAGGAACCGGGCCTCGTCGAGGATGCTCAGGCCGCGGATCACGGCGGCGGGCGTCAGGTTCACGATCGAGTCGGTCCCCAGCGCGACGTTGACCCCCGCCGCGAGCATGTCGCGGTAGCGGTGGGGGCCAAAGAGGTGCTCGGCGCCGAAGTACGCGCTCGCCCGCGGGCAGTACGCCACGCTGGTGCCGGTGCGGGCCAGCACGTCGATGGCCGCGTCGTCGGCGTCGTTCACATGGGCGACGAGGAACCTCGCCCGCTCGAGGGCGCGTGCCATGTGCGCCACGGGCGTGAGCCCCTGCCCGAAGACCGACAGCAGCCGGTCGTCCCACAGCCCGAAGTCCTCGAGCAGCTTCCGCTGGGGCCCGGTCGCCATGGCCACGAATTCTCGCTCTTCGGGCGTCTCGGCGAGGTGGGTCGACAGGGGCATCCCGTATTCCCAGGCCAGCGCCGCCGCGTCCGCGAACGCATCCGGCTCCACCGTGTTCGTCGCATGCGGCTGCAACCCCACCTGCACCCGCTCATGGCCCCGAAACTCGCTCGCGAGCTCCGCGGCCGCCCGCGCCCGCTGGATCCCCCCCTCGCGCCCGCGCCCCACGGCGAAGAACTCCACGAAGCTCGTCCCGATCAGTCCGGAGTCGCATAGAGCCCGCGCCGGCGCCAGGCTCGGCTGGCCCAGCGGCGCGCCCGCGATGTCCCCCACCGCCGCCACCCCCGCCCGAAGGCTCATCGCCGCCCCCAGCCCCACCGACTGGCCGATCTCCCCCGCGGTGCTCCTGCGCTCACGCCGGATCATGTCGACCCACCCCACGAACCCCCCCGCCGGCCGGTACGCCCGCGGCCCCATGTGCGTCAGATCCAGGTGGGTGTGCGCGTTCACCGTGGCCGGCACCAGCACGCACCCCGGCCGTTCAACCCTCGCCGCGCCCGCCGCCGCCGGGTGCGACTCGACCTCCGTGAGCCGTCCGGCCGCCAGCCGCGTTTGGGGGTACACCCGACCATCGACCCCCCGAGCGGGGCTCCGGCTCAGCAGCACGGCCCCCGGCGCCGCAGCCACCCCGCGGGCGTCTACAAGCCCCGCACCGACGACCAGCACGACGTCCCGCCCTCCCACCGTCGCCGCCAGTCCCTCGTGGTGTCCTCCCGGCGGATTCATGGAAGTTTTGCCCCTGCTCCGATAATGTCCGGCACTTTCTAGCGCACGGCACCGAGGCCGGAATGGTGGGAGCGTACCGCCCCCGCCGGCCTCATCATCTTCGCCCACAGCGGGCGGGAGCGGACGGGACCACCATGAAGACGATGAGCATTCGACGCACCTGGACACTCGCGGCGGCCCTGGGCGCCATGGCCCTTGCCGGCCTCGGGGGCTGCAACAACAAGAACAACGACCTGCTCGAGTCCAACCGGGCCCTCACCGACCGCAACCAGCAGCTGGTCGCCGAGCTCGAGGCCAAGGACGCGACCATCTCCAGCCTCCAGGCCAGCATGGACGCCGCCAACCGCACCGCCGGCGGCGGACGCGACCAGGTCTCCCAGCTCATCGCCGAGAACAGCCGTCTGCAGGCGCAGCTGCTGGCGATGGACGACAAGCTCAAGGGCTTGAGCTTCGGCTCGCTCGACCCCGAGACCGACGCCGCGCTCCAAGCCCTGGCCGCCCAGTACCCCGACGTCATCGAGTACGACCGGCAGCGCGGCATGGTCCGCTTCAAGAGCGACCTCACCTTCGCTTCCGGCTCCGACGAGATCACCAGCGGCGGCAAGCAGAGCCTCGACGCCCTCGCCCGCATCCTCAACTCCGCTTCCACCATCAACTACGACGTCCGCGTCGTCGGCCACACCGACAGCCAGAAGATCAGCTCCAAGACCGCCCAGCGCCACCCCACCAACGTCCACCTTTCCGCTCACCGGGCCATCTCCGCCCGCAACGAGCTGGTGCACATGGGCGTCCAGGCCGAGCGCGTTGAAGTCGCCGGCCGCGGCGAGTACCTCCCCATGGTCGCCAACACCGCCAGCGGCAACACGCCCCAGAACCGGCGCGTCGAGATCTTCCTCGTCAAGGGCCTGGGTTCCGGTCGCCCGACCGTGAGCGCCCCGACCGAGCCGGCCGCGACCCCCAGCCGCCCGTCGAACACCAACGACGACACGGTCAAGTGATCGCGTAGGCCACAACCAGTTCAACTCCCGACGGGCCCGGATCACACGCGATCCGGGCCCGTTCTTCATTGCGGGGTCCGCGCATAGCCGCCAACCCGGAACGTCGACCTCGTCAGCCGCTTCGCTGTTGCATGCCGGAGCTCACCGGCGTCCGCGTGCCGCCGCGATCCCCAAGGCCGTCGCGAGCAGCACGGCCGTCCCCGGCGCCGGCAGCACCAACGCGTTCGCACCGCCCACGATCCCCACGCCGATCCCGCCGCCCCCGCCTCCCCCCCCTCCCCCGCCGCCTCCCCCACCCGACGCCGCTCCCGTGGGCACGAAGCCCGCGATCGCCGTCGGCCCCGCTCCGCCATCGGTGGGCAGCGTGCTGAAAGACGTGCGCGTGCTACTGGCGCCGCCAACCGAATCCATGGCCGCGCCGAGAGGCAGCTCGTCGTTCACGCCGACCTCGGGCAGCAGCAACTCGGAGAGGACGGGGTCCATCATCCCGCCCTCGGTCCGGATCGCGGCGAGTGAACTCAACAGCTCTTGCGAACCTTCCCCCCCGTGCCGTTCCGCGCCCTCGTCGAGAATCGCCGGCAGTTCCGGCGTCGGCGGCCGGTGCATCTCGCGCGTGGTGCACACCGGCACCTCGTCGAGCCACTCCGTCGTGATCGCCACGAGCCGGTCGGGCGGGAATTCATCGCCGGAGTCGACCCCCGTGACCCCAGCGGCGCCCGCGGCCTCCCCGCTCCCCGAGGGGCCACGCGTTGCGCTCAGGATCACGAGCAGCAACAACGCACACACCGATTTGAGGAAGACCATGCCCGCTCGCCTCCTCTGCCGCGTGACGCCCGGGCAGGACGCCACGAACAAGAAGATGGCACGCACGAATGAAGCCCGCGTAAAAAGCACACGCGGCCCGCTCTCAATTTGATCCAAAACGACACGAGCCCGGGTCGTTGGACCCGGGCTCGTTCAGCCGAGAAGTGGAGGCAAGGGGACTCGAACCCCTGACCTCATCCATGCCATGGATGCGCTCTACCAAAACTGAGCTATGCCCCCGGCTGGCGTGTCGACGACGGGGGTGAACCCGGTGGCGACAGGGGACGAGATCGTACATCGGCCCGGTCGCTGGTCAACCCAAGCCCGAACGAACCGGACCGAACGGTGCCGGCCGCGTCGCCAGCAGGGCGTCGACCGCCGCCGCCACGCCCCCCCCACCCGAGAACTCGATCCGGTCGATCCGGCACCGTTCCGGATGGTCGTCGGCCGTTTGGTCCGCGGGCATCGTGGGGTCGGCCAGCATGAAGATCTCGCGGGGAATCTGCATCGGTGGCACAGGCGTCCCGCCTGTGATCCTGGCGTTCTGCGCGATCGGGAACTCCTTCGGTACGCCCGACTCGGCCGAGGCGGCCGACACAGGCGGGACGCCTGTGCCACCCCACTGCACGGAGTCCGAGAGCGTCGTCCAGCGGTGATCGGTGGGACCGAAAAGTGACACGCACGGCGTGCCCAGCGCCGCCGCGAGGTGGCGCGGGCCGGTGTCGTTGGTCACCATCACTTTCGCCGCCCTCACCGCGCCCTTGAGGGCCCCGAGCGTGACGCCGAGGGTGGGCAATTCGGCGATCGCGTCGGCGGGCACGGCGTGCGACCGCGCACCGGCGGCGATCTGCGCGACGAGGGGGGCCTCGGCGGGCGAGCCGTTGATCGCGATCGCGAGCCCGTGCTCTCGCCACAGATGGGCCGCGAGGAGCGCGAACCGGTCGACGGGCCACCGCTTCGCCGGGTTGTTCCCGCCCGGATTGAGCAGCGCGAACGCGCGATCGCTGAGCCCCGCGCGAGCGAGCAGTGCCGTTGCCGCCACGTCCTGCGCGGGGGTTGTGCCCAACCGCAGCGGCGGATCGCTCGCGGGAGCGACCGCGTCGCGCGTGCCCAGGAGCCACCGGGCGGCGTGGAGGTAGTACGCCACCGCCGGCACGGGCTTGAACGCGCGGAGTGATTCGGGAACCCAGCTTGACGCCCCCCCACCCACGCGCTCGGCGGCGATGCGATCGGTGAGCAGCAGGCCTCGGGCGTCGCGGTCGTACCCGACGCGCCGTGGGATGAACGCCAGGCGTGTGACAAGGGCCGTGCTGAACGAGTTGGTGAGCAGCAGGGCCGCGTCGTACCGCATCGGCCTCACGCGAGCGGCCACGTGCTTGGGCCCCATCACCCCGCTGGCCCGCTCGACGTGCCAGTGATCGATGAGGCTCGCACCGGTGCTCGTGGGAGTGGAGGGGGGCATGGTCGTGCCCGCGAGCAGCTCGTCGATGCCCGGGCGCGCCAGCGCCCCGATGAACGCCCCCGGCATCGCTCCGCGAAGCACCTGCAGCGCCGGCGTCGCCATCACCGCGTCGCCGACCCACGAAGGGACGACGACGAGCAATCGAGTCGGCAGCGGCACGGCGGGGGGGGGGTCGGTAGACACGCCTTGGAGGATATTCGACCCCGCCGTGTGCCGCGCCACTCGCTGGTCAGCCGCAACCCTTGGCCGCCTGCTCAAACCACGCATTGACGAACTCGCCGACGTCGACGGAGTTGACGACGCCGTCGTGGTTGAAGTCGGTCACGAGCGTGCCGGCTTCGAGGTCGGCGTGCCAGGCGGCGAGGTACGCGCCCACGTCGGCGTCGGAGATGTAGCCGCTCGCGTCCCAGTCGGCCGAGCACAGCGGGCCGACCGGGCACCGGGTCGCCCGAAAGGTTGAAGTCACCCGCGACGATCAGCAGCGACGGGCTCGGGCCCGCGCCGTCGGGATCAAACCGCGTCGCGTCGCGCGCGATCCCCTGCCACGACGACAGCGCAAACGTGGTCAGCCCCGAGCCGTTCCACACCCCCACCGGCTGACGGTGCTGCCCATCGATCGCGCCGATCGCCAGCAGTCGCGGAACCGCGGCGGCATCGGAAACGACCTTCCAGCGGTTGACGAGCGCGCCCGACGGGACGTTTGATCACCTGCCACGCCTGGCCGTCCCACCGCGCGTGCCCGGAGGTGAGAACGCCCCCGATCGTGCGGAAGGCGCCCGATGCGTACAGGCGCATGCCCGCGGCGTCGTCGAACCATGCCATCGTGGAGATGGGCCCGTCCGGGTCACCGGGGTCAAACTCCCCGGACCACTGCGGAATGCACTGACCGGAAGCGGCGCAGGTGAGCGCGGCCGACACCGAAACGGCGCACGAGACACGAGTCAGCAGCATGTCGATACCCCTTGAGAGAGAACGAGACGAGAACCGAAGAACTCGGCCATAGAGCCTACCGCGCGGGCCGGTGGATCACCAATTTCATGTACAGATTCCCGCTACCGGCAGGCCCGCCGACGTCACCCGCAGCCCAGCGCGGTCTGCTCGAAGTAGGCGTTGATGAACTCCCCGACGTCCGTTGAGTTCACGACGCCGTTGCCGTCAAAGTCCGTGACGAGCGTGCCCTCGGCCTGGTCGACGAACCAGTCGTTGATGAACTCGCCCACGTCCGTCGAGTTCACGATCCCGTTGTGGTCCCAGTCGGCGCTGCACACCGGCTCGATCGGGCAGCCCCACCGCGCGGCGAAGCCGCTGGGGACGCCGCCGGCGCTGAGGAAGTTGCTGAAGAGGTACAGCCCGCCCGTGCCCGGGCCGGGGCCGTCCTCGTCGAACGGGAACATCTGCAGGACGGTGCTCGACGGGCCGAGTTCGCCGCCCTCGGGAAGTTCCCAGCCGGTGGCGGTCACGCGCCGGAAGTGCGGCGCGGCCTCCATCGCGACGTACAGCGACGACGGAGCCGGCCCCGCCGGGCCGTCCGGATCGAAGGACTCCAGGGCGTACGCGAACTCGTTGGAAGCGAACCCCGGCGCGGGCGTGAGCGTGGTCCCGTCCCAGAACCACACGGGGCGCGTCGTCGTCGGAGGCGAGCCGGTCGTCAGCCGCCCGCCGATCGCAAGCTTCGGCGCGATCGGGCCGGGGCCGTCGGGGTCGAACGCCTCGAGCGTAAACGCCTGGTTCGTACCGCCCGTGAAGGGCAGCTGCGTCCACGTAAGGCCGTTCCAGCGCACGACACCGGTCGTTCTCGCGGCAAAGAGCTGAGCGGGAAGCGGACCCGCGCCGTCAAGATCGACAACCTCGAGATCAGCGACTTCGTTCGAAATGCCACTGCCGGTGGCGTGCCACGCCGACCCGTCGAAGCGGGCGATGTTGAGTGCCGACACTCCACCGATCGAGGTGAACTGGCCCCCGACGATCACTTCCTCCCCCAATGGGCCGGCGCCGTCCACGTCGAACGCAACACCCGCGTTGAAGCGAGGGGCGAGAGGCGTCGTTTCGGACCGTGGTCGTCATCTGTTCCATGGCCGCCACGGGTCGCCCTGACCGCTTTGAACGAAGGTTCCATGAAGCCAGCGGCCTGCCCCCGACCCGCGCTCCCTGCGCGGACGCATCCATATGTGGCCCGGAACCGGTAAATCCGCCCGACCAGCCCCTCCGGCGGCGAGCGGGGATACCCGCATCTTCCTCGACCAAGGCCCTTGCATCGGCCCCGGGAGTGGGTTACAAATTACGGACGCGGAATCACCCTCCAGGCCGGCCCCGGCCGCTTTGGACGGTCCGACCCGCGCGTTCCTTTACCCGAGCCGCCCCTGAATGAGACCCCGCGAGTGACGAGACCAGCGAAGCCGAGCGGGATTCATCAGACGGGCCGCGCCTCGTGCGCACGCCCATGACCGGCGTGCCGATCATTATCGAGAATGCCACCAGCCGTGCCGGGCCGATGCCCGGATGAAGTGGTCCGTGCGCCGCGTTGGCGTACGGGCTTGACAGAGCCCTGAGCAGGAGTAGACCCCATTAGCCGCTTTTCCCGAGACAACACCGCCCCCCGCCGCACGCGCGTCAACCACATGATCCGCATCACCCCGATCCGACTGATCGGGGCCGACAACTCGCAGATCGGCGTGGTCGACACCGCCGAGGCCATGCGCATGGCCGACCAGGCCGGCCTCGACCTCGTCGAGATCCAGCCCGACGCGCGCCCGCCGGTGTGCAAGATCCTGGACTACGGCAAGTACAAGTACGAGCTCTCCAAGCAGGAGAAGACCTCGCGGGCCGGGTCCAAGGCCGCGGAAATGAAGGAAGTGCGCCTCGGTCGCTCCGTCAAGATCGACCCGCACGACGTGCAGATCCGCAACGACCAGTCGCGCCGCTTCCTCATGGCCGGACACAAGGTCATGGTGACGCAGAAGTTCCGCGGGCGCGAGATCGCCCACAAGGACATCGGCCTCGCCCGCCTCAAGAAGTTCGCCGACGCCCTCGTCGACATCGCCAAGGTCGAGCAGACCCCCCGCTGGTTCGGCAAGCAGGCCAGCATCATCCTCGCCCCCGACAAGCCCAAGATCGACGCCCTCAAGCGCAAGCTCGCCAAGGACAAGGCCGAGCGCGAAGGCATCAGCGAAGAGGCGGCCGCCCAGGCCCACGAGGAAGAAGCAAAGGCCGCGCTCGCCAAGCTCGAGGAAACGGCGGCGGAGGCCGAGGACGACGACGACGACGAGGCGGAGACCGTCGAGCAGACCACGACCTGAGTCCGGCGCCCGATCCGACGGGCCCCCGGCATCATCCGCTAGACCAAGCCACCGAGGAGGCGTCCCGCCTCCTCGGTGTTTTTTTTGAAGCGCACCGGGGGCCATGCCGCGAAACGAACGCCAGATACGATTCCCCATGAT
>CAZMCC010000042.1:0-33113 GCA_964564695.1 uncultured Phycisphaeraceae bacterium | reverse complement strand
CATCCCCATCCCCGCCGATCATCGCCCGCGGTCGTTGGGTTGTTCAGAAGTCCCTTCTGACGCTCAGACGGTGGTGGAGAAATTGCGCGCCGCATACTCCATGCCGACTCCAATCCTACTCAACATTCGATGGGCACTGAACGCCGATACCTACGAACGGGCCCTCACGGGCGAGATGCTCGCAGCCGTCAGCGACGTCGTCGGAATGGAACGGCTCAGCTTGCCCGACTATCCGACAGAGTTCCGCACCACCGATGAGGGTTCGCTGACATACGACGGCGTCCGCAACACTCGGATCGAAAAGCGTTCGCTCTCCACGATCGGCGCCTTCGAGATGCGCACTGAGGTCGAACTTTTCGGCGACCAAGGCCAGGCGCTCGCGCGTCTTTCCGACCGATCGGCCAAAGTCACCGCGTATCCGTGGAACTCGGACTCGGAAGAGATCAGCTACTTCGACCGGGACATCGTTACGCTTCGCTGGCTCGTCGCGGCCAAGAACCCGGTGGAACTCGCCCGCTACGCCGCCGTGCTCATGGCCGATGATCCGAGCGTCGTTGCGTGCCCCGGTTCCGGCCCGAACATCGTGCGGCTTGATTCCTCGAAGCACGCCCTCACCATCCAGGTCGACGCAACCTCCGGCGAGCTTCTCCGTCTCGCCAGCGATCGCATCGTCGGCCCAGGACTCGCCCTCTCCTTTGTGTTTGCGGAGAGCGCTTCCGTCTTTCCAGCACGCGTACCAGCACGCATCTACACCGTTGATGCCGTCACGCAGATGCCTGTCGCCGTTGTCCTCGTCGACTCAGTTGCGTCGCCGCCGTCCATTGATGCAAGTGTCTTGCGGTGGCAGTCAACTGCCGATCGCGCGCTCGTTACGCCCGGAGATCGCTGGGAGCTTGCCGACGACGGCCGCAACGCCGAGGGCCGGTTGCCGTCGCCCCGACTTGCGCCCGGCTCAGGACCGTCATCGCCTCCGAATCAACCGCCGGCCGTTGTTGCCGGACCGCCGCTGCTTCCTCAAGCTGATGGAACCGGCGCAGGGCGGTACTGGCTCGCCGCGTCGGGGTTTGTTCTGATGCTGGTCGCTCTAGCAGCCCGCCTGATTCGGAGGGGCTCCACAATCGCCTGAGGTCATTTGGCCCCAACAAGCATCCCGTGCGCCGCCAGGTGCACGTTCGCCTGGCGCAGCAGCCGACGCAGCCCGCGGTGCTCGACCAGGCGCATCGCCTCGGGGAGCGTGACCCACGCCCGCCGGCGACGCCGTGCCTCGGCCCAGTCGCGCTCGAGCCGGTCGACGACCATCAGGTACGTCTCGACCACGAACGCGCCGCTGCCCTTGCGATACCGGTAGTCACCCAGAGCGGGCCCGACGATCATCCCGCACGCCCCGGCTTCCTCGAGCGTCTCGCGGGCGGCCGCCTCGGCGGCGTCCTCGTCGGACCGCAGCGTCCCCTTGGGGATGCCCCATCCGCCGCCGGAGCGGCTGATAAGCAGCACGTCGACGGTTCCGACCTTGCCCGGACGCACCGGGACGACGCCGGCCTGGGCCGTCGCGGGCATGACACTGCCACGACCGCTCTCGGACCCTTGTGCACTCGTCAGTCTTCCCACGCGGCTGGATCTCCGGGGCTCGCGTGACGCCCGGACACCGGCGTCGTCACGCAAGGCAGCCATCGACCGCCCGCGCGGCGAATCTTGAGCGATCCCCCGAGATTCGCGCCACAGGTTGGAGTTGCCAGTCCTCACGACCTCTTCATACACCCATTTCGCGCGCCCGTACAGGGACTGAGCCATTTCTCACGCCCCCCACTTCGTCCCTCGATGCCTTGATGCCTCGATGCCTCGATGCCTTCTCCCGTACCCTCACCCATGCTCTACCGCTCCCTCGGCGCCACCGGCATGAACGTCTCGGTCCTGGGCTTCGGCGGGGCCGAGATCGGCTACCAGTCCGCCGACCAGGACACCGTCAACCGCCTTCTTAATGAGGCCCTCGACGCCGGGCTCAACGTCATCGACACGGCCGAGTGTTACCGCAATTCCGAGGAACTCGTGGGGCACGCCGTGGCCCACCGGCGCAAGGACTTCTTCCTCTTCACCAAGGTCGGCCACGCCTCGGGGATCGACCTGCCCGACTGGGACCCGCGCCTCATCGAGCAGTCGATCGACCGCAGCCTGCAGCGTCTGCGCACCGACCGCGTCGACCTCGTGCAGCTCCACAGTTGCGACGAGGGGACCCTGCGCCGGGGGGCGGTGATCGAGGTGCTCCAGAAGGCCAAGGCCGCGGGCAAGACCCGGTTCATCGGCTACAGCGGCGACTCGGTGGCCGCCGAGTGGGCCGTCCGCAGCGGCCACTTCGACACGCTCCAGACCTCCGTGAGTATCGCGGACCAGGAGTGCCTCGAGCTGACGCTCCCGGTGTGCGTGAAGAAGAACATCGGCGTGATCGCGAAGCGCCCGATCGCCAACGCCGCGTGGACGCACGCGAGCGAGCCCACGGGCAACTACTGCCACGAGTACTGGAAGCGTCTGCGCGAACTGGAGTACCCCGCGCTTGCGGGGACGAGCATGACCGGCGCCAAGCCGTCCGATGCCCCGGCACGCGACGCGGACGCCGCGGCCACCGCCCTGCGGTTCACCCTCGCCGCGCCAGGGGTGTGCACCATGATCGTCGGCACCAAGCGCCCGGGTCGCTGGCAGGCGAACGCGGCCACTATCGCGAAGGGGCCGCTTCCGGAAGCTGAAGTCCAGATGATGCGGGCGCGGTGGAAGGACGTGGCGAAGGCGGGGTGGGTGGGACAGGTGTGATCCGAGCCTCCCGCGCAAGCGGGAGGTATTGGACTCGCGAGCGTCCCCAACCTCCCGCTCGCGCGGGAGGCTCGGACTACTCCTCCTCAAACCCGCCCGCCACCAGCTTCGTCAGCGCCTCCGCCGCCTTCGCCGCATCGTCCCCCTCGCACACGATCGAGAGCTCCGTCCCCTTCGTCGCCGCCAGCATCATCATCTGCATGATGCTCTTGCCGTCGACGCTCTGCTCGCCGCGCTTGACCGTCACGCCGCTGGTGAACTGCATCGCGAGGTCGACGAACGTCATCGCGGGCCGGGCGTGCAAGCCCAGCCGGTTCACGATCGTCACCTTGACTTCAACCCGCTCGGCCACGCCGTCCCTTCCATCGCCACACGCATGCCCGCGACCGCCCGCCTTTGCCCCACTGATCCCTGTCCCCTGACCCCTGGTCCCTTCCTCAGTGCCCGTCCGCCTGCTCGAGCACCGCGCTCACCTCGTCGGCGGTCGCCGCTCCCCGCAGCAGCCGCCGGAACGCCTCGTTCGACAGGTTCTTGAAGATCGCCTCCATCGCCTGCAGGTGCTCCTCGGGCCGGTCTTCCGGACTCAGGAGCAGGAACACCGTGTACACCGGCTGCTTGTCCAGCGAGTTGAAGTCGACCCCGTCGGGGTGAAGCCCGATCCCCGCCGTCATCCGCTTCACCTGCTTGTGCTTCACGTGCGGGACCGCGATCCCCTTGCCGAACCCGGTCGAGCCGCGGCTCTCCCGCTCGAGCACGCGCGTGAGCAGCTCGGGCTTCAGCGACGCGTCCGCCGCCCCGGTCGACAGCACCGCGTCGAGCAGCTCGGCGATCACCAGATCGCGCCGGTTCGACGCGAGACGGGCGACCACGGCACCCTCGGGCACCAACTGCGTGAGCTTCATCGCCTGAGCACTCCCGCCCCGCCCCCCCAACGACCAGGAATCAACGAGCCGGCCGTCCCGGCAACCCCTCCCCCCCACTGCCCGTTGCCCATTCCCCATTGCCCGCCGGTCAGTGGCGCCCCAGCTTCAGCTTCTCTTTGAAGTCGGCCACCTGACGGGCCGCCTTGTCGGTCGCGGCGTCAATCGCCGCGTACAGGTTCGCGTCGTGAGCGCTGGCAACGAAGTCGTCGTGCTTCTCGACATCGACGACCACCTCGGCGTGGAAGTCGGTCTTGCCCTGCTCAAGCACGTACGACACCTGCTGGGTGAGGTCCATGATCTTGGTCAGACGGGCAGCCTTGCCCTCGGCGTACGCACGGATCGCGTCCGTGATGACCAAGTGCTTTCCAACGACGTCAATGCGCATAGGGGCCACCCATTCGGGCTCCGTCCCGGCCCGCCCAGACCCGCCCACCCGCACGTTTCGGGTCGCGTGGGCCTCGGCCCCGCCGGGACGATCGCCAACCAAATAGGTTAGCCGCTCGGGGTCGCGGGGATGGACTTCGTGCCCGGCGGAGTCGGCGGCGGCGTCGAACCCGGGATCAGCACGCCCCCGGTCAGCAGGAACCGGATCGCGTCGTCCACGCTGATATCCACATCCACCGTTTCCTTTGCCGCAACGATGATCGTGAAGCCAGTGAACGGCGTCGGGGCGCTGGGCACATACACGGCCACGAACTCGTCCGGGCCCGGCACGGCCCGGTCAACCGCCCGAACCGCCTCGGCGCCCGCCGCCGCCGCCGACTCGCCCCCGGGGATCCCGGGCGTCCACGGGCCGGTCACGAACGCCACCGACCAGATCCCTTTGCTCGGGTACTGCACCATCACCACCCGCTTGAACGCCGTCGACCGCTCCCCCAGCACCAGGTCCACCACCTGCTTCACGTGGGGATAGATCGCCCGCACCAGCGGCACGCGCATGAGCAGCCGCTCGAGCGCCTCGTAAATGGGCCCGCCCAGCAGCCCGCCCAGCAGCACCCCGGCGAGGTAGATGAGCGTGATCGCCACCACCAGCCCGATGAAGCGGAAGTACCAGTGGGCTTCCCAGAACCGGCGCAGCGCCGCCGTCCGGATGTTCGCCTGCAGGGCCGCGTCGCCAAGCTGCGACTGGGCCCGGGCCTCGAGCGTCCCCTGCTGTTCGAGCATCGCCCGGAACTCGGCGATCTCCACCGGTGTCACGACGAACCACTCGGGCAGGGCCGAGTCTCCCATCGTCCGCGGCACCACCCACAGCACCGCCCGGCGAATCCCCTCATTAATCGGCTGCGCAACCCGCCCCTCGAGGAACAGGTACCCCGCCACCACGATCCACAGCGTCAGCAGGCTGGGAAGCAGGATCGCCAGCCCGCGCAGGAAGAAGCGCTTGAAGTCGCCGCCGAATGTCTTTCTCCGTCGGGCCATGTCGGAATCGTACCGACCGCGCGACTCAGCGCGGCACGGCAATGTCAGACACGTTCTGCACCTGCCACTCGCCGTCGGGCTGCCAGAAGTACCGGATCACGTCCTCGCCCGCGGCCTGCGAAGTGAACGCGAACACGCTCAGCATCCCCGTGGGGGCCGCCAGGCCCCGCACGCTCGACGCCGGCAGCGGTGCGCCCGGGATCAGCGCCGACAGGGGCGACACGATCCAGTCCTCAAGCCCGGGCGACCACCAGTAGATCACCAGCTGCCCGCTCTCATCAAGCCCCGCAATATTGAGCCCGCCCCACGGCGTGACATAGCTCGTCAACTCGCCGACCTTCAGTCCCGGGTGGCCGAACTGCTGGGACAGGTTGTTCTGGGCCCAGTCGCCGCCGAACTCCGGCACCCACCACGTCACGATCACGTTGCCGTCCGCGTCGAGCCCGGCGAGGTTGAGGCCGCCCCAGCTCGTCACGTACGCGGTCAGCTTGCCGACGATCGGGGCGGCGCCCGTGATCTCGCTCAGGTTGCTCGAGCTCCACAGCTCCAGCCCCGGCGCCCACCACACCGACCAGATCACGCCGTCCTCGTCGAGCCCGGCGATGTTGAGCCCGTTCCAGGGCGTCACGTACGACACCAGTTCGCCCGTGAACGCGGGCGTCGGCAGGCTCTGGCTCTGAAGGTCAGCGTACAGGTTCGTGTACGACCAGATCTTGCGCCCCTGCGCGTCGGCCTGGCCGGTCTGCCAGTACATGACGAGCTCGCCCGCGCCGTTCATCCCGGCGATGAAGGTGATGCCGTCGAGCGAGGTGAACGTCGTCGTCGCGCCGACGATCGGCGTGGCGCTGGGAATCTCGAGCGTCAGGCTGCGGGGAACGTCGCCGTCGACCTCGGGCGCGACCAGGTGCAGCCCGTCACGGGCCGCGACCGCGATGTACGCCACCTGCGTGTCGCGGTCGACAAAGCTCTCGCTGCGCAGCGACTCGGGCTGGCCCAGGTTGTCGTACTCGGTCGAGAACCACCGGTCCGTGGCCGCGTCGTACGAAAGCACGATCACGATCCCGTCGTCGGTCACGAACGTCGTGTGAATGTTCCCGTTGATCGCGGCCGAGGGCGAAAGCTGCGTGCCGATGCACTCGTCGGGGTCGCCGTCGAAGTCGAGATCCCGCTGCGTTCCCGCGAGGAACTCGGCGCCGTCGGTGGCGCCGTCGCGGTCGCAGTCGGCGAGGTCCTGGCACGAGTCGGGAACGCCGTCGGGGCGTGCCCGCGTGCCCTGATTGCTCAGGTAGGCCTCGAGGTTCGCCAGCTGCTGCGCCGAGTACTCGTCGTGCGTGCCGCCGGCGTGCTCGCTCTCGCCGGTCAGGACCTCGTGCAGGCGCGCGCGGGTGTCGTTGCGGATGTTCGGCCCCGAACCGCCCTGGCCGGTCGTGCCGTGGCAGCTCGCACAGTCACCGGCGAACAGTTCGCTGCCGTCGACCGGGTTGCCCGTCGGCCCGCCGTCCTTGTCGAGATCGGTGTTCATCGCGACCTCGATCCCGTCGTCCCAGCCGTTGGCGTTGCAGTCGTTCTCGACGCCTTCGGTGGGGACAAGGCGGTAGACCTCGCCGTCCTCGAAATCGATGACATAGAGCCCGCCGAGCTGGTCGACGCCGAACGAGACGATGTTCGCGACGCCGGTGAGCGGCGCGTGCTCGCGGAAGTCGGTCGCGACGCCCGCGACCATGCGGATCGACCACACACGTCCCTTGCACAGGTCGCCGAAGAAGTACCGCCCGTTCAGGTCCGGGTCCGGCCCGCGGTACACCACGCCGCCGGAGATCGAACAGCCGCTCAGCGTGCCGCCTTCGTGCGGGTACTCGAGCACGGGCTGCGCACCCTGTGGTGAATCGCACTCCTCGACCTCGCTGCGGTGCGTGCCCTCCCAGCACCGCCAGCCGTAGTTGGTCCCGCCGGTGTGCCCGGCGGCCTCGAAGTTGATCTCTTCCCACGCGCCCTGGCCGACGTCGGCGATGTACAGCTCCCCGGTCTGGGGGTCGAATGCGTTCCGCCACGGGTTGCGCAGGCCATAGGCCCAGATCTCGTCGTCCCCCGGGCCGCTGGTGAACGGGTTGCCGGGGGGAACGCGGTAGTTGCGGAGCACGTCGAACGCGAACCCGTCGCTGCTGGGATCGACCCGCAGCAGCTTGCCGTGCCACTCGCCATCGATCGTCTGGGCCCGGTTGTCCGGGTCGTTCGAGCCCCCGCCGTCGCCCACGGCGATGTACAGCAGCCCGTCGCTCGGCCCGAACCCAAGCCAGTGCGATTGATGGTTCGTGAGGGTCTGGCCGATCGTCAGGATGACGTGGCGCGAGGCGGAGTCGCCCGACGTCGCCGACGTCGCGTGGAACCGCGCGACCACGTTCGTGCCCGTCGCGTCATTGTAATTGACATAGAAGAACCCGTTCTCCACGGCGTTGGGATCCCACACCATCGACTGCAGCCCGCGCTCGATCCCGCGCCACACCTCTTCCGGCGTCTCGAAAAACAACCCGCTCTCGCCGGTGACGATGTTCTTCCAGAAGATCCGCCCGACGGGCTCGTCCTCGTCGATCAGCTGCACGATGTAGATGTACTCGGGGAACGCCGGCGTCGACTGCACGTCCACCGGCCGGTACAGCCCGTTCATCACGAGCTCGGGGCGCAGCGCCGTCTGCGCCGCCGCCGTCCCGCTCAGCAGCCCCGCCGCCACGACCGCCAACGCCGCTACGCCTTTGAGCGCCATAGGGCTCTCCGTGGAGCACCCGACGGGGCCATCTCAACGCCGTGGGCCGGCGCGGACGTGAGAGGGAATTCACCTCTCCCCATGTCGGCTTCTCTTCTCATTCTGCCCGCGCGGACGCCCCCCGTCTACGCGGGGGATGAAATTCTCGCCGCACCGGACGGACAACGCCCGCGTGAGAACCGTCCCCAATTCCGACGTCAGCGCGGAACCGCCGCGCCGGACACGTTCTCCACCTGCCACTGCCCGTCCGGCTGCCAGTAGTACCGGATCACGTCCGCGTCCTCGTCGTCGGAGGTGAACGCGAACACGCTGAGCATCCCGGTCGGCGCCGCCAGGCCGCGAACGCTCGACGCCGGGAGCGGCGCCCCCGGGATCAGCGCCGAGAGCGGCGACACGACCCAGTCGTCCATGCCCGGCGACCACCAGTACACGACCAGGTTGCCGTCCGAATCGAGGCCGGCCACGTTGAGCCCGCCCCACGCCGTCACGTAGCTCGTGAGCTCCCCGACCTTGAGGCCGGGGTGGCCGAACTGCTGGGACAGGTTGTTCTTCGACCAATTGCCCCCGAACTCGGGCACCCACCACGAGACGACGACTTCGCCGCTGGCGTTGAGGCCCGCGAGGTTGATGCCGCCCCAGCTCGTGACATAGGCGGTGAGCTTGCCGACGATCGGCTCGGCGCCCGTGATCTCGCTCAGGTTGCTCGCGCTCCACAGCGTCATGGTGGGGGCCCACCACACCGACCAGATGACGCCGTTGGCGTCAAGCCCGGCGATGTTGAGCCCGTTCCACGACGTCACGTACGACACGAGGTCGCCCTCGAACGCCGGCGTCGGCAGGCTCTGTGGGCGCAGGTGATCCGCGTACAGGTTCGAGAACGCCCAGATCTGCCGGCCCTCGGCGTCGACCTGGCCGGTCTGGAAGTACACCACGAGTTCGCCGGCGCCGTCGATGCCCGCGATGAACTGGATCCCGTCCAGCGAGGTAAACGTCGTCGACGATCGCACGATCGGCGTCGAGCCCGGAAGCTCCGCCGTCAGGTCCCGCGCCGGCGTTGCCGGCGCATCCGGCGACACGAGCGTCAGCGCATCGGGCGACTGCACGGCCACATAACTCAAGCTGTCGTGAGAATCAACGAAACTTTCGCTCCGCAGCGCGCCGGGGTCGCCGATGCCGTCGTATTGGGTCACGAGCCAGCGCTGGCCCACCACGTCGTAGTCGAGCACCACGACGATGCCCGCGTCCGTCACGTACGAAGCGTGCAGCACCCCGCTCTCGCTGACGGCCGGGGAGAGCGCAAGGTGATCGCATTCGTCGGCGAGCCCGTCGAAGTCGAGGTCGTGCTGGGTCCCGGCGAAGAACTCGGCGCCGTCGGGGACGCCGTCGCCGTCGCAGTCGAGCAGCGTCTGGCAGGCATCGGGCGTGCCGTCGGGACGCGCCTTGGTGCCCTCGTCGCTGAGATAGGCCTCGATGTTCGCGAAGTCGCGCTCGGTGAAGTTCTGCGCGTCGGGCGGCACCCCGCCGGGGTGGAGAGTCTCGTCCATCATCTGCTTGATGCGTGTGCGAGTCTTGTTGCGGATGTTCGGGCCGAACTGCCCGCTCCCGTCGGCCTTGTGGCAGCTCGAGCAATTCGCGATGAACCGCTCGCCGCCCATCGCCGGGCTGCCCGTCGGGCCGCCGTCGAGGTCGGTGCCGAGCCCGCTCCCGCCCTCCAGCTCGTCGGCCCAGCCGTTGGCGTTGCAGTCCCCCGCCACCGACGAGACCGGCACGATCCGGTAGACCTCGCTCTCCCACAGGTCGAGCACGTACATCCCGCCGAGCTGATCCCGGCCGAACGACGTGATGTTGTTCACCTCGCGCCCTTCGCCCGCGCTGATCGGCGTGTGCGTGCGGTGGTCCGTGGCCTGCCCATCGACGACGCGAATAGACCAGATGTGGGCGGAGCAGAAGTCGCCGTAGAAGTACCGCCCGTTCAGGTCCGGGTCGGGCCCGCGATACACGATGCCGCCGATGATCGAGCACTTGTTGGGTTGGGGGCCGTCGTGGGGATAGTCGAGGATGGGGATGACGCCCCGCGGCGAGTCGCAGGGCTCGCTCGGGTCGCGCTGGCGAGTTCCCTCCCAGCACCGCCAGCCATAATTATTCCCGCCCGCGCTGCCGGCGGGCTCGAAGTTGATCTCCTCCCGGTAGTACTGCCCGACGTCGGCGATGTAGAAATCGCCGGTCAGCGGGTCGAACGTGTTGCGCCACGGGTTACGCACGCCGTACGCCCAGATCTCGTCATCGCCCTCGATGCCGACGAAGGGGTTGGACACCGGGATGGCGTAGTTGCGGAGGTCGTCCTCGGGGAAGTCGTCGCCGTCGGGATCGAGGCGCAGGATCTTGCCGCGGAGCTCGCCCACGAGCGTCTGGGCGCGATTATAGACGTCGTCGGCCGGCCCGCCGTCGCCCGAGGCGAAGTAGAGGTACCCGTCCTCGGGACCGAAGCCGAGCCAGTGGGCGAGGTGGTTGCGGTTCTGATGAGGGATCGTGATGATCACTCGTTTGGAAAGCGGGTCGGCGCTGGTGGCCGAGCTCGCAGTGAAGCGCACGACAATGCTCCGGGGCTCCGCGCTGGCGTACGTGACGTAGAAATAGCCGTTCTGGGGCGCGTCCGGGTCCCACACCATCGCGAGCACACCCAGCTCCGCGCCAATGCCGACGGGGTCCGGAAGCTCGAGGAAGACCCCGTGCTCCTGCGTCAGGACGTTGAGCCAGAAGATCCGCCCGGTCGTTCCCGACTCGGGGTTCAGCTCAGGGATGTACACATACTCGGGGTACGCCGGAGTGGACTGCAGGTCGACCGGTAGGCGCAGCTCATTGGTGACGAGCTGGGCCCGAAGCTCGGTCTGGGCGGCGGCGATGGGCACGCCCGTCGCAAGAACGCCCAGCGTCGCCGCTATCGCACATAGCCCACATCCGAACCGCGCCGCTGTACGCATCGTGGCCGCTCCCTTGCTCAAGAGTCAATAAGCTACCTCCCCCTCGAAATCGCGGTCGCCTCGGACGCGCCCGTCGGACAATCGACATCCGGACGACGCGACAGGGATGGAAAGCGCGGCCCGCGTGGTCATGCACCATCCCATTGTGATTCTACTGCGAACCCCGAGTGGTTCTACCGGAGAGGGAATTTCTCGCACATCGCACGGACCGTCGCCCGGACACGATCGCTCTGGCCCATCAACTCCGATTCGCCCGTGAGCCCGGCGGCGAGCACCCGATCGATGCACTCGGCGACGCCGAGCATATCGGCTTCGCCCAGCCCGCGCGTCGTCACCGCCGGCGTCCCGAGCCGCACGCCGCTGGTGAACTTCGGCGGCCGGGGATCGTCCGGGATCCCGTTCTTGTTGCAAATGATCCCGGCGCCCTCGAGCCACCGCTCCGCGTCGATCCCGGTCAGCGCGTCGCTCTTGCCGCGCAGATCCACCAACATCAGGTGGTTGTCGGTTCCGCCCGAGGTGATCCGGTACCCGCGCTTCGCCAGCGCCCCCGCCAGCGCCTTGGCGTTCACCACCACCCGCTGGGCGTAGTCCTTGAACTCCGGCTTAAGGGCCTCCCCGAACGCCACGGCCTTCGCCGCGATCACGTGCATCAGCGGCCCGCCCTGCACGCCGGGGAACAACGCCTTGTCGATCTTCTTCGCCAGGTCCTCATCGTCGGTCATGATGAGCCCGCCGCGAGGCCCGCGCAGCGTCTTGTGCGTCGTCGTCGTCACGACGTGGGCGTGCGGGAATGGGCTCGGGTGGGCGCCCCCCGCCACAAGACCGGCGACGTGCGCGATGTCCGCGACGAGCAACGCTCCGCATTCGTTCGCGATCGACCGGAACTTCGCAAAGTCGATCGTGCGCGGATACGCCGAGTAACCGCACAGCAGCACCTTGGGCTTGTGCTCCATGCACACGCGCCGCACGGCGTCGTAATCGATCCGCTCAAACTCCGCGTGCGACTTGTCGTAGTGCAGGGGGTAGTGCACCGGCTTGTAGAAGATCCCCGAGAAGTTGATCTTCATGCCGTGCGACAGGTGCCCGCCGTCCTTGAGCACCAGGCTCGCGAACGTGTCCCCCGGCTGCATCGTCGCCATGAACGCGGCCGTGTTCGCCTGCGCGCCCGAGTGCGCCTGCACGTTGGCGAACCGACACCCGAACAACTTCTTGGCTCGGTCGCGCGCGATCGTCTCGATCTCGTCGTGGTAGACGCACCCGCCGTAGTACCGCGCCCCGGGATACCCCTCGGCGTACTTGTTCGTGAGCCACGACCCCATCGTGTGCATCACGGCCGGCGAAACGTGGTTCTCGCTCGCGATGAGCTCGAGCGTCGTCCGCTGGCGGTCACGCTCCTTGTCCATCCACCCGGCGATGTCGGGGTCCGCCGCGCGCAGGAGGTCGAGGAGCCCGTCGGACAACGCATCGGCATGAGCATTCGTGGCCATGCCCGAGCGTAGGAACGAGCACCCGGGGCAAGCGACGGTCGAGCCGGCCGGCGGCATCCGGGCGCGGTGCACGGACACAAGCGACACGACTACCCCGGCATTGCGTGGCGAAGCGTCGGGTCAGCAAGCTACCAACTGAACCCAGCGGTACGAAGCGATTCGATGCGGTTACTCGTCGTCGACGTCCGGCTCGTGGTACGCCGTCTCGTACACCCCAATCTCGTCTCGATGGAATCGGGAGGCTCGCGTGCCCCCTCCGGGCATGTGCCACGCCGGGCGTGCCGCGGACGCGGCTGCCTTCGAGTCGGTGTAGGTCCGTACTTCCACCGTGATACCCGGACAGCAGTCGCAGAATACCACTTCGCCGACTTCACCGTTCTTCACGCGAACGACGATCGTGTGCCTGTCAGCCATGGCCATGCTCCCAATGCCGATTCGATCGCTTCGAGCGATCGCGCGGCAATAGAAGGTTGGCCATCCTCTGCGTCGATGTCTACGGACTATCAGTATCATTCCGGCGATGGCAAAGAAACCGCGCAAACCTCTCTTGGAGACCTCCGCCCTCATCATCGGCTATGCCATGAGCAGATTGGACAAGGCGTACCTCGAAGCCCAGCGCCTCAAGGGCTGGAAGGAGGCGTTTCGTCGCGCTGGCGAAGCACTCGACGTCGCCCCAGCGTCGATCAAGAACCTGCGCGACGAGTTCGATCCCGTTCACGGGAACGCGCGGCGAGGATGGAAAGATCGCCCGATGCGATCCAACCGCCAGCGCGTCATGGGTGAACTCTGCGAAGTCAGCGATGCGGCGCTGCTGGAGATGATCGACCGCATCCTCGCGCACGATCCCGAGGCGATGAAGGAAGTCGTAGCCCCGCTCTGTAAACCCGCTGATCGCATCCACAACGTCGCCGAGCGCCTCCGCACCGGCCGTCTGGCCGAAGCGTTCTTCATGGAGAACTCGCAGAGGATCGCTGACGTCCATGCGTCCCTCATCCTCGATCATCGGAACCTCGCTCGCGGCTACGACTTCGGCATTCACAAGCGCGCCGACATTGCCATTGAAGTCAAGGGGATCAAGCAGATGCGCGGCGGCGTGACGTTCACCGACCGCGAATGGTCGGAAGCGACGGCGCGGCGCAAAGACTATTGGCTGATCGTCGTCGGCAACCTCGAAGCCGACCCAATCGCCCGTCTCTTCCCCGACCCGACGGCCTCGCTCGAGGCAAAGTGCCAGTACCAAACCACGATCGCCGCGTCTTGGCGGGCGACAGTGGCCGTCGCCTGATCGCCTCTCAGTCGTGCGTTCGCTCCTGCATCGGCTCGGCTGCCGATTCGCCCTTCACCGCGCCGACCTGCCAGGCACGCCCGACATCGTGATGCCCGTTCGACACGCCGTCGTGTTCGTGCATGGATGCTTCTGGCACGGCCACGCCTGCGCCCGCGGCCGACGAAGGCCCGCGACCAACGCCGCGTATTGGCGAACCAAGCTGGACCGCAGCCGCGAACGGGATCGACGCACGATCACGGCGTTGCGTCACGCGGGTTGGCGTGTACTCGTCGTGTGGGAATGCCAAACGTGCGACCCGGCAGCGCTGGCCGCGCACCTCGCCGCGTTGGTGACGCATCCCTGACGATGCCGACGCTCGCACCAACTGCTGCGAGTTCTCCCCATCGAACGTCCCAAGACCCCCGAAGTGCAGATGGAGGCCGCCCGCATCGCTGAGTCCGACCGCGCCGCCGTGGCCGCCAAGACCGAGGTCGAATCCAACCAGCGACGCATCGACGACGCCGTATTCGAGCTCTACGGCGTCAGCGCCTTGCCGGCCGAAGAACCGACTCTCCGGCCCATCCCCCCGACGCTTTCGACCGAAGCAATAGCGGCGAGCCCCGCCCGTTAGCCTCACGACGCCGGAGGCCCACCCATGTCCTGCACACATATCGCCGTCGCCGCCACGCTGCTCATCGCCGGATCGCTTTCGTCCGCCGCTCCAGCACAGGACACCGAGGCCGTGCGGCCCAGCCCCCCCACTGCCACAAGCCCGCCCAACCCCCTCGCCGGCCCTTCTCTCGCCACGGCCCCCGCCCCCAAGCCCACGCTCGTGCAGCGTGACTTCGCCGGCAAGCTGGTGCGGCTGGACGTCGCGCCCGCCGAGGCGGCGGTCAAGGTCATCGAGCTCAACCCCCCCACTCGTGCCAAGATCGACGCGATCCTCATCGCCCGTGCGGCGGTGCTCGACCAGATCGTCTCCGACAACCTCGAACTGCTCGTGCGCCTCCAGGGCGTCCGCGACGCCGCCGACAAGTCCAAGGCCCGGGAGACGTACCAGGAGCTCATCGACAAGTCCGAGCCGCTCCGCGCCCGGGGCACGCTCGTCGATGAGCTCACCGGCGCACTCTCCGTCGACCAGGCGGCCCAGGTGCGCTCGATGACGCAGAAATATGTCGCCGCGGCCATCGCGCAGCGCGTCGCCGACAAGACCGCCGGCAAGGACTTGTCGTTCCGCGAGAAGAACCGCGCCCAGCGCGAGGCCGCCCGCGAGGAGACGCTCGCGCTGATCGGCCAGGAATTCCGCCGCGCGTACGAGCGCACCGTCGGCCAACGGGCCGCCGACTTCGAGACGCTGCTCAAGGACTTCAGCGTCACGCCCGAGCAGGAATCGAAGATCCGCAAGATCGTGCAGGACAACTTCACATCGACCTACGGCAAGCCGACGCCCCAACAGCGCGCCAAGGCCTTCTGGGAGGTCTACGCCATGCTCGACGAGCCGCAGCGCCAGCAGCTTCTCAAGCGCGTCGCCGAGGAGCGCGCCGGATCGCGCGCGAAGTGATGCGGTAGAACCGGTCGAACTCACCGCGGTGCACCCGGCGTCGCGGCGACGGCTTTCGTTGCGGCTTCAGCACGGCGCGCCGCCCATCTCGGCGCGGCGCCGGCGCCTCGCAAGCACCATCGACGCGGCGCCGAGCAGCGCGCCGGCCGTCGACGGTGCCGGAACGCCCCGCGGCCCGCGCGCGTCCGCGAGCAGGTCCGCCGTGCCGATGCGTGTGCGCCCCCCACCGGTGTCCATGATCGGATACGCGAAGTTGATGCGCATCGTGCCGCGGGCGTCGTCAAATTCGTCGGTGCTGACGCTGCCGCCGTCCGTTCCGTCGAACAGGTTCTCATCGGAGGTGACGCCGATGCCCGAGATCGCGGTGACGATGGACACGCGCCCCTCGGGGCCGAAGGTGAGCGTGCCGGTGAGTGCAAAGAGGACAACGTCGCCGTCGACATCGGTGAACGAGGCGGTGCCGTTCACGTCGGCGTGCTTGTCCTGAATCGCGCCGAGCCCGAGCGAGATCGTGGCGTCCGCCGGATTGGGCTCGGAAACAAAGCCCGTGTCAAACAGCGCTTCGCCCGTCGGGGTCACGGACCGCCACAGCCGGCCGTAGCTGAGCAGGCCCGGCTCATTCACGGCCCCGGCCGTGAACGTGCCCCCCACTCCTCCCGACTGAATCGTCAGCACCCCTCGCAGCGATCCGAACTCCACCCCCACCAACGCCTCGTTGTCCGCCATCGCGGCGCTGAACGGAGCCAACACACACACAAGCACACACGCGGTACGCACGGCAGTTCTCCTTACACACACGCGCCGGTTTCGTGCCGACGTCATGTGAAGAGTGCTTCCGCGGACTGACGGACCCGTGAGCAACGAGTGAATTGACACTCACATTTGTGAAGCCCCCCGCCGCGGCGCAGCACGCCCCGCACCCGTCCCGGTCCCATGACATTCACGACCGCGACCGTTCCCCGTCCTCGAGCCACAAACCCGCATGTCCACCGCCATCTCCATTCGCCAGCTCGTCAAGACCTTCCCCGGCGGCCTGCCCGGGTCAGGCTCCCGCACGACGGTGGCCGTCGACCACGTTGACCTCGAAATCGCCCCGGGCGAACTCTTCTTCCTGCTAGGCCCCAGCGGCTGCGGCAAGACCACGCTGCTCCGGATGATCGCCGGCTTCATCGACCCCACGAGCGGCGCCGTCGCGTTTCGCGACGCTGCGGGGACCGAGCAGGATGTCACCCACTGGCCTCCAAACAAACGCAATACCGGAATGGTGTTCCAGAGCTACGCGCTATGGCCCCACATGACCGTGGGAGCGAACGTGGCCTTCGGGCTGACCGTCCGCAAGGTCCCGGCCGCCGAGCGAGATCAGCGCGTTCGCGAGGCGCTCGCGATCGTGCGCATGGACGCCTACATCGATCGCAAGCCCAATCAGCTCTCCGGAGGCCAACAGCAGCGCGTCGCCCTCGCCCGCGCCCTGGTCGTCCGTCCGAGCGTGCTCCTGCTCGACGAGCCCCTGTCCAACCTCGATGCCAAGCTCCGGATCGAGCTGCGATCCGAGATCCGCCGGATCTGCAAGGACGCCGGCCTCACGACCGTGTACGTCACCCACGATCAGAAAGAAGCGCTCTCCATGGCGGACCGCATCGCGTTGATGCGATCCGGGCGGCTAGAGCAGGTCGGCTCGCCGCGGGATCTGTACGCGCGCCCCCGCTCGCGGTTCGCGGCGGAGTTCCTCGGGGAATCCAACTTCCTCGAGGGGACGGTCCAGGAGGTCTCCCCCGACGGCGTTGTGTCGGTGACAACGCCGGCGGGGACAGTGTCGGCGCCAGCGTTGTTTCACGTGGAACGGGGCAAGCCGGTCGTCGTGTCGATCCGTCATGAGGGGGTGGCTCTGACCTCGACCTCTCAATCGACCCGGGGCATTGTCGACTCAGCCACGTTCCTGGGTGATGCCACCCACGTTGTGTTGAGGCTTCCCGGGGGCCAGTCAATCGCCGCGTTGGTCCGCCAGACCGACACAGGGGTTCATGTCGGTGACCCTGTCGGAATCCAGCTCGACCCGATTGCAGTTGCTATTCTGCCAGCGGCCGACCGTTCCACGTGAAACGTCATTGCTGAGCCGGCACCAGCTGGCATGTCGATACCGAGCGATCGACAAGGAGCGCGAGTATGAGCGAAGCAGGAACAAGGCGACTTGGGCGCGGACTAGCCTCAATGCTCGCTCAGCCGGTGGCTGTGGTGTCTGAACAAACAACGAACATTGTGCGCCCAGTCGACACGACTCCGACGGACGAGCACCGTGTCCGCTCGCTGGCGCTCGCCGTGATCTCGCCGAACGCACAGCAACCCCGGAAGGTGTTCGACGACGCGGCCCTCGCGCGTCTGGCCGATTCCATCCGCGTCGCCGGGGTCATTCAGCCGGTGCTGGTCCGACGAAGGAGGGGGGGGGGTGACGCCTTTGAACTTGTCGCGGGAGAGCGCCGGTGGCGGGCGGCCGGTTTGGCCGGGCTCGAGCGGATCCCGGCCATCGTCGCCGAAATCTCCGACGAGCAGTCGGCCGAGTGGGCTCTCATTGAGAACATCCAGCGCGAAGACCTCAATGCGATGGAACGAGCCTGGGCGCTCAAGGGGCTCATGGACCGCTTCGGGCTGTCGGCGGCCCAGCTCGCCGAGCGCGTCGGGCTCGACAGGACGACGATCGTCAACTTCGTCCGCCTCACCGAACTCGAAGGGCAGATTCAGAAACTCATCGAGGACCAGCGCATCAGCGGCGGCCACGGCAAGGCCCTGCTCATGGCGCCCGCCGGCGACGACCGCGTGGCGCTCGCCCGCATCGCCGCCGAGCAGAAGTGGTCGGTGCGCCGAACGGAACTCGAGGCTGCACGGCGCGTGAAACCTCGCTCCGCTTCACCTGGCGACGACGGCGAGCGTACCGCCGCCGTGATCGATGACCTCGAGCGGCGCCTGAGCGTGCACCTGGGCACCAAGGTGCAGATCCTCGCGCAGCGCGGCGGAACGCGTGGGCGGATTGTGATCGAGTACTTTGATCTCGATCACTTCGACGCGCTCATGTCGAAGATAGGATTCCGCGGTTCCTAGCGAACTCCGCCCCAGTCGGAATCCGTTCGTCCACACAATTGTGTGGGAACCTTGTGGCACTTATATAGAATCTGCGCTAACATTGCGTTGCTGACGCGGGTCCACTCCGCCTCGGCGGTCGTGACGCTTCACCTATTGACGCTTTGAGAATGGCTCTCAAACAAGGATCGGAAGATGGCGAAAAAATCGAGTCGTCGGGCGGGGTTGTCGTCGTTGTCGGTGGCGGATCTGCAGCGTGAACTGCGCCGGCGCCAAGGGACGGTGGGGCGCCTGATGAAGAAGCGCGAGGGCCTCGCGGCCAAGCTCGCCGCCCTGGACGCTGAGATCGGGGGGCTCGGAATCGTGCTGCGTGGGCGCGGCGCAGGCGTCGGTGGGGGGCGCATCCGACCCAAGAATGAAATGAAGCTGGTCGACTCGCTCGTCAAGGTATTGACGGGCAAGACGATGTCCGTAACCGAGGTTGCCGATGCCGTGCAGCAGGCCGGCTACCGCACGTCCTCCTCGAGCTTCCGCACGATCGTGAACCAGACGCTCATCAACAGCGGCAAGTTCAAGCGTGTCGGTCGCGGCCAGTACACGGCCAAGTAATCCGAGATCGCGACCCCTGTCGCCATGTGCACGCCGCCGGCATCGCCGCGGCGTGCTTTTGTGCGCCGGGATACGTGCGCCCGGCGCGTACAAACACCTGCGCGCTGCGCGTCAACCTCAACTCAGATTGTCGTCACGACCCCCCGGATCACGCCGCTCACGGAACCGGAATCGTCTCGCGGGTCAGGCGGCTCGGGCGGTCGGTGTAGAACGCCCGGCCCAAGTCCTGCTTGAACATGCGGATGTTCTCGTCGAACGTGATCGTCAGGGCGTTGTCCACGTCAACCTCGCGCTGAGCGAGCGTGTCGAGCTCGGGCGTCGGGTTCATGCGGATGTCGCGGGCCTTGGAGCTCGAGCATCCCCCGGCGACCAGGAGCACAGCGGCGGCGGACACGGCGAGAGCGAGGCTGGCGCGACGGGACATGGCAGGCTCCTTGGGCAACTCGTTGCCCGGGCGGGGGTTGTACCGCACCCGAGGCCGTGCGTCAAGCGACAGGCCCCGGGATCGCACTGTACGACGCCCTCCCCGGGCCGGTTGCCTTGATGGCGGGACGGACAACGATCGGGAGGGGCCGCCCGCGGGGCGGCCCCTTGCAGCCCCGCCGGACCGCCGGCGGGACCGTTGGGGCGTCGGAACGGGCGGGGCGGGGCTGGCCCGGGAGTGCACATGAGCAGAATGTCCGACGCGGTATCGCAGGCGGCCGCCAAGCTGGTCGCGTCGATCGACGCCGAGCCCGGCACGACGCACCTGTGCCCGGCCGCCCGGATCGCTGACGGGCGGGCCGGACGTCTCGACTGGGCCGGGATCGCCGACATGGTCGAGGTCGCCCGGCGCCTGATGTTCCCGGGGTTCTTCGGCGAGCGCGAGCTCGACCGGACCCTGGTCGAAGCGGAAGTGGGGGAGCTGACGGCACGCCTGGGCGCCTCGGTGCAGCGCCAGGTGCGCAGTCTCGAGGGCTACGGACGCACCGCCGGCCCGCAGCGGAAGTCCCCCGACGACATCGCGACCGCGTTCATGGGCCGGCTCGCCGACGTGCGCCGGCTGCTCGTGCTCGACGTGAAGGCGGCGTACGAGGGCGACCCGGCGGCCGAGCACATCGACGAGATCATCTGGTGCTACCCGGGCCTGGACGCGATCTTCGCCCACCGGCTGGCGCACGAGCTGTACACGCTGGGCGTGCCGATCCTGCCGCGGATGATCGCGGAGCAGGCGCACTCGCGCACGGGCATCGACATCCACCCCGGCGCGAAGATCGGCGAGTCGTTCTTCATCGACCACGGCTCGGGCGTCGTCATCGGCGAGACGAGCGTGATCGGCTCGCGTGTCAAGATCTACCAGGGCGTGACGCTTGGCGCCAAGAGCTTCCCGCGCGACGCGAAGGGGAACATCATCCGCGGCGCCAAACGCCACCCAACGATCGGCGACCGCGTCGCTATCTATGCCGGCGCCGTCATCCTCGGCGGCGACACGATCATCGGCGACGACTGCGTGATCGCCGGCGGCGTGTTCGTCACCGCGAGCGTGCCCGCGGGCCACACCGTGATGCAGCCGCGGGCCCAGGTCCAGCTGCGCCCGACCAAGCCCGGCGGCGGCATCGACGACGGGATGTGGGGGGACTTCATCTGAACCCGACCGTCCCTGGGGCAATGTCGTCGGGCACCGACGCCGCGAACGCAGGCGGGGGCGGGCGTGTGCGCGGCGTGTGCACGGTGATGTTCGCGTTCGACATCGGCTACGGGATCGATCTGCACGGTGCGCGCCGGGCAGTGGGGGGGGAGTTCGTCGAATCGGCGGCGGATACCGCGCCTTCGCCGCGTCATGGCGGCGCACCGCCGCGACCTCTGCGCGTGCGCCGCGACGCCGACGCAGTTGCCGTGCGGGAGGGCGACTCGCGCTGGGTCACGCGCCCGGGCGCCTCGGTCTCGCTGTGGGATTTCGGCGGCGCAAGCGTGGCCCTGCGGATCGACGTCGACGCGCCGCTCGACGAGCTGGTTGGACTCTCGACCGCGCTCTACGGCAACGCGCGGCTGCTGGCGGCGGCGAAGGTGATCGCCAATGAACTGCTGTGGGCGCTGGGGCCGACGGTCGCGAGCCCGGAGCTCTCCGGGCTGGTTGAGGACTACGCCGTGTTCGAGATCGCCTGTCCCGAGCGGCTGGGGGATGCGTGCGAGCTGCTGCTGGAATCGGGGCCGGTGCTCGCCCGGATTCTGCGGGCCGAGGCCGGCCCGCTCTCGAGCGATGAGATCGGCGAGGCGCTCACCGGGCGACTCTCCTACAGCCCCGCGGATCTCACGTTCGTGGACTGGAACGCGGCGCTCATGGTCGGCGCGAGCGCCGGAGGTCCCGCAAACGACGACGAGCTGGCGGTGCTCGAGTACGCGAACGTCGAGCTTCTCGAGATGCGAGTGCTCGACGACCGCATGGACGAGGCGCTCGACGCCGCGTTCGCGGCGGCGCACCGCGGGCGCTGGTGGGCTCAGGCGGCCGACCTCGCGACAGTGGCGAAGCTGCAGGTGGAGGCGGCGCTCATGTTCGAAGCGGTGAACAACGCCGCGAAGCTGATCGGTGACCAGTACCTGTCGCGCCTGTACCACGCGGCGGCGAAGCGGCTGCACCTGGGGGAGTGGGACGCGACGATCCTGCGCAAGCTGCAGACGCTCGAGAGCCTCTACGAGAAGATGAACGACCGTCGCACGAACCGGCAGATGGAGATCCTGGAATGGATCATCATCGTGCTGATCACGGCGGAAATCGTGATGAGCCTCGCGCCGTGGCGCGGGTGGTGAGAGACCCGTCTCTAGAAAAACAACGCCGCCCCACCAATCGAGGTGAGGCGGCGCGTGCTTGACTCTGGGAAGTTGCGGTCGTCGCGGGGGCGTCAGTTGCCGGCGGTGCCGACGACGTCGTCGAAGTTGTTGAGGGGCTCGTTGTTGACGGAGTAGCGGATGATGCCGCTGCTGCTCTGGAGCGCGCCCTTGCCGCCGCGGTCGGTGGCGTTGAGGAACACGCCGTCGGTTCCCGCGGAGTGGAAGATGAGCGGCGCGCGCCCGATGCGGGGGTGGGTCTGGTCGGGCGTCGGGTAGGCCGCGTTGCCGAGCAGACCGGCGAGCGAATCGGTGAGTTGCAGGTCGGTGCGCCCGGCGCCGATCAGGCTGTATTCCTCGGCGCCCGAGGCGAACACCTGGCTCTTCTGGGCGGCGCCCAGCGCGGTGGAGCGGAGGAACGCGGCGTTGGTGGCCCAGTAGTACCGCGCGCCCGTGGCGGGGCCGTTGAACTGGACGCTGGCGAACGGCGGCGGGGGAATCGAGTCGCGGGTCTGCTCATCGCTCGCCCATGCGAGGATGGGCGAGCCGAACGCATCCATCATGTTCGGCAGGCGACGGTGGTTGTCGACGTTCGTCACGATCCCCTGATCAGCGACGAACTGCTTGCGGTCGGGCGCGAAGTAGATCGAGCGGGTCGCGCCGTTGACCGCCTGGCTCGAGCCGATGAGCGAGAGGTTCACGTAGGCCGTGGAGCCCGCGCCCGACACGGGGCCGACCTCGAGGATCTCGCCGCCTGCGCCGAAGCTGGCGCCCGTGGACGGCACGAGGCCGCCGGCGAGGTCGAGCATGATGTTCTGCATAGCGGAGAACCCGCGCTGGCTCGAGCCCGTGGCGGAGTTCTCGCCGTTGGCGGGGTCGGCCATCTGGCGCGGGGAGAAGTACCCCGGCAGGCGCCGGTTGTCGATCTGGTACGCGCTGGACGCCTGGCCCAGCCGCGAGAGGTCCGCCTGAGTGGCGGCGCGGCGGGCCTGGTTGCGGGCGCCCGAGAGGGCCGGGAGAACGATCGCCAGGACGACGCCGATGATCACCAGCGCGACCATGAGCTCGACGATGGTGAATCCCCCCCGCCCCCCCCAACTGTGACGGCGACGGACAGCGACGGAACCCGCGGTGCGCGACAACATGACGTCTGGTCTCCTTCGGACTTGGGCGTGGGCGGGGGGGAAGCGGACGCTTCAGCGAGTTGGCCTCGCGATCCCCCACGAGGGGCCGCCGGGTGTCTATTCGGCTCGCCCTGGGGAATTGATCCCCGAGGAAGCGCCGGGGGAATCCTAGTACGAACCGAACTTGAACACCGGGCGCGGACGTATTGGACGGGTGGCGGGGTTGCCCGGCCGGCCGCGCCCGCCCCGGCGGGAGTGGGCGGGCCGGGGTTTGCTTTGTTCGGATGGGAGCCGGATACTCAACCAAGGGCGCTGTGGATCGAGGTCATGTCGACACCGACGGCCAACGCTGGGAGCGCGAGCACGGCTGACACCACCCGCGCGGTGGCCGCGCTGCTGCGCAGCGAGGTCGTCGCGGTCGACGGCTGGGACCTCGCGGTGGCCGGCGGGGCCGGGGCCGGGACGCTGAATCCGGTGGTGGGGGGGGCGGCCCGGGACGCGGCGTGGGTAGTGGGGGGGATCGACGAGGTCATCGCCAAAGTTGGAACGCCGGCGTGGGCGGTCCGCCGCCTCATGCGCCGGCTCGCCCCCGGACCGATCGTCGTGCGGTTCGCGCCGGCGGACGGCGCGGGCGCACCTCAGGGGGCCGTGGGCGCCGATGGGCTGCTCGCGGTGGCGTGCCCGGAGGGGCGCGGGCTCAGCGCGGTCCTCGAGGGCGTGCGGGCGCGTG
Source organism: uncultured Phycisphaeraceae bacterium (assembly GCA_964564695.1). Taxonomy (GTDB): domain Bacteria; phylum Planctomycetota; class Phycisphaerae; order Phycisphaerales; family UBA1924; genus CAZMCC01. Next base: position 9,572 of record CAZMCC010000042.1, on the reverse strand, counting down.
ACGCGAAGGCGGCGCTGCTCGGGGTGGAGCGATCCGGGGCGGCCAAGCCGGCCAGCGTGGTGAGCGTGATCAAGACGCCCATGGGGACGAGCGTTCGCGTTGATCGCGCGGGGACGTACGAGGAGCGGTTCGTCCGCAAGCAGCTCGAGCGCACGCTGCTGTTCGTGTGCACGGGGAACACGTGCCGCAGCCCGATGGCCGAGGCGATCGCGGCGTCGCTCATCGAGGACCGGGGCGACACGGGGACGCTGCACACGGCGTCGGCGGGGATCTCGGCGACGCCGGGCGAGCCGGTGAGCCGCGAGGTGGAGGGGGCGCTCGACTCGGTGGGCGTGCCGCTCTCGGGCGGGCGCACCGGCTCGCGCGGGCTGACGGCGCGCATCATCGAAGACGCGGACGCGGTGTACGTGATGACGAGGGCACACCGGCAGGCGGTGGTGGGGATGTCCCCCCGCAGCGCCGCGAAGGTGCACGTGCTCGACCCCGGCGGCGCCGACGTGCCGGACCCCATCGGCCAAGGATCGGACGTGTACAGCGCGACGGCGCGGCGGCTCAAGGAGCTGATCGCGGCGCGGCTGGAGGAGCTGGACTCATGAAGCTGTCTCTGGGAGCCGACCACCGGGGCAACAGCGCCCTGCGCCTGCTGGCCGAACGCCTGCGCTCGCAGGGGCACGAGCTCGAGATCCTCGGATCGGCGGGGAGCGAGCCGGCGGACTATCCCGACGCGGCGTACGCCGTGGGCACGCGCGTGCGCGAAGGCGCGGCCGAACGCGGCATCCTCATCTGCGGCACGGGCCTGGGGATGTGCATCTCGGCGAACAAGATCGACGGGGTGCGCGCGGTGGTGGTGCACGACGAGCTGACGGCCCAGATGTCGCGCGGGCACAACGACGCGAACGTGCTGTGCCTATCGGCCGACCTGCTCGGGCAGCGGCTCATCGAGAAGATCGTCGACGTGTGGCTGGGGACGCCCTTCGAGGGCGGTCGCCACGAGCGACGTGTGAAGAAGATCGCGCTGATCGAGCAGGGACGCGACCCGGCCAAGGCGTGAGCGGGGCTAGGCGGCGCGCTTGCCCGGCGCGGCGAGCGCACACGAGCACGCGTTGATGATCGCCTCGGGCGTGAACGGCTTGCTGAAGAACCCGTCGAAGCCGGCGTCGAGCGCGCGGCCGCGTTCGGTGCAGCTGGCGTGGGCGGTGAAGGCGACGATTGGGGCGGCGACGCCGTGGCTGCGGAGCAGGCCGAGGACTTCGTACCCGTCGAGCTCGGGCATCTGCAGGTCGAGCAGGACGAGATCGAACGCCTGGAGCGGGGTGGAGGCCGACATGCGCCCGAGCGCGGCCGCACCGCCCTGGTCGCAGGTGACGCTGGCGCCGGCGCGGCGCAGGTGAGTGGCCGCGAGGACGAGATTGTCGGGTGAGTCGTCGATCACGAGCACGGTGCGCCCGCACAGGCTGCCGGGGGCTGGGATGGGGGTGCGCGGTTCGATCGCCGGAGCCGGCGCGCCCGCGGCGGCGCTGACACTCGGGATCGTCAGCGAGAATGTCGAACCCTCGGTGTGGCGGCTGGTGACGGTGAGGTCGCCGCCCATGAGCTGCGCGAGCCGGCGGGAGATCCGCAGTCCCAGGCCCGTGCCGCCGAAGCGGCGGGTCGTTGAGCCGTCGGCCTGCGAGAAGGGCTTGAAGAGGCGCGGGAGCTGCGATTCGTCGATGCCGATACCGGTGTCGCGGACGTCGATGACGATCCTCGAGGCGTCGGGCGCGCTGACGCGGACGACGATGGAGCCGGCCGAGGTGAACTTGACGGCGTTGCTGACGAGGTTGGACACGATCTGACGCAGGCGCGTCGGGTCGGAGAGGGTGCGCGCCGGAACGCCTTCGCCGACAATGATCTCGAGGCGCAGGCCCTTCTCGGCGACGCCCAGGGCGAACATGTCGACGGCGTCGCGGACGACGCGGGCGAGGTCGGTGGGGACCGATTCGACGGTCATGCGCCCGGCCTCGATCTTGGTGAGGTCGAGCACGTCGTTGAGCAGCGACGAGAGGTGCGTGCCGGCGCTCGCGAGGCGGTCGAGCGCGTCGGATCGCTGCGTTGGAGAGAGCGCCGGATCCTTGAGCACGTCGGTGTAGCCGAGGATGGCGGTCAGCGGCGTGCGGATCTCGTGGCTGATGTTCGCGAGGAACTCGCTCTTGGCGCGGTTGGCGGCCTGGGCCTCTTCGCTTGCGCGCCCGAGCGCCTCGGCCTGGCGGCTGAGCGTCCGGGCCGCGCTCAGCAGGTCCTGGTTGTGCTGCGTGCGCTCGTACTCGACACGCTTGGACTCGGTGATGTCCTCGGTCATGAACGTGAGCCCGCCGATCGAGCCGTCGGCCTCGTACCACGGGCGGCAGTCCCAGCGGAGAAAGTGCGACTGCCCGTCGGGGCGGATGAACTGGTCGTCGCTGCACTGCTCAACCGCGCCGGCAAGGCATCGCTGGTGGACTTCCTTCCAGCGATCGGGGATGTCGGGGAAGACGTCGTAGTGCCGGCGCCCGACGAGCGAGCCGTCACCGAGGTTGTACTGCCGGGTCCAGGCGCGCGAATGGACGATGTAGCGCAGGTCGCGGTCGAGCATGGCCACCGCGGTCGGCGTGTGCTCGAAGAACGTGCGGACGAGGCGTTCGTTGTACGCCGAGATGTGCAGCAGGGTCCGCCGGTGCGAGGCGGCGCTGGCGACGCGCGAGAGCTCGAAGAGCGCATAGAGGGCGATCCCGACGAGCGCGGCGAAGGCCGTGGATTCACCCTGGACGCCCAGCGGCCACAGCCATCCATGGATCCACGACGCGCCGAGGGCGACGCCCACGGCGGCGATGATGCCCAGGGCGCGGGCGCGCACGCTCGCCGCGGGGACGGTGCCGGGTGCGGCAAATTGAGGTGATCCCCACTTCACAAGTCAGCCCATCGGACCGCCGGAGGAGGGGTGTGATTGGTGAATCTGGAGAAACCTGCGCGATTCGGGTCACCGGCAATGCATAGGCCAACCCCTAAATTGGGGGTTGGCCCAGCCGCACGCAAGTTTGTGTGCGGGACGGCAAATGTGCAACAGAACAGTTAGTCGGCGCACTCGGGGGGGGACATGAAGTAGGCGTTGATGAACTCACCCACGTCGGCCGAATTCGAGATTCCGTTGTGATCGAAGTCGGTCACGATGGTCCCGTTGACCTGGTCCTCGAACCAGTCGTTGATGAACTCGCCGACGTCCGCGGAGTTGACGATGCCGTTGTGATCCCAGTCGGCGATGCAGAGATCGGTGCAGGACGTGGACGAGCCGGTGAGGTGGACGTTGTTGACCTGCCAGCCGCGGAACCCGTTCTGCACGCCGTCAACGGTGCGGAAGCGGAAGGCGAGTGTGACGGTGGTTCCGACGTAGGCGGTGACGTCGACGGTGCGGGTCTGCCACTCGGTGCTCTCGTCGGCGCGGTCGACGACGACGGTGCCGTTGATGAGGACCTCGGCGATGTCCCAGGCGGGGTTATTCTCGGTGATGAGGGTGGAGCAGTAGGTGAGATGGGTGACGCCGGTCGGGATGGCGATGGGGGTCGAGGTGAGCGTGCCCTCGTTGGTGGCGCCGTCGTCGAAGGTGCAGGTGGCGACGCGCCCGTAATAGGCCCATCCGCCGGTGACGCAGGCGTCGGGCTGGGCGCACGAGGAGTTGGTCCAGGTCCACAGGCCGCTGGCGGTCCAGCCCGCGGGGATGCCGGTGGTGAAGTCGGCGACGAGGGAATCGAAGACCGTGAGGGTGCCGATGTCGGAGCTGTACACGTTGGTGGGGGCGCCGGCGGGGCTGGTGCGCGTGCCGGAGTTGACGCCCTCAACGCTGACGTAGAACTGCGGATCGTCCTTGCACGACGCCGCGGGGATCGTGGCCTGCCACGTGGTGCCGGAGACGAACGTGAGGGAGGAGGAGACGAACGCCTCGCTCGGGGCGCGCCGGAAGTGGAGCGTGGCGGAGCCGTCGACGATGGTGTCGTCGCCGGGGCGGATGGTGATGTCGAGGGGGTACGACGCGCCGGGGGCACGGAGCGCCGGGGGCGGGTTGGTCACGGCGATTGAGACGGGCACAGGGCCGGTGACGATGTCGCCGGTGACGGCGTAGGAGTAGCCCTGCGGGCCGGTGTTGACGGCCGCGGCGTCGACACGGATGGTCCACGCGCCGACGCCGGGGCTGGTCACGAGCACCTGCTCGACGTTGTTGCGGTCGTCGTAGCTGCCGCCGATGGAGGACTGGCCGGACGTGAAGACGTTGCCCTTGAACACCTGGCCGGTGGGGCTGGTGACGGTGAGGTTGAGGTTGTTGATGGCCGCGAAGACGGCGCCCGCGGCCGCGGCCGGCTCGGTCCAGACGAGGGTGACCTTGAAGGGCTCGGCGGAAGAGATGACGTTGATCGAGGTCTCCACGAAGTTGCCGGTCGAGAAGCCCTGGGCGTTGCGCACGTCGGAGAAGACGAGCTGGCGGGTGTCGCCGGGAAAGTAGATGGCGTTGTCGCCGAGCACGCGGCCCCAGCCTTCGCGGTTGGAGGGGAAGCCGGTGACACCGGTCATGTCGACGGCGCAGTTGACGAGCAGGGACTTGAGCAGCGCGGCGGAGGGCTCGAAGGAATCACCCGAGCCGGCGATGCCGGCGGGGTAGTAGCCGTCGACGAAGTACTGGCGCATGAGCATGGCGAGGCCCGCGGTGGCGGGGGTTGCCATGGAAGTGCCGGTGGCGGAGGCGGTGCCGCAGGCGGTGCCGGCGTTGGAAGAGATGGTGCCGCAGCCGGGGGCGTAGACCTCGGGCTTGCGACGCCCGTCGCTGGTGGGGCCGTCGCCGCCGGTGCAATGGGTGTGCTGGTTGGGGGTGTCGCCGCAGTTGCCGATGGCGAGGAGGTTCTTGGCGTTCTCGGGGTTCTTGAGGAGGCTCTGGTTGGTGACGGCGAGGACGACGAGGCTGGACTCCTGCTGCCAGTTGAAGAGGTCGAAGCCGCGGCACATGGAGTCGTACGCGGTGGTGCCGTCGTTGCCCCAGCTGTTGGTGTGGACGCGGGCGCCTTGGGTGTGGTGCTGGTTGAGGCCGGCGAGGACGGAAGCCTCGTTGAAGCCGGGGATGACGTCGTAGACGAGCTTGCCCAGGTACGCGACGCCGCGCGCGTCGGACATGTCGCCGGCGTCGCCGACGCAGATGCCGGCGACGTGCGTGCCGTGGAACTCGGCGCCCGCGGAGTCGTTGTACGCGAGGATCTTGCGGTGAAGGGGGCCGATGGGGTCGGTATCGGAGAAGGAGCAGTGGTTGCGGTCGACGCGGGTGTCGAGGATGCCGAGGATCTGGCCCGTGCCGGTGAGGCCGTTGTCCCAGAATTTGTTGTTGTTGAGCTGGTTCGACTGGACGATCCATCGCACGGTGCTGTTGCGGATCTCGACGTCGGGGGATTCCTCGACGAACTGGACGTCGGGGCGCAGGGCGAGGAACTGGACCTGGTCGGAGGGGATGACCATGTTGGTGGTCATGTTGCCGTCCCAGTTCTCACTCCAGATGACGCGGACGCCCGCGCCGCGGACCTGCGCGAGGTCAGCCAGCAGCGCGTCGGTGGTCTCGTCGTCGAAGAGGGTGACGACCACGGCACTGAGGCCCTGCTTGGAGAGCTCGACACGCAGCGGCTCGACGAAGTTGCGCCGGCCGAGCTCGGGGCTCAGCTTCCACTCGGGGGCGAACTCGGCGTGCCAGCGGATGAAACCGAGGGCGGCGACGCTCGCGGGATCGGCCTGGTCGAGGCGGGCGATCCAGGCGTTCATGGGGAGATAGTCGCCCAGCACGATCCCGGCGGCGCGGAGCGCGGCGGCGCGGGTCGGGGTCATCGGGCCGTCGAGCTGGATGACGAAGCGCTGCCCGGCGGACTTGGGCCCGGCGTGCTGCCCGAGGCCGGCGTTGGGAATGCTCGTGTCGATGACGCCGACCTGGAGGTACAGCGCCGTCGGGCTGACGGGGTGCGAGGGCAGGTCGCCCAGGGTCAGCGCGGGGGCGTCGGGGACAGCACTCACGGAGACAGGAGCGCCCTTGCCCGGCTTGCCCATGGCGGGCTGGTCGACCCCGGAGGCGACGCCGGCGAGGGTCAGGAGCACGAGGGCGGAGAGTGCGACGGGACGGCAGCGGAGCCACGAGTTGGGACGAGGCATTGGCGGAGTCTCCGAGGGCTCAGAGTGAAAGCAGCGAAGTTTGAACGCGGGGATTCGAGCGGGCGAATCCGAGTGGGCCCCCGGCCGGGAGGGGACCGGGAACTCTTCCCAATATACCTCGGGGCGGGCAAAGGCCCAAGCGCAAACCCGCCTGCGGCCGGAACCTGGGACTCGGGACCCGACGCCCCCCCACCCGCCCCCCCGACGGCTCGCCCTAGCCTTGCGATTGAAGCACGGGCGGGTAGCTCAGCTGGCCAGAGCATTCGCATTACACGCGAAGGGTCCCGGGTTCGAGTCCCGGCCTGCCCATTTCTGGAGGGGGGGTCCGGAGCCTTGAGGGGCCGCGGGGTCTGGGGACCGGAGGTGGGGGTACGTCGAGCGGGGTGGGTTTTGCCCATGAACGGTCTTGATGTCGCGTACACCATCGCCGCCGGTCTCGCCGCCCCGTGGTGGGCGCGCAAGACCCGCGGAGGGTGGGATGAGCGGCTGGGGAATGTGGGGAGGGAGCTGGGGACCTCCGCGCCGGGGCGCCCGCGCGTGATGCTGCACTCGGTGAGCGTGGGGGAGACCAGCGCGCTGCGACGGCTGGTGCCGCTGCTCGCGGAGCGGGCCGAGGTGGTGGTGACCGCGACGACGGACACGGGGATCGCGCGGGCGCGCGAGCTGTATGAGGGGGGCGACACCGGCGGGACGCCTGTGCCACAAGCGACGGTGCTGCGGTACCCGCTCGACTTCTCCTGGTCGGTGGAACGGTTCCTCGACAGCGTGCGACCGGACGTGGTGGGGCTCGTCGAGCTCGAGGCGTGGCCGAACTTCATCAAGGCGTGCGGACGGCGCGGGATCCCGGTGGCGGTGATCAACGGGCGGCTCAGCGCGCGGTCGTTCAAGGGGTATCGGCGGTTCCGCTGGGCGCTCAAGGGGATGTTCGCGAGCCTCGCGGCGGCGGCGGTGCAGGACGAGACCTACGCCGCCCGCTTCGAGGCGATGGGCACTCCCCGCGAACGAATCCGCGTGACGGGATCGATGAAGTGGGACTCGGCGAGCTTCGGCGTCGACGGGGCGAAGTCGGACGAACTGGGGCGGGCGCTCCGGATCGACCGAACGCGACCGCTCGTGGTCGCGGGTTCGACGGCCGAGGCGACCCCTCCGGGCTCGAGCGAGGAAGCGCTGCTCGACGCCGCGGTGCCGGGCGATGTTCAACTTCTGTGCGCCCCGCGCAGGCCGGAGCGGTTCGACGAGGCGTACGCGGCCTTGGGCGGTTCGGCGCGGTGCGTGCGGCGCTCGAAACCCGGGGCGTACACCGGCAGCGGCCCGCCGATGCGGTTCCTGCTCGACTCGATCGGCGAGCTCCGCAGCGCGTACGCGCTGGCGGACGTCGCGGTGGTGGGGCGGAGCTTCGGCGCCCTGTTCGGCTCGGACCCGGTCGAGTCGATCGCACTGGGAAAGGCGACGGCCATCGGGCCGGCGTTCGGAGACTTTGAGGCGGCGGTGGGGGCGTTCGAGCGCGCGGGGGCGATCGTTCGGACCGACGCGGGCGGGCTTTCGGCGGTGATCGCCGACCTGCTGCGTGACCCCGCGCGACGCGAGGAACTCGGGCGCCGCGGCGTGGCGTGCGTGCGCGAGCACCAGGGGGCGTCGGCACGCCACGCGGAACTCTTGATGATTCTGAGCGATCAAACGACGACGCGGGACGGCATGGCGGCTACAAATGCGAGCGGACCGGCTGCGAGCGCAGTTCCCGAGCCCGCGACCGGGAGGAACGAATGAACGCCCGCGACATCATGACTCCAGCGCCGGTGACGGCGAAGCCCGGCGACCTCTTGCCCGAGGTGGCCGCGATCATGCAGAGCAAGAACATCGGCGCGGTGCCGATCGTGAGCGCCGCGGGTGAGCTGGTCGGGATGATCACCGAGGGCGACTTCACCGGGCTGTCGCGCTGCATCCCGTTCACGCTCGACCTGGCGCCGGTGATCTTCGGGGCCCGGGCGGCGACGCGGGCGGAGCTTGAGCAGATCTACGCCAAGGCCCGCACGCTGCGGGCCGACCAGGTGATGTCGACCAGGCTCGTGACGATCGGGGCCGACGAGCCCGCGGGTGAGGCGATCCGCGTGTTGCTCACCAAGGACCTCAAGCACGTGCCGGTGGTGGAGACCAGGGGCGGGAAGAAGCTCGTCGGGATCATCGCGCGCCACGACGTGCTGCGGCTCGCGCTGAGCAAGGTCTAAGAGCGGTATGGACTGGACCTATCACCTGCTGGTGTGCGTCGGGATCTTCGCGGCCCGGATCGTGGACGTCGCGCTGGGCACGCTGCGCATGATCGCGGTCGTGAACGGGCGGCGGTGGCTCGCGTGGACGCTGGGGTTCTTCGAGGTCCTCGTGTGGGTGCTCGTGGTGTCGCACGTGATCCGCACGATCGACCTCGAGCACTGGTACTACGGCGTGGCGTACGCCCTGGGGTTCGCCAGCGGGTGCTGGGTCGGGATCTGGTTCGAGCAGCTCCTGGCCCACGGCGAGCAGGCGGTGCGCGTGTTCACGCGCCGCGGGAGCGAGCTCTCGCCCCGGCTGCGCGGCGAGGGGTGGGGCGTGACCTCGTTCGTGGGGCAGGGCAAGGACGGGCCCGTGGAGATGCTGTACATCACGGTGAAGCGCAAGAGCGTCCCGCGGGTGACCGCGATGGTGCGCGAGGTCGACGCGGCGGCGTTCTACGTGGTCGACGATGTGCGGTACAAGTCGATGACGCCGAGCCCCGCGGCGTCGGCCCTGCTGAAGTAACACGGAGGCGACCCCGCGCGGGGCGGCCGGTGGCGGGGCGCTGTACGCTTGACGCGTGCCGGACGTGGACGTGGTCATCTTCGGTGGCGGGATCGCGGGGCTGTGGACGCTGGCGCGCCTGTCCGCACGCGGGTACGCGTGCGTGCTCGTGACGGCGCCGGGGGCGAGCGGCGGTGGGTGGGGCGCGTGCGTTGTCGGCGGGGCGCAGACGCTCGCGTCGCAGGGGATCATCCACGGCGGGGTGAAGTACGCATTGGGCGGGACGGCGTCGCGGGCGAGCCGTGCGATCGCGGCGATGCCGGAGCTGTGGGGGGCGTGTCTGCGGGGCGAGGCGCCCGAGGGCGAGCCGGATTTGAAGCGGGCCCGGGTGCTGAGCCCGTGCCAGCACCTGTGGACGACCGGGTCGCTGGGGTCGCGGCTCGTGGCCCTGGCGGCGAGCAAGGCGATCCGCACGCCGGTGCGAAGGCTCGACGAAGACGAGCGGCCGCAGGGGATGCGCGGGGCGCGCGGCGTGGACATCTATGAGGTTGATGAGGCGGTGCTCGAGCCGCGGAGCGTGGTGGCGGCGCTGGTGGAGCCGCGCCGGGCCCTGGGGGGCACGTGCCGGGACGCGG
>CAZMCC010000041.1:0-33260 GCA_964564695.1 uncultured Phycisphaeraceae bacterium | reverse complement strand
CTCTCCGAGCCCCGTCATGCTTGACAACCAAGACAGTCGCTCTCCCTTCGCAAAGTCGAAGGGAGAGGGAGGATCACATGCTCAAGCCCAGAGCGGCCCAGAGCATGCCACCCACACTACTTCCCCGCGGGAGCTGGTGCGGGCCCGTCCAATCGGCGGATCTTGATGTTGCCGTACCGCACCTCGTCGCCGTGGTCCTGCAGGGCGATGCGGCCCTTGGAGAGCGAGCCGTAGTCCTTCGAGTCTTTCCACTTGCTCGCGGCCTTGAGCGCCTTGAACTCGTCGGACGCGAGGTCGACATCGACGACCTTGAACCCGTTGAGCCAGTGCTCGATCTTCGTGCCCTTGGCGACGATGCGGGCGTGGTTCCACTCGCCCGCGGGGCGGACGACGTCGACCGGCGGGGCCACGACGTCGTAGAGCGAGCCGGCGGAGGTCTTCTTGTTCTTGCCGTCCTGGTGGTTGGCGTCGTCGAGGACCTGGCACTCGGGGCCGGTCTGCCAGGGGTAGTCCTTCCCCTCCTCGGAGCAGCGGTACATGATGCCGGAGTTGCCGCCGGTGCCGACGGTCCAGTCGAGGGAGAGCTCGAAGTCGCCGAACTCGTCCTTGGTCACGAGGTCGCCGCCGCCGGAGCCGGGCTTGTGGAAGAGGGTGCCGGAGTCAACCGACCAGCCTTCGGTGGGGAAGGCGTCCTTCTTGAAGCCGCGCCAGCCGGTGGTGCTGCGCCCGTCGAAGAGCAGCTGCCAGCCGGCGGCCTTCTCGGCGTCGGTGAGGGCGTTGTGGGTGCGCGTGTCGGTCCACTCCGCGGGGAGCGTGACGAACCCCGAGCCCGCCCACTCGCACGCGCGCGAGAACAGCGCGCGGAAGGTGGGGTTCGACACGCTCGGCTTGGTCTCGGGCGAGTCCGTCCAGACGTGACCGAGCGCGAAGTTGACGACGCGCCCGGGGCCGTATTCGCTCGAGACGATGAGGGGCTCGGCCTTTTGCGTCTTGGCCGAGGTGGCCCACGCGACGGTCGCGATGCGCGTCTGCATGGGGTTCTCGAGCGCGTAGTAGAGCTCGTCGGTGATGGTGACGGTCTTGGGGAATCCGCGGGTCATGACGTTGGTGCCGGGGATCTGCAGCTCGAAGGGGCCGAAGGCGTCGTGGCTGCTGCCCGGTTCGCGCCACACGAGGCCGGCGATCGTCGCGTACTGCGACCACTCGGGGAAGGCGTTGTTGGCCGCGTGGACCAGCAGGACGCCGGCGCCCAGGCGCAGGCGGAGCTCGAAGCTCTTCTCGGCCGCCGGACCCCAGCGCCTGGGGTCGTGGGCGTCGTTGTAGTCGACGACGAGCAGGTCGAAACGGTCGAGCGCGTTCGCGTCGCTCATGAACGTCGCGGGGTCGTCGGTGATCTCAACGGTGAAACGCCCGGTGGCCGCGAGCGTCTCGGCGTGCATCCGCGAGGTGTACTGCCAGTTGTGGTTGTTGTGCCCGGTGATGATCAGCGTGCGGATCGGCGCCCGCGGGCCCGTGGGCGCCTGCGGCACCGCCACCCCCGGGGGCGGGCCGGACCGGGGCACGAGCTTGACGCCTTCCTGCGCGAACGCCGGGGTGAGTAGCCAAACGAGGCCGCAGGCCATCGCGAGAAGGCACAACGAACGCAGAACCAGATGCCGCATGACGCGCTCCGCAAGCCCCCTGCCCGATCGAAAGCGTACGGCGGGTGGCATGCTCTGGGCCGCTCAGGGCTTGAGCATGTGGGTTCGCCTTGAGGGATCTCACGCCAGACATGCTCAAGCCCAAGGCGGCTTGAGCATGCCACCCATCCCACCCTATTACCCGGCGTCCCGCAGGCGCTCGAGCAGCTTCCTGGTCGCCAGGATCCCCTCGGGCTCGCTCAGGCGCGAGCCCTCGTACTCGATGCCGATCCGGCCGCGGTAGCCGGCTTTCTTCACGATCCCGAGCATGCGGGCGAAGTCGATGGTCGTTTCGTTGCCGGCGGCGTCAAAGTCGTAGGTCTTGGCGCTCACGCCCTTGGCCACGGGCATCAGCTCCGCGGTGCCCTGATACCGGTCGTAGACCTTCCCGTCGCCGAGGTCGAAGTTGCCGAAGTCCGGGAGCGTGCCGGCCCGCTTGTGGTCGGCCATGGCGATGACGCCGGCGAGCCACGAGCCATCGCTGGAGAGGCCGCCGTGGTTCTCGACGATGACGCCGAGGTTCATCGGGTCGGCGGCCTCGCACAACCGGCGCAGGCCGTCGGCGGCGAGCTTCTGCTGCTCCTCGCGGGTTCCCTCGCTGGCGGCGTTGACGCGGATGCAGTGGCACCCCAGGACGCTCGCGGCGTCGAGCCACTTGCGGTGGTTGTCGACGGCGGTCCTGCGCTTGGCCTCGTCGGGGTCGCCCAGGTTCCCCTCGCCGTCGCACATGATGAGGACGCTCTTGACGCCCAGGTCGTCGCATCGCTTGCGGAGTTCCTTGTTGTACGCGGCGTCGTTCTTCTGCTTGAAGAACGTGTTGACGTATTCGACGGCGTCGATGCCGTAGTCGTTCTTGGCGGTCCTGGGGAAGTCGAGGTGGTCGAGCTTCCCGCCGTTGAGTGTGCGGTTGAGGGACCACTGGGCGAGGGAGATGGTGAACCAGGGGGTGGGGGACGCGGGCGCGCGGCCACCCTTGGGGTCGGGCTTGGGGGCCGGCGCCGGAGGCGTGGAAGGAGTGCCCGAGCCGGGCTGAGCGTTCTGAGCCCCGGCTCGCCCCGCGGCGGCAAGGGCAGCAAGGCCGGCGATAGCAGCGCGACGATTCATCGGCATTTCCTAGTCCCTAGTCCCTGGTCCCTGGTCCCTGGTCCCTAGTCCCTGGTCCCTGGTCCCTGGTCCCTGGTCCCTGGTCCCTAGTCCCTGGTCCCTGGTCCCTGGTCCCTGATCCCTGTCCGGATCAGTCCCGGCGCGACCGCTGCAGGCGGACGAGCAGCGGCGTGAGGCCGAACACAATCGCGGCGGCCGCGAACGATGTGACAACGAAGAGGAGGAAGAAGTTCGCCTGCCCGTCGCCGCCGAGGTCCCAGGGGAGCTTCTGCTTGCCCTCCATGATGGGCTCGACGAGGGTGGCGACCTTGCCGGCCATGAGACCGGCGACGAACGAGCTGATGAACCAGATACCCATGAGGCTCGAGACCTGGTCCTTGGGCGCGGTCTTGGCGACGTACGACAGGCCGGTGGGCGAGAGGATGATCTCGCCGACGGTGTGGAAGAAATACGTCGCGACGATGAAGATCATGCCGACCTTCGCGACCGAGCCGCCGAGCTTCATCGCGGCGATGACCATCACCACGTAGCCCACGCCGACGAAGAACAGGCCCAGGCCGATCTTGACCGGCTGGGCGATCTGCTTCTTGCGCTTCGCGAGGCCGGCCCAGAAGACGCCCAGGATGGGGGCGAGGATGATGATGAGCAAGGGGTTGATGGACTGGAAGTAGGGGGTAGGGATCGGCTCGGACCCGAGCATGCGGTCGGTGTAGCGCTCAGTGAAGGTATTAAGGCTCGAACCGGCCTGCTCGAAGCAGAGCCAGAAGACCGCGTTGAAGAGCATGTAGATGAAGATCGTGGCGACCGGGCCGCGGTCGTCGGGGCGCTGCTTGGCGATGCACCAGACGCCGTAGGCGATCGCGAGCACGATGATCGAGATGAAGACTTCCTGTCGCGAGAAGAACCTGTCGACGCCGCTCAGGGCGCCGATGTGGAAGAGCGCCGCGATGAGGCCGGCAAGGATGATGCCGATCGGGAGGAACATGGGCGCCATCGCGCCGCTGCCGCGCTGGGGCTCGCCGATGCCCGCGAGGTATTTGGGCCTGAGCATCAGGTACATGATGAGGCTGAGGACCATGCCGATGGCGGCGGCCCCGAAGCCCCAGTGCCAGCCATAGAAGGCGGCGAGGGTGCCGCACACGAGGTTGCACAGGAAGGCGCCGAGGTTGATGCCCATGTAGAAGATGCTGAAGGCGCTCTCGCGGCGCGGGTCGTCGCGGTTGTAGAGCTGGCCGACCATGACCGAGACCGACGGCTTGAAGTGGGCCGTGCCGATGACGATGAGGGCGAGGCCGAAGATGAACACGGTCATGCCGGTGCCCTGGGCGCCGACGCTCATGGGGCCAATACCGGAGACGCACAGGGCGACGTGGCCCAGGGCGATGAGCACGCCGCCGACGACCATGGAGCGGTGGGTGCCGATGAGCTTGTCGGCGATGATGCCGCCGATGATCGGCAGCAGGTAGACCATGCCGGTGTACCAGCCGTAGAGGGTGTAGGCCTGATTGTCGAACCAGTTTCGCCCGGTGCCGGCGCCGCTCGCGGTGATGATCAGGCGCGGGGGCGTCTCGTCCTTCTCGAGCTTGCTGTCGGGCTTAACGACGAGCTTGACGACGCCGGAGCTGTCATTGATGAGGAAGTAGGTGGGCTCGGTGCTCTTCTCGCGGCCACACCGCACCTGGAGGTCAAAGGTCTGGTCGGTTGAGTTGCGGATTTCCCAGGCGACGCTGGCGTCGGTCTTGGTGCCCGGCGTCACCCCGAACAAGGCCTGCGGCGTGTCCGACGCGTCGTCGGCAACCCAGATCATTTTGCCCGGCTTGGCCGGGTCGGGGACCTGCTTCATCCGCACGAGGTCGAGCTTGGGCGTGCCTGTGGGGGCGCCGCCGGCGAACGCCGGTGTGCCCGCGCCGCCGACGATCGCGACGAGCTCGCGCATCTGGACTTCGGGGGCGGGCGGCGTGGCCTTCGGGTCGTCGAGCTTGGGGGTCTCGCTGAACTCGAGGCGGTTGGAATATGCCCCGGGTGCGAGTTCGGCCACCTGCATGACCGAGATGAGGTACAGCACCAGCAGCCCGCGCATGCCGTAGTAGCTGAACCGCTCCCACATCTCGACCATGAACAGCAGGAACAGCCCGCGGGGGTGTCCCAGCAGGCGGGGCCCGTTGAGAATGTGGTCCGGAACGGAGCTGGTTTCGGTTGACGGCGAGGTCGGTAAGGCCATGCTGGTTCCCGGAAGGGGTGACGGGGTCTAGCGGTCGACCACGGACTGCCCGAGAAGATGAAAATCGGGCTTCGCCCACGAGTGGGGGCGGACGGGACGGGCGGGGGGGGACGGCTCGCGGGGGGAGCATACCGCGCACCGGCCGGGCGTGCGCGGACCCCGGGGCCGCCCCCCGGACGGCCGACACCGCCCTGCTTCGTTATGCTCGGACCCATGGAAGCGGTGCAGCCGTCCGGAACCGGGGGCCTCCTGGAGTGGATCGAACGGGTCGGCAACAGGCTGCCCGAGCCCGCGGTGCTGTTCGCCATGCTGGCCGCGGTTGTGGTGGTCGCCTCGGCGATCGCGTCGGGCGCGGGGTGGGAGGTCCGGCAGTTCGAGCTCAAGGTCGAGCAGGTCGAGGCTCCGGGGCCCGACGGCACGCCGGTGATGACCCCAAGGCTCGACGACCGGGGGCGGCCCGTGGCCCTGAAGGTCTACAAGGGCGAGCCGCTCCGCCCGCGCAGCCTGATGACCGGCGAGGGGCTCTACTGGATGCTCTCGTCGATGGTCCGCAACTTCATGGGGCTTCCCGCGGCGGGGCTCGTCTTCGTGGGGATGCTGGGGATCGGGCTGGCGGAGAAGTTCGGGATGTTCAGCGCGATGATGCGGGTGATCGCGCTGGCGACGCCGAAGTGGCTCCTGACTCCGGTGGTCGTGTTCATCGGCGCCAACGCGAGCGTGGCGGCGGACGCGGGGCTGATCATCCTGCCCCCGCTGGCCGCGGCCTTGTATGTCGCCTCCGGGCGACACCCTGTGGCCGGGCTGGCCGCGGCGTTCGCGGGCGTGAGCGGGGGCTTCGGGGCGGGGCTGTTTCCCACCGCGGCCGACGCGTTTCTTGCGGGGGAGGCGACGCGGGCCGCCCACCTCATCAACGCCGACTACGGCCCGGTGCTCATCACCCACAACCTCTACTTCAAGACCGCCTCCGCAGTGGTCGTCATGCTCGCGGGGTGGTTCGTCACCGACCGCATTGTCGAGCCGCGGCTCATGAAGCAGCGCCACCTGGACAGCCACGACGCCACGGCCATCGACGACCTGCGCGTCACCCCGCTCGAGAAGCGGGCCTTGCTGGTCGCCCTCGGTGCGATGCTGCTGATCCTGGGGGCCTACTTCGCGATGGTGTTCATCCCGGGCGCCCCGCTCAACGGGACGGGGCAGCCGACACTCGCGAACGGGCGCGTGCTCGGGGAGCTCGCGCCGGGTGACGTGTCCGCGGGGACGGTGAAGGCCGCGGCACCGGTGCGGCTCGTCGACGCCCCCGGGGCCCGCTGGTCGCAGGTGATCGTGCCGCTCATCCTCGTGCTGTTCCTTGTCCCGGGGATGGTCTACGGCGCGATCGTCGGCACCCTTCGCACTCAACGAGATTTCGTCGAGGCCATCTACCACGGCGTGCGCTCGATCGTCCCGGTGCTGACGATCGCGTTCTTCATGGCCCAATTCGTCAACTACTTCGCGTATTCGGGCATGGACCGGATGCTCGCGTTCGCGGGCGGATCGCTGCTGATCGACCTGCAGCTCCCCACGCCGCTGCTGGTCGTGTGCTTTGTCGTGATCGTGATCGCCGGCGACTTCGCCATCAACGGCATGCTCGCCAAGTACGCCCTGCTCGCGCCGGTCTTCATCCCGATGTTCATGCTCGTGGGGATCAGCCCCGAGCTCGTCACGGCCGGCTACCGCATCGGCGACAGCGTCGCCAACGTCATCTCCCCGCTCAACAGCTACCTGCTCATCATCCTCGCGGTGCTCCAGAAGTACCGTCGCGACGCCGGGCTGGGGAGCCTCGTGAGCCTGATGATCCGGTACTCGGCGGTGTTCTTTGTGGTGTGGACGTTGCTGCTGCTGCTGTGGATGGCGTCGGGATTCGATCTCGGGCCGGGGAGCGGGCTGCATTGCGTACCCGGAACATGAGGCACGTGCCACGGATTGGCCGCCTTGGGCCAATCCGTGCGTTTCGCGCCCCGCCGCCACGAGACACGGCTTGGCCCAAAGCCGCCAAGCCGTGGCACGCCACACCCCTCCCCTTCCCCCCGGTATGCTCCCGGCCATGGATACGCCGCAGACGTCTGGAGCCGGGGGCATCCTGGGGTGGATCGAGCGGGTCGGGAACAAGCTCCCCGAGCCGGCGATCCTCTTTGCCATCCTCGCGGTGGTGGTCGTGGTGGCCTCGGGGATCACGGCCGCCGCTGGGTGGGAGGTCCAGCAGTTCGACCTCAAGGTCGAGCAGGTCGCCGAGCTGGGGCCCGACGGGCAGCCCATCGTCGGGGCCGACCGCAAGCCGGTGATGGTCCCCAAGCTCGACGCACAGGGGAACCCGGTGGCAATCAAGGTCAACAGGCCGGGGCCGCCGATGCGCCCGCGCAGTCTCATGACCAAGGAGGGCGTCTACTGGATGCTCTCGTCGATGATCCGCAACTTCACGGGCCTGCCCGCGCTGGGCCTGGTGTTCGTCGGCATGCTCGGGATCGGGCTGGCGGAGAAGTTCGGGCTCTTCGGCGCGATGATGCGGGCGATCGCGCTGGCGACACCCAAATGGCTGCTCACCCCGGTGGTCGTCTTCATCGGCGCGAACGCGAGTGTCGCCTCTGATGCGGGGTACATCATCCTTCCGCCGCTGGCCGCGGCCCTGTATCTCGCGATGGGGCGTCACCCGGTGGCGGGCCTCGCCGCCGCGTTCGCGGGCGTTGCGGGCGGGTTCGGGGGCGGGCTCTTCCCGACCGCGGCCGACGGCTTCCTCGCGGGCGAAGCGAGCCGTGCGGCTCAGATCGTCGATGCGCACTACCCGCAGGTGCTGATCACGCACAACTGGTTTTTCAAGGCCGCGTCCGCGGTCGTCATCATGTTCGCCGGCTGGTTCGTGACCGATCGGATCGTCGAGCCGCGCCTGATGCGCCAGCGCCACCTCGACAGCCACGACACTTCCGCCATCCAGGACCTGAGCGTGAGCCCGCTCGAGAAGAAGGGCCTGCTCGCCGCCGTGGCCGCGATGGTGCTCGTGCTGGGCACGTTCTTCGCCATGGTCTTCACGCCCGGCGCCCCGCTCAACGGCCCGGGCCAGCCGACGCTCGCGAGCGGGCGCGTCCTCATCGAGCACCCGGCCGAGATCTATCCCGCGGGCAGCAAGATCGAGAACGGCGGGGTCATCACCCCCAAGGGCGACGAAATCCCCGTCGTCGCGCACGACATCATCAGCCGCACCCCGCTCATCGTGGTCGAGAAGGCCGAGGCGCCCAGAGTGGCCGACCCCGCCGGCGACCGCTGGTCGCAGGTCATCGTGCCGCTCATCTTCTTCGTGTTCATCATCCCCGGCATGGTCTACGGCGTCGTCGTCGGCACCTTCCGCACGCAGCGTGACTTCATCGAAGCGATTTACCACGGCGTCCGCACCATCGTGCCCGTGCTCGCGATCGGCTTCTTCATGGGCCAGTTCGTCAACTACTTTACGTACTCGGGCATGGACCGCATGCTCGCGTTCGCGGGTGGGGCGCTGCTCATCGACGCCGACCTGCCCACCCCGCTGCTCATCACGTTCTTCATCCTGTTCGTGATCGCCGGCGACTTCGCGATCAGCGGCATGCTCAGCAAGTACGCGCTGCTGTCGTCGATCTTCATCCCGATGTTCATGCTCGTGGGCATCAGCCCCGAGCTGATGACGGCCGCGTACCGCATCGGCGACAGCGTGGTGAACGTGGTGACCCCGCTCAACAGCTACCTGCTCATCATCCTGGTCGTGCTGCAGAAGTACAAGAAAGACGCCGGCCTGGGGAGCCTGATCAGCCTGATGCTCCCGTACTCGGTGGTGTTTTTCATTGTGTGGACGGGGCTGCTGCTGGCGTGGATGGCGTCGGGCGTCGACCTGGGGCCAGGGAGCGGGCAGCACTACGACGTGCACGGGGCGGCGGCGCACTGAGACGCGGGTGTACTTCTTCACGCCGAAGGCGTGGACGTGAGTAGCCGGGGGTTCGCGAGTCTTCGAGCGTAACCCCCGGTAAGCGCCCCCAATCGTTCTTGCTTCCATGGCGAGCGACCCGGGAAGGGTCGTCGTGCGCCACG
Organism: uncultured Phycisphaeraceae bacterium; assembly: GCA_964564695.1. Classification (GTDB taxonomy): domain Bacteria; phylum Planctomycetota; class Phycisphaerae; order Phycisphaerales; family UBA1924; genus CAZMCC01. The sequence goes on along the minus strand of CAZMCC010000041.1, from coordinate 24,167 downwards.
ACCACACCTTCGGCGTGCAATTCGAAGGGACTTGGAGAAAGCATGGTGACCCGCTCTCCGGGGGTGTCGCCGCCAAGCCGGCTCCACCCGCGGCTACTCACGACCACGCCTTCGGCGTGAAATCCGCAACGCGTGAAGACCACGACTCCGCACACTCGTCCACTTCCCGATACCATCTCCCCCGATGCTCGGCCGCCTTGAGCTCGACATCCTGCCCCAGCCCGACGAGAGCACGTGCGGCCCCACGTGCCTGCACGCCGTCTACCGCACGTACGGCGACACCGTCGACCTCGCCGAACTCTGCGCCCGCATCGAGCGGCTCGACAACGGCGGCACGCTCGCCGCCATCCTCGCCGCCGACGCCCTCAAGCGCGGCTACAACGCCACGCTCTTCAGCTACAACCTCCAGATCTTCGACCCGACCTGGTTCGAGCTTCCCCCCGAGAGCCTGATCAAGAAGCTCAACTCCCAGGCCCGGGCCAAGCGCAAGACCAAGATCCTCACCGCCATCCGCAGCTACGTCCGCTTCCTCGAGCTCGGCGGCACGCTCGCCTTCGAGGACCTCACCCCCGCGCTCCTCGAACGCTACCTCTCCCGCGGCACGCCGATCCTCACCGGGCTCTCCGCGACATACCTGTACCGCTCCATGCGCGAACGCGGCAAGCGCAAGGCCGTCGACGACGACGTCCGCGGCAAGCCCGCCGGCCACTTCGTCGTTCTGTGCGGCTACGACGCGACCACGCGTCGCGTCCTCGTCGCCGACCCCCTCGAGCCCAATCCCTATTTCGAAGCCCCCAAATACGAGATCGACGTCGACCGCGTCATCTGCTCCATCCTCCTGGGCATCCTCACGTACGACTCGGTGATCGCCATCATCGAGCCCGCGGAGCCCGGACCCCAGCCCCCAGACCCCAAGCCCCCGTCCAACGGCACACGAGGCGGATAGCGACCTGTCCCCCCCACACCATGTCCACGCTCATCGTCGTGAACAACCCGAACGACTGGCCGCTGGACCTTCCCGGCGTGGAGCTTGTCTCCGCCCGCTCGTACCTGACCAATCCGGTGTACAGCGACCAGCGCGGGTCGAAGGTCTTCAACCTGTGCCGCAGCTACCGCTACCAGAGTTTCGGCTACTACGTCTCGCTGCTGGCCGCCGCCCGCGGGCACAAGGTGCTGCCCTCGATCACCACGATCCAGGACCTCAAGCTCCAGTCGATGATCCGCCTCGCCGGCGACGACCTCGACGAGCTGATCCAGCGCAGCCTTGATCGCATCACCGCCGACTCGTTTGAGCTTTCCATCTACTTCGGGCGCAACCTCGCGAAGCGCTACGAGCGGCTCTCGCTGGCGCTGTTCAACCTCTTCCCCGCCCCGCTCATGCGGGCGAAGTTCATGCGCTCGTCGCTGAAGGAGTCGGCGCCGGCCGGCGGGGCGACACCAAACGGCCAGGCCGAGCGCGAGTGGCAGCTCACGAGCATCCAGGCGATCCCCGCGAGCGAAATCCCGAAAGAGCACTGGCTCTTCATGCTCGACGCCGTGACGCAGTACTTCATCTCGCGACAGCGCCCGCGCGGACGGCCCACCACGCCCCGCTTCGACCTCGCCATCCTCACGAACCCCGAGGAGGACACGCCGCCGTCGGACGAGAAGGCGATCGAGCGCTTCCTCCGCGCCGCCAAGAGCGTCGGCTTCCGGCCCGAGCTCATCACCAAGGACGACTTCGGGCGCCTCGCCGAGTTCGAGACGCTGTTTATCCGCGAGACAACGGCCGTCAACCACCACACGTACCGCTTCGCCCGGCGCGCCCACGCCGAGGGCCTCGTGGTCATCGACGACCCCGAGTCGATCGTCCGCTGCACGAACAAGGTCTACCTCGCCGAGCTGCTCGAGCGCCACGAGATCGGCTGCCCCCGCACCCTCATCGTCCACAAGGACAACGTCAGCGAGGTCCCGCTGTGGGTCGGCTTCCCCTGCGTCCTCAAGCAGCCCGACGGCAGCTTCTCACGCGGCGTCGTCAAAGTCACCAACGAAGTCGAGCTCCAGCAGCATCTCGAGCAGATGCTCGAGAAGAGCGACCTCGTCATCGCCCAGGGCTGGCTCCCCAGCGACTTCGACTGGCGCATCGGCGTCATCGACCGCAAGCCGATCTATGTCTGCAAGTACCACATGGCCAAGGGCCATTGGCAGATCCGCGACGCACCGCCTGATGGCTCGGGAAACGAGAGATACGGAAAGGTCGAAACCATCCCCGTCGAGGCCGCGCCTCGCAGAGTCATCCACACCGCCCTCCGCGCCGCCAACCTCATCGGCGACGGGCTCTACGGCGTCGACCTCAAGCAGGTGAAGGGCAAGTGCTCCGTCATCGAGGTCAACGACAACCCCAGCATCGACGCCGGCTACGAGGACAAGGTCCTCAAGCAGGGCCTCTACGAACGCATCATGCAGGTGCTGTACGACCGGACGCTGGCGATGCGCGAGGGGCCGCGACCGACAAGCCCGCGTTCCGCCGCGCCCGCCGCACACCCCGCCGACTAATGTCCTGATCAGAGCCTCCCGCGCAAGCGGGAGGTCATGTGCACCCCTGAGTCAAACACCTCTCGCTCGCGCGAGAGACTCGGTTCCGGAGGCCCGCTCCCGTGTCACTCTCGTTGTTCGAAGGCTACGGCGTCGAAATCGAATACATGATCGTCGACGCCAAGTCGCTCGACGTCCGCCCCATCGCCGGCAAGCTCCTTCGCGCCGCCGCGGCGATGCCCGAGGCTGAGGTCGTCGAGGACTCGGGTGAGGGTTCCGATCCGCAGCCGTGCGAGGTCTCCCTCGGCCCGGTCAGCTGGAGCAACGAGCTTGTCGCCCACGTCATCGAGCTCAAGACCACCGAGCCGGTTGATTCGCTCAACAACGTCGCCGCGACGATGGCATCGAACGCCGCCCGCGCCGACGCGATGCTGAGACCCATGGGCGCGTGCCTGCTGCCCAGCGCGATGCACCCGTGGATGGACCCGGCCCGCGAGATGACCCTCTGGCCCCACGGCGCCGCGGACATCTACAGCGCCTTCAACCGCATCTTCTCCTGCACCGGCCACGGCTGGGCCAACCTCCAGAGCGCCCACCTGAACCTGCCGTTCGGCGAGCCCGGGGACGGGAACACTGAGCGCGACGACGGTGAATTCGGGCGGCTGCACGCGGCGATCCGCCTGATCCTCCCGATCCTCCCGGCCCTCGCGGCGGCCTCGCCGGTCATCGAGGGCCGCGTCACCGGCCTGCTCGACAGCCGACTCGACGTCTACCGGGGCAACGCGCAGCGTGTGCCCTCCGTCGCGGGGCGCGTCATCCCCGAGCGTGTCTTCACGAAGCGCGACTACGTCGGCTCGCTCCTCGCCGGCATCTACCGCGACATCGCCCCGCACGACCCTGACGGGATTCTCCAGCACGAGTGGCTCAATTCCCGCGGCGCCATCGCCCGCTTCAGCCGCAACTCGATCGAGATCCGCGTCATCGATTCGCAGGAGTGCCCGGCCGCCGACCTCGCGATCCACACGGCGACCGTCGCCGCCCTCAAGGCCCTGGTCGAGCAGCGCTGGTCCACCACCGCCGTCCAGCAGCGCTTCGAGGTCGAGCCCCTCGAGCGTACCTTCACCGCCTGCGTGCGCGACGCCGAGAACGCGGTCATCGCCGACCGCGCGTACCTCGACGCGCTGGGCTTCCCCAAGTCGAGCCCCACGGCGTCCGCCGGCGGGCTCTGGCGCCACCTCGTCGAGTCCTGCATCCCGATCGTCGAACGGCCCGAGGCCCTCCAGACCATCCTCGCCCGCGGCCCCCTCGCCCGGCGCATCCTCCGGCGCCTCGGCAATCCCCCCTCCGGCGCCTCGGTCCCCCGCGAGATCCTCCGCGAGGTCTACGCCTCCCTCGCCGAGTGCCCGCGCCCCACCCCCCACAACCCCGGCGGGAGCATGCTCGTTGCCTGAACGACGTCGCGTCAGCAAGACTTCCCCCCCCACCCCCCCCAACCCCTCCCTGCTCCTCACCTGCGAGCACGGCGGGAACGTCGTCCCCCCGCGCTACCGCGAGCTGTTCAAGGACGCCGCGGCCGACCTCCGTTGCCACCGCGGCTGGGACCCCGGCGCCCTCAAGCTCGCCAACGCGCTCGCCGTCGCGACCCGCGCCCCGCTGATCGCCTCGACGACCACCCGCCTGCTCATCGACCTCAACCGCACCGCCCCCAACCCCGCGATGTACTCGCGCTACACCGCTCCCCTCGACATCCGCGAGCGCACCCGCATCTTCCGTACACACTACTTCCCCCACTTCTGGAAGGTCACCCAGTCCATCCACCGCGCGATCGACCGGCACCGGACCCCCACCCCGCTCATCCACATCGGCGTCCACAGCTTCACCCCCGTGCTCCGCGGGCGGCGCCGGGATGTCCACGTCGGCCTGCTCTTCGACCCGGCTCGGCCCGATGAAGCCCGCCTGTGCCGCGCCTGGCGTGACGAGCTGCTCCGGCTTCGCCCGCGCTGGACGGTCGCCTTCAACCGCCCGTACAAGGGCACCGACGACGGCCTGACCACGAAATTTCGGCGCATCTTCACGCCCGCCGAATACCTCGGCATCGAGCTCGAGGTCTCCCAGCCCCTCCTCACCACGACGGGCCCGACCCTTCGGCGCGTCCATCAGGCCATCGGGCGCTCGCTCGCCTTGGCGCTGTCCCGGGGGGACGTCGCCAAGCCGACCGCCCGCGCGGGCCGATGAACATTTCATCCGACCGAACCCGAGACGCTCTGCCCCGGTAGCACGCAGCAGGCGTACGTTCCCGGTGAGTCCCCCGTCATGACGCCGCGCTCGATCCATCACGCTCAGCGAATCCGCTCTTGCGTCGCGCTCGCGACGACGGCCATCGCTGTGCTCATGGGCGCTGCCACCGCTGCCCCCGCGCAGATTGCCTCGTTCGCCCGCCTCCCGATCCGGACCGGCGTCACCCCCGACACCGAGCGGGCATTCGACACCCTCCGAGACGCCGCGGCTGCCCCCGCCGCCCGCACCGACGCCGCCCGCGAGCTGTGCCGCTGCGAAGCCCCCGAGGCCCGCACCCGGGTCCTGGCCCTGCTCGCCCGCGACGCCGACGCGGAGATTCGGCGCCTGGTCCTGACGGCCGCCGCCGAGCACCCCTCCACCGATCCCTGGATGGTCCCGGCGCTGGTGACCCTGCTCACCGTCCCCCCCACCACCCCAACCACCCCGCCCAACCCCGCGGCCCCCGGCGCGGCCGTCGACGATGCCGACCAGACCCGGGCCATCGCCGCCCTCGGGGCCGTCCGGGCCCGCGACTCGGCCCAGGCGCTCGTGCGGGCCCTGTGCGCCGCCGAATCCCCAGAGCGGCGCGACGCGGCCTGCGCCGCGCTCGTCCGCTGCACCGGGCGCAACGGATTCGGCGCCGACTGCCGTGCCTGGAACGACTGGCTCGCCCGGGCCATGACCGCCCCCGACCTGGATTGGATGCGCGAGCAGTCCGTCGCCCAGGCCGACCGTGCCGACGCCCTGGCCCGCCAGCTCACCGCCACCACGGCCCGCATCGTTGACGTTCTGCGCAAGTCCTACATCGACGCGCCGAGCGCCGAGGATCGCTGCAAGCTCCTGATCGCCTGGCTCGCCGACGACCTCCCCGAGGTCCGACGCCTCTCGTTCGAGCTGATCAACCGCGAGCTCGCCAACGCCCGCCAGATCGACCCTCGCGTCGCCCTCGCCACGCTCAAGCTCGTCGCCGACCCGATGCCCGACCTCCGCGCCCGCGGCGCCGACCTCGCCTTCAGCCTCGGACCCGAGGGCGCCGGTGACGCGGTCGCCAAGGCCTTGCTCACCGAGACCGACCCGCTCGTCGCGGCCGCCCTGCTGCGCGCCGCCACGCGCTGGCCCTCGACCATGACCGCCGACGTCGTGCTCGAGTGGTCCGAGGCCGACCCCGACGCGGGCGCCCGCGGCTCGCCCACGGCCATCCGCACCGCGCGCCGTGCGGCCCTCGACGCCTCCGCCGCCCTCGCCGGCGTCGACAAGCTCACTCCCGCCGGCGCCTCGCGCGTGCTGAGCGTGCTGCGGCGCATGCCCGACGCCGAGCTCGGCGGCGCCGGCTGCGCCCTGCTCACCCGACTCGGCTCCGACGAGGACCGCACCCGCGTCGTCGAGATGCTGCAGTCCCCCGTGCTCAAGCCCGCCGCGGCCGACGGGCTGGCGGCCGATGCGCGGGGCGTGCCCGTCCTCATCGGTGCGGCGGCCAACGATGCGTCGCTCTTCCCCATCGCCGCCCGCGCGGTCACGCGCTGGTCGCCCTCATCGATCTCCTTCGCACGCCTCGCCGCGCTGCCGGCACCGACGCCCGAAGCCCTGCGCGACGGGCTGCTCCAGCTCGCCGCGGCTCTCGATTCCGACGACCTGCTGGCCGCGGCCCGCTCCTCGAGCGACCCGACCCTGCGCGAAGCTCTGCTCTCGCGCCTCGCCGCTGCCCCGGGGTCGCGTCGCCCGTGGACAGCCGGGGCCACCGGCGCCGACCCCGCCCACGCGGCCGGTCTCCTGCTGCTCGCCCAGACGCGCCTCGACCTCGGCCAGCCCTCGGGCGCGATCGCCGCCCTCGAGGCCCTCAGCAGCGTGCCAAACTCGGTCGACCCGGCGGTCCGCGCGTCCATGCTCACCATCGCCCTGCTGTGGCTCAACCGCATCGACGAGGCCGCCTCCGCCGGCTCGGGCCCCGAGGCGTGGCTCGACGGCCTGCGCCGCGCCGCGAGCCAGCCGCACGCGCGCGACATCGCTGCGGCGATCCGCACCCGTTTCGGCGCAACGCTCACCTCCGAGCAGACAGCCCGGCTCAACGACATTGAATCAAAGTTGGCGCGACCGCACTGAGTTCGCAACGCACACGGCGCCTCAGCGCGTCCCGACCGTCCGCTGGCGCGATCCCCAGCCACGCGACACGACGACCGGGGCCGGCTCGCGGGCCGCGCCGCTGGAGAGCGCCTCGACCGCCTGCTCGGGAGTGTCGTACCCGCGGGCCGCGTCGAGCCCGTCGAGCAGCCAGCGGTCCATCGCGGGACTGAGCCCCTTGACGAGGCGCGAAGGCGGGATCATGGGCTCCTCGGCGAGGAGCCCGGTCACGAGCAGGTAGCCGATCGCGACGATCGAGCGCACCTGCTCGGCCAGGTCGTGGTGCGCGACGTCGCCAGAGCCGGCGGTTGCGCGCTGGAGTCCGAAGAGTTCAACGAGCAGGCTGCCGTGCCGATCGACGAGCACGTGCTCGGCGTCGATCGAGCCGTGCACGACGCCCTCGCGGGCCATCGCGCTCGAGACCTCAAGGAGTTGGAGCACCGCGCGCCGGGCCTCGCTCGGGTCGAGCTGGCCGCCGCGGATCCGCATGAGCTGCGCGAGGTTGACGATTCCCCCCCCGTCGCCGGGGTATGTCGAAACGATCCACGGGCGCCCGTCGGGGCTGAAGGAGAACTGCTCGATCCGCAGCGCATGCGGATGGGTGACCTTCTGACAGGCCAGGACGGCGTCCATGAACCGGCGCCGCTCGTGCTTCTCGCGCCGCACCCCGAACCGGTACAGCACGTGGCTGGTCTGTTCGACCTCGTGGAGCGCGAGCCACCGCTCGCAGTCGCGCCGCGACGGCAGTTCTCGGGTCAGGACGTATGGGCCGAGTGATGGGCGATCCGAAAGGTCGATCATGGGCTCGCTCAGGTTGGACGACCGCCGCCCGCACTCCGTGCGCGGAACGTCCACCAGCCAAAGCGTCGACCGATCCGATCAGAGACCGACCAGGAACGACGCCTCCACCGGGGCGAGTCTAGCAACTTCTGAACCGAACGACAACGCCCGCCGAGAAAACCCCGGCGGGCGTTGTGGAATCGATTTGATTGCCAAATCAATTAGTCACCCAGACCTCAGTTGCTGGTGCCGGTGCCCGTGTTCGAGCCGGCGCACTTGGAAGCGCCGCAGCAGGCGCTCTTCTCCTTGGTGCAGGCCTTGCCGTCCTTGGCGTCCTTCGCGCCGCAGCCGGTGGCTTCGGCGGCGTTGGCGTCCTTGGCGGCGCCGCCCTGGCAGGGCGAGGAGCAGGACTTCTCGCCCGCCTTCGCGTCCTTGGCGCCCTGGCACGAGGTGGCGGAGCCGGCCGCGGTGTCGGCCTTCGCGTCACCGGAGGTCGCGGCCGCCTCTTCCTTGCAGCACTTGTCGCCCTCCTTGTCGTTGCAGCCACCGAGGAAACCAACGGCGGCGACAGCGGCAAACAGCGCGGAGGTGTAGAACTTCTTCTTCATGGCAATGCTCCCTTCGAGGCCCGGCCCCACAATCGTGAGGCCCCGGGCCGAATCCTGGCTTGGCGGCTCGGTTCGGGCACACGCCCGGCCGGGACTCCCCAAAGGGGCACCGCCTCTAACATCTCATTCTACCACTGAACATGCGATTGGCTTCATTTCCCCGGGCGCTCGGTTAGGCGACGGAAGCGTCCGCTTCCCGCCCAGAGTCACGGCCCGACGAACACGTCCTGGTATTCGGGTGTTTCCGTGCCCTGGATTGGCTCGGCCTGAGCCCCGCCCCGGGACCGGTTCAGGAGCACCTCGATCGACCGGGGCAGCCAGATGTTGTCCCCCGACCCCATCACCGGCGACGTCGTCCACGCCACCGATCGGTCCGCCAAAAGGACATTCTGGCCCTTCTCGGCGTGGTTCAGCGAGTTCGCGAACGGGTCGATCGGCTCGCGCCGAAGTGCCCGCACCACCACCGGCGACCGGTCACTCAGGAGCACCGCACTGGGCGACTGGCTCATCCGCGCCTGGGCCGCACGCCCGAACAGGATCTGGAAGCTGTACGACACGTCGTCCGACGAGCGCCAGTCCATCTTCGACGCCGCGACCGCCTGCTGCGTGCGGCACGCCGAGGGGCTTGACGAGCACGCCAGCGGCTCGAGCCCCGCGTAGTTGGTCCGCACGAGCGTGAACAGGTTCGCGGCGTTCGAACGCTCAGGCTGCGTCCCGACGTCCCACCACTTGTTCCCCGCGAGCGACGCCGACGCCATCGGCAGCGAATCGGCGTTGTCGCCGGCGTACGAGAAGAACGCGCCGCCGACCATCGCGAGGTTCGAGCCGCAGTCGGTCCGGCGCCCGCTCTCACGGAGCTCGTTGAGCATCGGCCACAGCACCGACACGCCCAGCAGCAGCGCCGCGGCCACGCCGACCACGTCCGCGACCTGGAACCGCCGGCGCAGCATCGGGATCTCGGGCAGAACGCGGTACTTCGACTGCGCGTCGGCCTCGCTCTTGTCGACCTTTGCCAGCGTCGCCGCGATCAGCGCCTCGCGCTGCGAAGCGCCGGGGCGCTGGCCCATCGAAAGCGTGCTCAACAGTGCCGCGGCCGCGGCTCCGCGCTGCGCGTGCGCCGCGGGAATGCCCTTGGAATCGAACTTCGCGTCCACGAGGGCGTCGACCGCCGCCGCGTCACTTTCGCCGAGCACGGCCTCGGCCTCACCCATCCGCCTGGCCCGCGCCACGCGGGCCAGGGTCGCATCGACGAGCGACCGGTCCGGGCGTTGCTCGGAGCGGTGCGTCAGGAGCGACAACAGCCCCTCGAGCGCTTCGACGCGCTCAGGGGCTGCACTGGTCTGGCGGTCGAAAATCGCGTCGAGCGCGGCGGCGTCGTCCGGGCTCAGCGTGTCGGAGCGGGACGGGTCGAAAGCGGCGGCGTTGAACGGGTCGTTGACCATGCGGAGAGGGAACTCGGGGGCAAAGGAACTGGGGGGGGAAAGCAGTTTCAGGACTTGGTGTACGAGGCCGCGACCTGCGACCACTTCTTGGCGAACGAGGCGACGGCCGCGTGCAAGCGCGACTTCACGGTGCCCAATGGGATATTGAGGGAGTCGGCGAGCTGGTTGTAACTGAGGCGTTGGAAGTAGGCCATGACCAGGATCTCTCGTAACGAAGGGGGCATCTCGTCCAGGGCCCGTTGCACCAGCTTGTCGCGTTCCGAATCGTCGAGGGCTGCCTCGGGCGGGAGCGAAGGCATCTCCATCAGGTCGATGTAGGTCCTTGCTTCCCCGTCCGAGCCGTTTGCTCCCCCCGAGCCGCCGCCGACCGGAGCGGAAAGATCGAGTGCTTTCCGCCGGTTGCTCCTACGCAGGGCGTCCCGGGCCTTGTTCGCCGCGATCGTAAAAAGCCACGGCTTGAAACGCCGGGTCGCATCGAATGTGCCGGCGGAGAGGTGAACCTGGAGAAACGACTCCTGGAATGCGTCCTCGGCGAGCGCGCGGTTACCGGTCAGTCGCATCAGGAACCGGATCAGGTCGTCGTGGTGACGCTCCACCAGGACCGGGAACGCACCGGCCTCGCCCTCGCGGTACGCGGCGATCAACTGCTCGTCGGTCCGGGTCTCTGGGGGGGCCATGTGAGGGTGATGGTAGCGAGAGCCGTTCGGGGGGGGGCGTCGGGGGAGTCGCGGCGGTACGATCGGCGTGCGGTCGGAGTTCGTACCGCTTCCGGGCCCACCCTCCCCGCGCGGGGGAAGGTGCCGGCCCCGCACGCAGCCGGTGGTTTGTCAGGAGCAGGAATGGGCGTTCCGATTTCGCAGATGTGGGCCGTCGCAACGTACGTTCTCGGACAGAAGCTCCGGGGGCGGAAACGCTACCCGCTGGTGCTCCAGCTCGAGCCGCTCTTCCGCTGCAACCTGGCCTGCGCCGGGTGCGGGAAGATCCAGTACCCCCCCCACATCCTCAAGCGCCAGCTCACGCCCGAGCAGTGCTGGGCCGCGGCCGAGGAGTGCGGCACCCCCGTCGTCGCCATCCCCGGCGGCGAGCCGATGCTCCACCCGCAGATCAAGGAGATCGTCGAGGGCCTCATGGCCCGCGGGAAGTACGTCTACGTCTGCACCAACGCGCTGCTCCTCAAGCAGCGCCTCGAAGAGGGTGTCTTCACGCCCGACAAGAAGCTGACCTTCTCCGTCCACATGGACGGCCAGGAAGAGCACCACGATTTCGCGGTGTGCCGCGAGGGGACGTACAAGACCGCCGTCGAGGCGATCAGGTACGCGGTCGAGAAGGGCTTCCGCGTCACGACGAACACGACGCTGTTCGAGGGCGCCGACCCGAACTCCACCCGCGCGTTCATGGACGAGATGATGGCCCTGGGCGTCGAGGGGTGCATGCTCAGCCCCGGCTACGCGTACCCCAAGGCCCCGGACCAGAAGGCGTTCATGCGTCAGCGTGAGAGCACCTTCGACTTCTTCAAGATGGTCCTCTCCAACCGCAAGAAGCACTGGCGCTTCAACGCATCGCCGCTGTTCCTCGAGTACCTCATGGGCAAGCGCGACTACGAGTGCACGCCCTGGGGGCTGCCGACGTACTGCATCTTCGGGTGGCAGAAGCCGTGCTACCTGCTGCAGGACGGCTACGTCGACACGTTCAAAGAGCTGATGGAAGACACCGCGTGGGAGAACTACGGGCGGGCCAGCGGCAACCTCGCGTGCCAGCAGTGCATGGTGCATTGCGGCTACGAGCCGACGGCCGTCGACCACACGTTCTCCGGCATCGGCGGCATGTTCGCCACGGTGAAGGCGATGGTCTTCTCCCGCTATGACGACCCGGTGGCGGCCGAGCGGCTCAAGGTGGAGTCGGGCAAGCCGCACGGGCCGCTGGTGCAACTCGGGATTGAGTCGAAGGTTGCGCGTCCGCAGGGCAGTGAAGTGGCGCGGGTGAACTGAAACGCGCCGAGCTCCCCAACCGCCTCCCTCTGGTCGCATCGGCTGAACGCCGCTGCGACCGGTCTCCCTCCGCGCCGCGCGGAGGGAGATCTCCTTCTCCCCGGGAACCCCTCCCCCCCACCCCGCGAAGCTGCCCTTGTCCCCGGGTAAACTCCCCCGCCAGATTCCTGTCCAACGGACGCCGGAGACATGAGCAGCGAGCCGATAACAGGAGCGCAGCCAGACACCCGCCCACTGAGCGAGGCCGAGTTCGCCGCGTCACTCCAGTCGCTGCGACCCCGCCTGGCGCTCATCGCCGGAGCTGTCAGTTGCAATCCCGCCGAGGCGGACGACATTGTTCAGGAAGCGACCGTCGTCGCGCTGGGCAAGCTGGGGGACTTTCGCAGGGGCACGAGCATCGAAGCCTGGATGAGCCGCATTGTCCGCAATCTCGCTTTGAACTCCTCCCGCCGCCACCGCCGGCGGACCGGGGTCCTGCGCTCGCTCGCGCAGCGCCCCTCGAGCACCGGTGACGGCGCCAACGGTGAGATGAGCCTCCCCGACAGCGCCCTCTCCCGCGCCCTGGGAACGCTCGAGGAAACCGCCCGAATCTGCCTTGTGCTCCGCATTGTCGGCGGGCTCTCGTACTCGGAGATCTCCCGCGCCATCGAAATCCCGGAGGGAACCGCGATGAGCCACGTCTCGCGGGCTCGGCGTCGCCTGCGGGACCTGCTGGGCGAGGACGAGGGTCACGCCGTGACTGGAGGCGCTTCATGAGCACCTCCAACCCCCAAGACCCCCTTAATCCCCCCACCCCCCCGTCTGATCCGGGCGCCGACGTTCGCGACCTCGTCGACCGTCTCGCGGACTCCACGCTCGACGCCGACGGGCGCACCCGACTCGCCCGTGCCATGGAGCGCGACGACGCCGTCCGCGCCGACGCCGACAGCCTCGAACAGGTCAACGCCCGTCTCAAGGTGTTTTTCGCTCAGCCGCCCGCGGCGTCGATCCCGATCTCCGGCGCCAAGGGGCGCGGCTCGCGTTCGAGCAAGACCGCGCTGCTGCTTGTGGCCGCGTGCCTCGTGCTGGCCGGGATCACCATCGGCATCAGCCTGTCGGGCGGCGGCCCCGAATGGGGCTCCAAGGCCCGCGATCTGTACCGCAGCATCGAGGCCGTGAGCTTCAAGCCCCAGGAGGTCTGCACCACTCCCGAGCAGTTCGCGAAGTGGACCGGCGAGAACATCGGCGAGGCCCTCACGCCGCAGCTCGGCGTCCCCGGCCTCGAACTCGTCGGGTGGAACACGGCGCACACGTTCTCCCCCTACACGGGCGTCCTGATCGCCAAGGTCGAGGGGCGCGGCGTCATCGTGTTCCTCGATCGGGCCATCCTCGAGAACGACACGAAGCCGGTGAAGCTCGGCGACGGCCTCACCGCGTTCCCGGCGAAGATCGGCAGCGTCGGGGTCATTGAGGTCTCGCCGTTCGACGCCCCGCGCGTCGTGCCGACGATCTCGCCGGCCACGAAGTGACGCCGGCCGCGCCGCTTCAACCAGCATAAACGCAGCGTGAATCTCTCATCACCTCGCAAGCACGCGCGGGCGTGATGACATTTCTCCTTCAGCCCGCCAGCTTGACTGTTCGTACACGGACGGCCCGCCACGGGCCGCCGTGCGCGCGGTCGGAACGCTCACACACGCCCACGGGCGGCGCACGGGAGGAACCATGCACGCACGCGTTTCCACACATCGGACCTTCACCCTCGGCGCGACACTCGCCGCCGCGGCTCTGCTCGCCGGCGCCGGCACCGCCAACGCGCAGTACGCGCGACGCAACCTCGTCTCCAATGTCCCCGGAGTGGGGTCCTTCACCGATCCCAACCTGCGCAACGCCTGGGGCGTCGCCTTCAACCCCGCCGGTGTCGTGTGGGTGTCGGCCGAAGCCACCGGCAAGTCCACGCTCTACAACGGCCAGGGCCAGCCCAACCCGCTGGTGGTCGACGTGCCCGGCCCGGGCGGCCCCCCCACGCCCGTGGGCGAGCCCACCGGCATCGTCTTCTCCGGCTCGAGCGACTTCGTCGTGACCAACGGCGTCGCCTCCGGTCCGGCCCGCTTCATCTTCGCCACCGAGCAGGGCACCATCGCGGGCTGGGCGCCGGCCGTCCCGCCGCCGCCGCCTTCGACGCGCGCGTTCACCGCCGTGGACCGCTCGGCCGATGGTGCGAGCTACAAGGGCCTGGGCATCGCCAGCACGGGGGCCGGCAACCGCCTCTACGCCGCCGACTTCCACAACGGGCGCGTCGACACCTTCGACGGCGCGTTCAATCTGCTCGCGGGGGCCTTCGTCGACCCCGCCCTGCCCGCGGGCTATGCGCCCTTCAACGTGAGCGCCATAGGCGGGAGCGTCTACGTCACCTACGGGCTGCAGGACGCCTCGGGCGAAGAAGAGGTCATCGGCGCCGGCAACGGCATCGTCAACGTCTTCAACACCGACGGCTCCTTCCAGCAGCGTCTCGTCACCGGCGGCGCGCTCAACGCACCCTGGGGCATGGCCATCGCCCCCAACGACTTCGGCATCTTCAGCAACGCCCTGCTCGTCGGCAACTTCGGCGACGGACGCATCAATGCCTTCGACTCCGCCACCGGTGCGCTGCTGGGCACGCTCGAGGACGCTAACGGCGACGAGATCGTCGTCGACGGCCTGTGGGGCTTCGCCTTCGGCAACAACGTGCAGTTCCAGCCCCGAAACACGCTCTTCTTCGCCGCCGGGCCCAACGGCGAGCTCGACGGCCTGTACGGACGAATCGACGTGCCCGCGCCCGGAGGCGCGGCCGTCCTCACAACGGTTGCTGCCCTTGGGCTCGGGCGGCGCCGCCGCGCCCGCTGATAACTTCTTCAGCACGGCGCGTACGCGAAGAGCCCCTGTACCGGGAGGTCAGGGGCTCCTTTCTCTTTCCCGCGTTCGGCCGCTCAGCCGCCCCGCCGGCGCCGGCGCGCCGCTCCAGCACCCGCCATCGCCAGCAGGACAACCGCGCCCGGCGCCGGCACCATCCACGCCACGGCGTATTCCTGCGCGTCAAAGTCCTGGTTCAGCACAAGCAGCTCGTACTGCCCCGCGGGGATGAACGGCGCCCAGATGTGTTCGGCGTTGTCGATGTCGCTGGTCGACAGGTCCACCAGCAGCGGGCCCAGCACCGGGTCGATCAGGTAGAGCTCAAGGTCGAGGTCCGTGAGGTCGGTGATGTCGAGCGACTCCCAGGCCTCGCCCGGGGTCAGGTTCTTGTCACCGCTGTCGTCGTCGAAGTCCCACTGCCCGTTCCCGTTCGCGTCCTTGAGGTCCACGATCCGGTCCCACACGAGCGTGGCCCGGAACTCGCCGCCGAATGTCGTGAACTCGTAGGTGTTGATCGTGAGCGCCTCGACCCAGTTCAGGTCGTACCCCGTGTTCTTCACCTCGCCCGGTCCCTGCTCGCCGGCGCTGTAGTTGACGAACGACCCGAGCATGTCGAGCTGCCCCGTCCCCAGCTCCTCGTCGAGCCCGACCTGCAGCGGCACCTCGCCGCCGCGGATGAGGTCGGGCTTCTTCCAGTCGTCCTCGACGCTGATGGCGTTGGTCCAGGTGCCGGGGCCGGTCGCGTGCCTGAGCAGCTCGGCGCCGTCGTAGGTGCGCTTCGTGGCGCCGTTCATCAGCACGGCCTTGAGCACCCGGTGATCGAGGTTCTCGCCGTTGGCGGTCCCGTACTGCACGAGGTTTGCCGCCGCCCCGGACACCAGCGGCGCCGCGAAGCTCGTCCCGGCCGTCCCGTAGGTCTGATGCTCGTCCTCGTTGCTCAGGGAGTACTGGGGCAGGACGCCGAAGCGCAGACCGATCCCGGGGTTGTCCTCGGGGGGCGCGATGGGCCCGTCGGGATCGGTCTCCCACATGAGGCCGCCCTGATTGATGAGCCCCGTGCCCGTGAGGCCCAGGATGCCTGCACGATCGTCGCTCTGGTATTTGCGCACGATCGGGTCGTGCGCCGCGTCAACCTCGACGAACGTGACCTGCCCGCCGGACGTGCCGAAAAACTGGCCCGAGCCGGTGGGGTCGCCCACCGTGCCCAGCGGGCCGATCGCCGGGCGCGGGTCGCCGCCGGGAGCGACCATGTGCGTGTTGAAGCGGCCTCGATGGGTGATCGGGCTCTTGTCAGCCGTCTCGTTCGAGAGGTTGTACTTCGCCGCCGAGTCGTACCCGAGGCCGTCGAACGCACTGAACTGCCCCGTCGCCCCCACGTTCAGCACGTTGTACGCGTCCGAGGGCGACCCGTAGTCGTTGAACCCGCCGGGCGCGTCGCCCTCGTTCCCGGCCACCACGATGAGCATGTCGCTGATCTTCTCGCCCGGCTTGGTCCGCGTCGCCCAGTCCGTGAACCGCGAGAGCACCCCGCGCCCGTTGTTGCTCGGATTGATGAACTGCGGCGGCGGGGGCGCCGGCGGCTTCGGCGGCGCCGCGGGGTTCGGGCGCGCCTGGATGATTCCCCAGCTCTGGTTGATGACCCGCGTCCCCTGCAGCGCCATCCCCTGTGTGTTGTGGATCGCCTGCCCCGTCGACTGGCCGATGTCGACGTCGAAGTTGTCGGTGTTGTGGAACTCGAACCCCGCCGCGAGCAGGTCGGCGCCGCGCGCCACGCCGTAGTGCTGCTCGTGGCTCGAGACGATGCACCCCGCGACCGTCGACGCGTGGTTCCCCACCGTGTCGTCGGCGCCGAAGAAGCCGCCCTGCGCCAGCGTTCTGAACCGCTCCCGCGGGAGGTACCGGTTCCCCAGCGGCATCAGCGAGCCGATCTGCAGCACGCTATTGAGGTTGTAGTTGGGAATGGCGTTCTCTGCCTCGAGCAGGCCCACGAGGACACCCGTGCCGATGTAGCCGCCGAAGCCGCGGGAATAGAGCTGCGAGTCCAGCCCGCGCACCGACCGGTTCTGCAGCTCGTCGGCCCGCGCCGCGTTCACGCAGCCGATCGATAGGGCGACGACCGTGCCGGCCGCGACCACAACGGCGTGCGCCCGGGAACGAGGGCAGTTCGACTCTTTCATGGTGGGCTCCTCACCACGGCCGTCACCCCCACCCGGCTCCGGCCGTGCGACCGTCTCAAGCTATCACATCGCGTCCAGCTGTCAACAGACAACACGAGGCGAAGGGCGTCGCACCTTCAAGAGATGAACGAGCCCCCGACCCGGAGACGTGGGTCGGGGGCTCGCTATCACGCAATCTCACTCGTCACACCAGCGGGTTCATGTCCGGCGACGGCGCGACGCGCCGATGCCGGCGAGCGCCAGCAGCACAATCGTGCTCGGCGTCGGGAGCAGCCACGCCAGGGCGTATTCCTGCGCGACGAGGTCCTGGTTCAGCACGTCGATCGCGTAGGTGCCCGCCTCGAGATCGAGCTGCCAGACGTGCTCGGCGTTGTCGATGTCGCTCGTCGACAGGTCGATCAGGATGTCGCCCAGGATCGGGTCGATCAGGTAGAGCTCGAGGTCCAGGTCGGTCAGGGCGCTGGCGGTCAGCGTCTCGCCGACCTCCTCGGCGTCGAGTACGCCGTTGCCGTTGAGGTCCTCGGCGATGTCGAGGTTGCCGTCGCCGTCCAGATCCTCGCCGGGGTCGAGCACGCCGTTGGCGTTGGCGTCTTCGTCGACGTCGAGGTTGCCGTCGCCGTCGACGTCTTCGGCTTCGTCGAGGATGCCGTTGCCGTCGGTGTCGGTGAAGTCCCACTGCCCGTTGCCGTTCGTGTCGGCGAGGCTCACGAAGCGGTCCCACACGAGCGTCGCGCGGAATTCGCCGCCGTACGTCGTGAACTGGTAGGTGTTGATCGCCCCGGCGGCGACGGTGTCGAGGTCATAGCCGGTGTCGTCGACGAGCCCGGGGCCCTGCTGGCCGGCGGCGTAGTTCGTGAACGAGTTGAGCATGTCCAGCTGACCGGTGCCCAGCTCCTGGTCGAGACCGATCTCGATATCGACGTTGCCGCCGCGGATGAGGTCGGGCTTCTGGAAGCCGCCCGCCAAGACCGTCTCTTCCCACTCCGTCACGCCGTCCTTGTGCGTAAGACGGGTGCCGTTCTCGTTCGAGAACTTGCTGGCGCCGTTCATGAGCACGGCCTTGAGAACCCGGTGATCCGTGTTCTCGCCGTTGGCGGCGCCGTATTCACGCAGGTTGGCGGCGGCGCCGGCCACCAGCGGAGCGGCGAAGCTCGTGCCGGCCGAGCCCGCGGTCTGGTGCGTGTCGGCGTTGCTGAGGCTGTATTGCGGGACGAACCCGCGCAGGCCGATCCCGGGGTTGTCGTTCGGCGGGGCGACGGGGCCCAGCGGATCGTTCTCCCAGCTCAGGCCGCCGTGATTGACGAGGCCGGTGCCGAACAGGCCGGCGACGCCCGCCCGGTCGTCGGAGATGTAGGAGTCCTGCCCGTTCTGCGGGTCCATCGGATTCGCCGGATTGTTGAACGCTCCCAGGTACTCCACCTGGCCGCCCGAAGTGCCGAAGAACTGACCCGACGCGGCCGGCGCACCGACCGTGCCGCGGGCGCCGATGAGCCCTTGCGGGTCGCCGCCGGGCGCGACCATGTGCGTGTTGATGCGCCCGAATCCGGTGATGCCGACGTCGGAGGTCTCGTTCGAGAGGTTGTAGTCCGCGGCCTGGTCATAGACGAGGTTGCCGGCGCCGTTGATGCGCCCGGTGGCCGCGACGTTGAGCACGTTGAACGCGTCCGACGGCGATCCCCAGTCCTGGAACTCGCCCGGCGCCCCTTCGTTGCCGGCGACCGTGATGAGCAGGTCGCGGATGTTCGAGCCGGGGTTGCTCAGGATCGCCCAGTCGGTGAACGTGGAGTTCAGGCCGTTGCCGTCGTTGTTCGGGTTGGCCAAGAGCGGCGGCGGCGCCGGGTTGAGCTGAGCCTGGGGAATGCCCCAGCTCTGGTTGATGATGTGGGCGCCGGCGAGGGCCATTCCCTGCGTGTTGTGCATCGCGCGGGCGGCGCCCGCGCGGAGCGTGCCCTGGAAGGTCAGGCGCTGCGGGATATCGAACCCCGACGCGGTGATGTCGCTGTTGCGCGAGATGCCATAGTGCGTGCCGTGGCTCGCCACGATGGTGCCCGCGACCGTCGAGGCGTGATTGCCGACGGTGTCGGCGGGCCCGAGCACGCCGCCCTGGGGCAGGATGCTGAAGCGGGCGTTGGGCAGGAAGGCGTTGCCCGCGGGCAGCAGCGAGTTGATCTCGAGCGCGCCGTTGCCGGCGTAGTTCGGGATGTTGTTCCCGGCCTCGTGCACGCCGACGCGCACGCCGTTGCCGATGTACCCGCCGAAGCCGCGGGAGTAGAGCTGTGAATCCAGCCCGCGCACGGCGCGGTTCTGCTGGTCGTCCGCTCGCGCCGTGCTGGGCGCGAACGCGACGCTGGACAACGCGACAACGGTACCGGCCGCGGCGAGAACGCCGCGCGCAGCGCACGATCCTCTCATGGGTTTCTCCTCACTGCCAAAGGGTGGGCTTTCGACCTTCCCCCCCATTCGACGAGCGGGAATGATCTTGGGGCCGCGACCGCGGCACAGCTAGAACGTATCACACTTCACGCGGCTGTCAAACGATCTCAACACGAAGTCGCACCGTGCCGTCACACGATCGCGCCCGTCGAACGTGAAAACGCAACCCCTCGCGAAGGACCGAACTTCGCCATCCCCTCGGCCCGCAGCGCCGGCGCATGAATTGAGGTGTAGTGCTCAAAATCCGCCCGCGAGGCAAAGACGTACCTCACTTCCACGCGGGGCCGCGCTGTCGCTGCGCCCGCGCCAACCACTCCGGGCTGTGAATCTGGGTCGAGTCGCACGATCATCGCCGACGTCGCGCCCCCCGCGATCACGGCATCGACGTGCCCGCCCTTGAGCCACGCGACGAATTCGTCGGCGACGCCAGCGTCCTGGAAACTCGCGGTCACGGTGTAGGCAAGGCCGGTCATACGTACGATTATCCGCCTGCAACCCCTGCAGGCGAGGCATCTTGCGCGTCGCCCCGGGTGTGGCGGGGGGGTGTGCGGAGGTGTGCGGGGGGCCTGCAATACCCCGCCGGGACCGGCGTTGTACGGGAGAAGGATGGAACAGCCGGTCGCTCAGCCTCGCGAAGGCCCGCACCCCGAGCTCGCTCGCTGGCTCGCGGATGCCGCGCGCGGCGACGACGACGCCTGGCGCCGCATCATCGACCTCTACGCGCGGCGCATCTACGCGCTTGCGCGTTCACGCCTCGGAAAGGACCACCTCGCCGAGGAGATCACCCAGTCGGTCTTCGTCACTGTTGCAACGAAGATCGCCGCCGGCGATGCCGCTCTGGACGCCGGAGTTCGAGGATCTTCACCGGGAACCGGCTATGTGGAACAGGGCAAGTTTGAAGCCTGGCTCTTCCGCATCGCGACCAACAGGGTCCGCGACGAGGCGCGGCGCCTCCGGCGACACTCCGTGGTCAGCGGCCTCGACCACGACCCCGTGGCCGCCCCCGCCTCCCCGCCCGACCGCGCCGAGCCCCGCGAACTCACCCGCCTGCGCGACGCCATGCTCCAGCTGGGCGAGGACGACCGCGAGGTTGTCGAACTCCGCCACCACGCGGGCCTCTCGTTCCGGCAGATCGCCGATCTGCTCAACGAGCCCCTGGGAACCCTTCTCGCCCGTCACCACCGCGCCCTGCGCAAGCTCAAAGGAATGCTCGAAGACGCCGGAGGCGTCGCCGAACCGACTTGACAGGAAAGACCCCGCCACGCCAGGGCACGCACGCAACGATTGGACGACCCCATGACCACCCCACACGAACATCCTCACGAGCCCCCCCACGAGCTGGCCGAGTCGCTCCCCACCGACCTCGTGCCCATCGCCCACGCTCTCGACCGCCTCGGCGCGTTCGATAGCGCCGCGATGCCCGCCGAGCTGTGCGAGCGCATCGCCACCTCCACCGCCACACGGCTCATGGAGCGAGAGGTCTCGCGCCTCGACGCACTCTCCAGCACCGACCGCGACGCCGCACCCTCAACCCTTGAGGACCGCGTCTTCATGGCCACCCGCGGCCTGATCGTCCGCGGCGGCGCCCGCCTCCACGAACCCGCCGCCCGTGACGTGCACACTCCCGGCCGCCGCCTCTTCCGCCCCGCTCGCCTCGCGATCGCCGCCATGCTCCTGCTCACGGCCGTGCTCTCGCTCCCGCTCCTCAAGAACTCCAACACCGGCGTGCTGACAACCGCCCCGCAGATCGCCTCCGCGATCCAGAGCGACCTCGACGAACTCGCCGAGCTCGCCGACGCCGTCGACGGCGCCGGGCGCGACGACGTCACGGGCCTGAACGTCGCCCTCCGCACCGTCGAGGACGCCCTCGACGACGACCTGCTCAAGCCGGCGATCGACGACGGAGGCGCGCTGTGAGCGTCCGCGCCCTCCTGGCCGCGTTCGCGGTTACGCTGACGACGATGGCGATGGAGCGCATCGCGCCCCAATCCCAGTCGCAGCCGGAGCCCGCCGCGCCGCGTGCCGACGCGCCGCCCGCGCCTGCCCCCACGACTCCCCCGGCCGAATCGCCCGCCGAGGCCGCCGAGCGCGCCCGCAACGACCTCACACGCGCCCGCGCCGACCTCGAGCGCCGCCTCAAGGTCATCGACGAGGCCCAGGCCATGCTCGACCGCGGCGAGACCCCCGCCGCCGTCCGCGACTTCCTCAAGTCCAAGAACATGGGCGTCATGGCCCGCATGTTCGAGGACAATCGGCGCGGCGCCGGACCCGGCCCAGCCGGACCCGGAGGTCTGGGCGTCCGCCCCCGCGGCGCGGGCGGCGGCATGCGCCGCGGCGCGCCCGACCGCGACGGACCCGGCGAACCCCCCCGTGACCCCCGTGACCCCCGCGACCCGCAGGGCGGCCCGCCGCCGCCTCCCCCGCTCATCACCGTCGACGACCGCCAGGTCATCCTCGATGTCGTCCGCCAGCTCATGCCCCAGCGCTTCGCCGAGCTTGAGCGCCTCAAGGACACCGACCCGCCCGCGGCCGAGCGTCAGCTCATGCAGCTGATGGAGTCCCCACGGATCCGCTCGCTCCTCGAGCTGCGCCGCTCGAACCCCGAGGCGTTCCGCTCGCGCGTCGAGGAGTTCAAGGCCGCCGCCGACGGCGCTCGGCACGCCCGCGCGATCGTCGAACTTGAGTCCAAAGGCGCGCCCGCCGCGCAGATTGACGCCGAGCAGGCCCTTCTCCGCGCCGCCGCCGCCCGCCAGTTCGATAAGCGCATCGAGGGCCTGTCGCAGGAGGTCGAGCGCCTCGCCGACCGGGCCGCGTCGCTCCGCAGCGAGCTCGACGACCAGAACGCCCGGCGCAGCGAGCTCATCGACCGCGCCATCAACGACGCGATCGACCGCGCCAAGCACGGCCCGCCCAGGCCCCCACGCGAAGGCGACCGCCCGCGCCCGGGCCCCGGCGGCCCCGGCGACTCGCAGCGTCCTCGCTGAATCAGCGCAGCACTCGACTTACGACACGATCGACCCCGGCCCGATCTCCCCCGCCGGCGTCAGCACGATCACCTTCCGCTCGGCCCCGCTTGCCTCCGCCGCGTCCTTCGGCACGTCGCTCGCCGCCAGCAGCATCCCGCGCGACTCCTCGCCGCGGATGACCCGCGGCGCCAGGTTCGCCACGATCACGATGAGCTTGCCCACGAGCTGATCGGGCGTGTACGCCCCCTTGATGCCCGCGCAGATCTGGCGGGGCGTCCCCGACCCGTCGTCGACCTGCAGGCGCAGCAGCTTGTCCGCCTTGGGGTGGTCCTCGGCCTTCACGACCCGCGCCACGCGCAGGTCGAGCTTCGCGAATTCCTCGAACGTCACGGTCGGCTTGCCCGTCGAGGGCGAAGGCGTGGCCGTGGGGGTGGGGGTGGGGGCGGGGGTGGGGGTGGGGGTGGCGGCAGGAGCGGGGGTCGCCGTCGGCGTCGCGGCGGGAGTTGTCGGGTTGGTCGTCGGCTGGTCGGCCATGAGTCAGAGGTCCCTTCCGGTGCGATATCGCGCACGATCGCGCGTCCCGCGGCCGCAAAGGTAGGCCCGCCTCACCGCTCGGCCGAATTCGGCTCACCCGCCGGCGCCTCCGCGCCGTCCGTCTTGGGCTCCACCGAAGCGGGCGCCGCCCCTTCTGGCGCCGTCCACACCCCGTCACGCCACAGCGGCTTGAGCGGATCGATCCCCAGCCGCGCCGCCAGCTCATCGGCGTCGAGCTCTCGCATCGGCGCCCCGTTGTCGATCAGGATCTGCCCCGACCACGACCGCTGAATCCCCGACAGCAGCAGCGCCTCGAGCCGCAGCTGCAGCACCAGCTCGCTCAGCGGAATCCGCGGCCCAGGCTGTCCGCCGCACGTGTCGCACAGCGTCACCCCCGCCAGCCGCCCGTTGTTGTCCGTCCGCGTGATCGCCCGCTTACCGCGGCACTGCGGGCACGTCGGCCAGTCCGCCATCGTGCGACGCAGCCGGTCAAACTCGCCGCTCATCCCCGCCGGGCTCAGCAGCTTCTCGTGACGCTGCAATAACTCCTCCACGCCCGGCTTTTTCAACCGCTGCTCGGCCCGACGCCCCTGCCCCGTGCGCACGAGCCCGAGCACCGTCGCCGCGTCCAGAGCCGCCTCGTCGCGCGACGGCCCCGTGCCGGGCGGGTCGTACACGGCCCCGAGAATGTCGCGATCAAACGTCCCCGCCAGCGCCCGCAGCCACCGGGCCTCCTGAACCGACGGCGCGATCGACGCCAGCAGCAGGCACACGCTCCGGGCCGAGTCGTCGACCGACCCGCCGACGCCGCCCCCGGCCGCACCCCCCCCACCGCCGCCGCGCTTGGTGAGCTCGTAGCTCAGCACCGCGAGTTGGCGTGCCAGCCGGCGCAGGGAGTCGTCGGACCGCTCGCTCGCCACATCCGCGACGCGTTCGGCCAGCAGGAAATACGCCCGCGGCGAATCCGGCGACAGCGCCGTCAATTCCTGAGCAAGCCCCGGATCCATCCCCTTCGCCGGCGCGGGGACCGGCGCCGGCACAGACGCGGCGGAAGGCGCCGGCGCCGCGGGGGTCGCCCCCCCCCCCGGCTGCGCCGTCGTCTGGACCGTCGTTTGGGCGGTCCCCAGCAGCATCATCACCACCGCCAGCATCAGGTTCACGACGCACCCCCGTCGGCGTTCAGCCGGATCACCCACAGGAGCGTTATCGCGTGCTCGGTCGTGCGGATCTGGCGCGCCACCGAATCCGCCGTGCGCCGCCTCGCCGCCAGCTCGTCCATCACCGCCCGCACCCGCGGCTTCATCGCCGGCCGCTCGGCGCTGGTCACGTACGCGAGCAGATCGCACACGCTCGCCTGTTCCGCGGCCCACCGCTGCACCGGCCCGCTCGCCAGCGACCGGCGCGACCGGCGCCGCGCCTCGATCGTCTCGAGCGACGCGTGGGCTCCGGGGTTGGGCGACAG
>CAZMCC010000040.1:12512-33367 GCA_964564695.1 uncultured Phycisphaeraceae bacterium | reverse complement strand
CCCCGTTGACGCCCGGGCGATCCCCACCGACGCCCTCCACGAATTCCCCGACGGCCCCCACGTCCTCGTCGGCGGGGTCTACGGCACGGTCGTCGGCTCCGCCTTCTTCGCCGAGTCCAAGTTCTCACGCCCCGAGTGGGGCGGCTCCGACGCCTCCAAAGTCGCCCTGGTCCACCTCGCCGAACACGTTCGCCGGCGCGGCTTCACCATCCTTGACGCACAGTTCTGGAACCCGCACACAGATCAGTTTGATCTCGAACAGTTGCCACACAAGGACTTCATGCGACGTCTCCAGATCGCCCGGAAACGCAGCGTGAACTGGGCTCCGTTCGCCGATTCGGCCCCGTAACTCGGGGCTTTCCGCTCTGGCGGCGGGAATTCGAAAGCAAGTCCTTTGCGCGCGCATCCTTATGCAGTATGCTTGCGCACACCAGTCTGCTCACGGGGATCATTCGTACTGCTCTGGGCCGCTCTCTCCTGGACCTGTCCATGCACAATGCGCTTGCCGGTCGCTCGCTCGGACGCGCCGTCCGAACGTGGCTGCCCCTCCTCCTGTTCACCGCCCACGCCTCGGCCCAGCTCAAACAGCCCGCCCCCCCCACGAAGGCCCGTGTTGACGTCCCCGGGGTCGCCGCCGTCGCGAAGAGCAGCAACCTCCCCGCTCCGCCGAAGGTCATCCGCCGCGGCACCAGCGTGAGCCGCACCTGGACCGAGATCCTGCCCGACGGCCGGCGCACCACCCACACCTTCGCCAGCGCCGACCCCGGCTCGCCCGCGCTCCCGATGGACTTCGACTCGCGCGTGCTGCTCCGCTACGCCCAGTTCGACCCGGTTGAGGCGCAGCCCGAGGTGCCGCCGCTGCTGCACGCGGGGCCCGACACGAACATCTACATCGGCCAGTTCACCGGGGCCATCATCCCCGGCATGCTCGACGACCTCGCCCTCGCGGGCGCCACGCCGCGCGCGTTCCTGCCGAACTTCGCCTACATCGCCACCATCCCCGCCCAGGCCCTCATCGCCGTGCGAGCGCTCGAATGCGTCCGCGCCGTCGTCCCGTACCACCCGGCGTACCGGCTCGATGACGAGCTCGTCCCCAAGCTCTTCAGCTTCCACAACAACAGCCTCCCGCCCGACTCCGGCGAAGGCGCGTCGTACAACATCCAGACCCTCGTCCCCGGCCCGGCCCTCAAGGGCGACCTGGTCAAGACGATCGAGTCCGTCGGCGGCCTCGTCGAAAACGTCACCGAGGCCGGCGCCCTCGTCCGCGCCACGCTCACCACGCCCCAGCTCCGCGCCGTGCTGCGCAGCGACAGCGTGCTCTTCGTCGACCGCGCGAGCGAGCCCTCCGGCGACATGAACATCATCCGCTCCGTCGTCGGCGCCGACTTCGTCTACGCCGAGCTTGGCTTCCTCGGCGACGGCGTCCGCGCCATGGTCGTCGACGACAACGTCCGCCAGAGCCACTCCGCCTTCCAATCGCCCCCGCCCGAGCTCCTCACCGGCGTCTCCGGCGACACCAGCCACGGCACCTGCTGCTACGGCATCCTCTTCGGTACCGGCGCCGGCTTCTCGCCCGGCCGCGGATTGCTCCCCGCCGCCGAGCAGGGCTATTTCGCCGACTACGACGCCATGGACGACCGCGTCGCCCTCTCGGTCATCGCCGGCAGCGACCTCTTCCCCTTCCGCTGCGTCGTCCAGTCCAACTCGTGGGGTCACTCCTGGACCACCACCTACACCACCATCTCCGCTGAGATGGACCTTGCCGCCTTCGCCAGCGGCCTGTTCATCACCCAGAGCCAGTCCAACACCGGCTCTCAGGCCTCACGCCCCGAAGCCTGGGCCAAGAACGTCGTCGCCGTCGGCGGCATCGCCCACCAGGACACCGCCGGCACCCAGGACGACTGCTATTGCGGCTACGCCAGCACCGGCCCCGCCGCCGACGGACGCGTCAAGCCCGACCTCGCCCTCCACAACGACGCCATCCTCACCACCGCCTACTGGAGCGACCTGGGGTACACCTCCAGCTTCGGCGGCACATCCGCCGCCAGCGCCGGCGTCGCCGGTGTCGCCGGGCTCGTCTACCAGATGTGGCACGAGGGCGTCTTCGCCGGCTTCGGCGGGCTGGGGGGGGGCGAGGACGTCTTCGCCAGCCGCCCCGCCGCCGCCACCGTCCGCGCCCTGCTCGTCAACACGGCGTTCCGCTACGACGTGGGCGGCCCGGCCGCCATCAACCGCTTCCGCCAGGGATGGGGCGTCCCGCGTCTCGAGCGCCTCTACAAGATCCGCCAGGGCATGCTCATCGTCGACCAGTCCATTCCCGTCCAGGTCGGCCAGGCGGTCGACTTCCCCTTCATCGTCCCGCCCAACGCCGCCGAACTCTCTGCGTCCATGGCCTACCGCGACGTCCCCGGCACGACCAGCTCCACCGTCCACCGCGTCAACGACATCACCCTCCTCGCCGTCAGCCCCAGCGGCATCGAATACTGGGGCAACGCCGGCCTCACCGCCGGGAACACCTCCGTCCCCGGAGGCGTACCGGACACCCGCAACGTGATCGAAAACGTCTTCCTCTTCGACCCCGAACCGGGGATCTGGACGATCCGGGTCTTCGCCGCCGAGGTCAACGCCGACTCCCGCCCCGAAACCCCCGAACTTGACGCCGACTTCTCCCTCGTCATCGCCAACCGCGTCGTCAACTACTGCGAGGCCGACTGGAACCGCGACGACATCGTCAACTCCACCGACGTCTCCGACTTCATCAACGCCTGGTTCAACGACCTCGCCTTCGGCACCCGTGAGACCGACGTCGACCAGAACGGCATCATCAACTCCACCGACGTCTCTTCGTTCATCAACAGCTACTTCGACGGAATCGCCGGCGGCTGCGGCTGACCCTCTCCCGGCATCAACTAATTATTGGACCTAACCACATCGGCGTTGGCACGACCATCCGTCGGTGGTAATCTGGATGTGGCTGTCTTCGGGGACCGCCGCTTTGTTCCATCGCATCGTTCTCCTTCGTCTCGATAATCGGGAGTCCACATGACCGCGCAACGTCGCCAGGAATGCGTCGTCGGTTTCCTCGTTCGCATCGCCGGAGCTGCCCTCTCGGTCTCTCTGGCGGCTGCGCCCTGCGCACTCGCCACCGACATCGAGATTCCTCTCCCCAACGGGCACTCCATCCTCACCAGTGCTCAGGCGGTCACCGACGTCGTGACCCGCTCCGTCCCCGGCACCGACACCACCTACGTCATGTGGCGCGAGCACACGCCCGACGGCGTCGTCGCCATGTACTCCGCGACCACCGACGGCGTCGCCTACAGCGAGCCCCGCGTCCTCGAGCACACCCTCGAGCTCCGCTTCGCCGCCTTCGACCCCACCCAGCCCGCGCCGCCCGTGCCGCCCGCCCTCGCCTCGGGCGCCGACACCAAGCTCTGGGTCGTCCAGTTCGACATCGCCCCCCTCCCCGCGTTCCGCAAGGGCGTGACCGACGCCGGCGCCGAGGTTCACCAGTTCCTCCCCTTCAACGCATACATCATCCGCGTGCCGTCCGATGACGCCCGGCGCACCATCGCCGAGCTCCCCTTCGTCCGCGCGATCGTCCCCTACCAGCCCGCCTACCGCCTCGACGAGAACCTCCGCGCCGAGCTGTTCCCCAGCGAGGACAAGAACGGCGCCCGCGGCAAGGGCCTCGACACCCCCCGCAAGTACTACGTCCAGCTCGTCGACCGCAACATGACCTTCAAGACGCCCGTCGCCGCCGCCATCCGCGCCGCGGGCGGCGCCATCGACAACCTCCCCGTCGGCGACCGCGTCATCACCGCCACCCTCACCCGCGCCCAGCTCGCCAAGGTCCTCCGCCTCGATCAGGTCCTCTGGGTCGACGCCTGGAGCCCCGTCGGCACCGACATGGACCTCATGCGCCAGATCGGCGGCGCCAACTGGGTCCGCGACAACCTCGGCTGGACCGGCCAGGGCGTCCGCGGCGAGGTCATCGACCTCGGCTGCCGCACCACCCACCTCGACTTCCAGGGCCCCGCCCCCCTCCTGCACGGCACCCAGAGCGGTGACCAGTCGCACGGCACGAGCACCTACGGCATCGTCTTCGGCAAGGGCGCCGTCAACGCCGCGGGCACCGGCATGCTCCCCGGCGCCGAGCAGGGCATGTTCGCCGACTGGGACCTCGCCACCGACCGCTGGACGCAGGCCGCGCAGCTCGTCGACCCCGCCGGCCAGTACCGCGCCGTCTTCCAGTCCTCGTCCTGCGGCAACGCCCTGACAACCGCCTACACCAGCATCTCGTCCATGATGGACGACACCATCTTCGACCACGACCTCCTCATGTGCCAGAGCCAGTCCAACTCGGGCTCCCAGAGCTCGCGACCGCAGGCCTGGGCCAAGAACATGGTCAGCATCGGCGGCATCAAGCACCAGAACAACCTCAACCTCACCGACGACTGCTGGTGCAACGCCGCCAGCATCGGACCCGCCGCCGACCAGCGCATCAAGCCCGACCTCTCCTTCCACAACGAGTCGATCTTCACGACCTCGAGCACCGGCAACAACACCTACACCCCCAGCTTCGGCGGCACCTCCTCCGCCACGCCCATCGCCGCCGGCCACTTCGGCCTGCTCTTCCAGATGTGGCACGAGGGCGTCTTCGGGACCTTCGGGCGCCAGGCCACCGTCTTCGAGAGCCGTCCCCACGCCAGCACCGCCAAGGCCCTGATGGTCAACACCGCCCGCCAGTACGCCTTCAGCTCCATCAACCAGATCAACAACCGCTTCCGCCAGGGCTGGGGCGTCCCCAACGTCCAGGACCTCTACCAGATCGGTCAGTCCGCCTACATCGTCAACGAGTCTCAGCTCCTCGCGCCCCTGGGCACGATGACCTACACCTTCGACGTCGCGCCCGGCGCGCCCTTCTTCAAGACCTCCCTCGTCTACTCCGACATCGCCGGCACCACCAGCTCCCTCATCCATCGAATCAACGACCTCGACCTCAAGATCGTCAGCCCCACCGGCGTCATCTACTGGGGCAACGTCGGCCTCACCACCGGCCCCTGGAGCACCCCCGGCGGCGTCCGCAACACCAAGGACACCGTCGAGAACATCTTCATCCAGAACCCCGAAGCCGGCGCCTGGTCCGTCTCCGTCATCGCCGCCGAGCTCCCGCAGGACGGCCACGTCGAGACCCCCGCCATCGACGCCGACTTCGCCCTCGTCTCCACCGGCGGCCACATCGCCACCTGCCCCGCCGACTGGAACCACGACGGCGTCGTCAACTCCACCGACGTCGGCCAGTTCATCACCGACTGGTTCGCCGACCAGGCCAACGGCACCCACGCCACCGACCTCGACGGCAACAACATCTCGAACTCCACCGACGTGTCGATCATGATCGACCGCTACTTCGCCGGCTGCTGATCTCACGCACACTGCGAACGTGAGTCCCCAAACAATCAGGTCCAACCGACAGCCGCGTGCATTTCGCACGCGGCTGTTTTTTATGCCTCACTGCTTTGGCTACATCTGGCCACACGCCGCCGCCCCGGCCAAGATCGGCCAATTCGGGGGAACCAGCCAACCGCCGATAGCCTCAGGCGTCGTGATATCGGGGTTGACCTTTGGCACGACGGTTGCACTAGTACCTGTGCCGGGAACTCCAAAACCGGCCGGTCGCTCCGGGGAAAGCCCCGAAGTTCCCGTCAACCAGCCCGGACACCTCCATTCGCGGGTCCGAGCGGTACGCTGGGGGCGACGCCTCCGGCGACAGCAACCGTCCGATGGACGGAGCCGTCGCCCCCCTCGTGCCGCTCGGATTCGTTTTTAGGTAGAAGCATTCGGCGGGATCAGGGAGCGGCGCCGGCCGGAGGAAGCGGCGCCGCCCCTCCCCCGCCATCCCCCCAACCCCTAATGCCCCCATCGCCCTTGAGCGCGTCGCGCTCGGGCGCCCACCCGCTCCCGCACTCCGGGCAGCGGTCGGCGTTGAGCAGCCCCGTCATGTCGTAGCCGCACACCTCGCACTTGCCCTCGTACCACCGCCGGCGGCGCCTGGACAGGAGGGTGAACATCACCGCCGGCCCGGCCAGGACAATCCCCGCCGTGAAGCAGAGCGTCAGAGCCCAGAACGTGCCGGTGCCGCAGTAGCAGTCGGTCTTGCGTCGCACCATGACGTCGAGCGGGATAATCGCGACGACTTCCACCACGGTGCCCTGGAGGACCCGCGTGGAGATGCGGGCGAGAACCGTCTCACGCCGTCCGCGCCGGATGAACGCCGCGAGCAGGGGCGTCGCGATCGCCCACCCCAGGGCGAGCGGCACCAGGAACATCCACGACCGGGCGCCCAGGTCGCGGAAGAGCCACTCGAGCGCCTCGAGGTGCCCGTCCCATGCCAGGCACACGAGCGTCACCACGAGCAGGATCGCGCCGAGCCACAGCCCCGCGATCACCAGCCCCGCCGCCGCGATGCTCGCCCACAACGACGACCCGCGCTCGCGGATCGGGCGCGGCCTGCGCACGGGCAGAAGCAGCAGCGCCTGCAGCACCGTCACGCCCGAGAGATAGACGCCCATCACGAGCAGGAAGCCCGAGTCGGTGATCGCGTCGAGCAGCTCCTCCAGGCTGAAGTCGCCCCAAGGCGCGTTGGAATCGACCGAAAACGAGGAGCCGAACCACAGCGATCCGATCAGGTAGACGACCACCGCCTGCGCGATCCAGAAGGCGCCGAGCAGCGCCCACTTCGGCAGCACACGCCACGTCCGCCGGTCGGGCGGACTCGTCAGTGTGTGCTCGGATATGTGCGTGTCGCTCATCGCTTGCTCACCGAAATGTCCATACACGTCCGCGTTGGAACCCGTGGTCAGATTGCAGAGGACGTACGCGGAGGACGCGGAGGAACGCGGAGAAGACGATGGGACGTGGACAAAGGCGCTGCGCCGACGATCACGGCGATCGGATCTCTGTCCTCCAACAAGCATCTTGCTTCATCTTGCTTTGCTCCGCGTTCCTCCGCGTCACTCCGCGTCCTCCGCGTACTGCGTTTCTGCTTCATTCGAGCGAGAAGTCCCCGCACCCCTTCTTGCAGCCCGAGTCCGGCTCGAAGTTGCCCTCGAGCATGCCGTCGATCGCCTTGTTGATCTTCTTCCGCACGCTGTCGAGCTTGATCGCGCCCAGGTCGATCGAGCCGATCTGGCCGGTGGAGAGCACCCAGTACTCGGCGGTGCCGGCGACGCCGTCGTCCTTCTGCAGCGCTCGCAGCGCCATGGCATAGATCCCCAGCTGCAGGTCGGCCTTGTCGGGCTCGAGCTTGGACTTGGTCGGCCCCCCGGTCTTGTAGTCGATGATGCGGTAGCGCCCATCCGCCGCGAGGTCGATGCGGTCGAGCTTGGCGGTGATCTCGTGAACGCCCCGGTGCTCGTAGGGAAACTTGACCAGCTCCTCGAGGTGCAGCGTGTGGGCCGCGGGGTCGTGCAGCCGCGCATGCAGCGTCCGCATCTGGGCCCGCAGCTGCGTCCACACCTCGGCCGGCATCTCGAGCGAACGCGGCCACGCCTGATCGAGCGCACCCCGCGCCAGCTCGACAAGCCGCTCGACGCCGGCGATCGGGCGCCCCTCGGCGTCGGCCTCCCGGACCTCGGTGTAATACCGGTGCAGCGCCTCGTGAGCGGCGGACCCCAGGGACATGTTCGCGTCGGCCGCTTCGCGCAGGCTGAACCGCTGCGCAAGGTAGAAGCAGCGCGGACAGTCGGTGTAGGCCCGGATGTTCGTGTAGCTGAGCTTGAGCGGGGCCGCAAACGGCGTCGTCGCCGGCCCGCGCCCGTCGTCGCGGGCCAGCACGCGCTGCGCGAGGGCCGCGGCAAATCCCGCCACGCTCTCGCCCGCCGACGGCGCCAGGGCCCACGCGGGAACCTCGCCCGACTGGGCGAGCCCCGCCGTCACCGCGAGTCGCAGCGCCTCCTCGCGCACGCGCTCGGCGAGCTTGAGCATCGCGCCCGCGTCGGCGCCCGATCCGTGCGCCGGCGACTGCATCTCGCCGACGAGCTGCTCGAGCGCACGCCGTGCCCGCTCGCGCGAACGGGCCCCCAGGCGTGCCCCCACCGATCCCTCGCCCGCCTCGACGGCACGCGCCATCGCATCGCCGGCCTCGCGCAGCGCACTGTCTGAGTCGGCCAGCGTGCACGCTTCGTCCAGGACTTCGGCCGCCGTGCGCACGCGCATCGGGATGTCGCCCGCGGCGTCTTCGAGCTCGATGAAGTAATCCGTCGCGTCGCCCCGCGTTTTCTTGTGCTTGGCGAGCAGCACGAGCCGGCTCCGGGCGCGGGTGCACGCCACGTAGAAAAGCCGTCGCTGCTCATCCTCGCGGGCCAGCTCGCGGTCGAGGTTCGGCACGCCGTCGGCCGCGGCGAGCCGGTCGAGCCAGTCTCGCGGCAGGAGCGGCTCATCGGCCTCGCCCCGCTTGGCCGGGAACCCCCCCGGGCGCACCTGGGCGACGATGACGTTGTCGAACTCGAGCCCCTTGGCGCCGTGGCCGCTCAGGAGCGTGACGGCGCCCTTGGGGGCCGCTCCCTCGGCGGGTTCCTCGCCCGGGGGCACATCCTCGGCGTCGATGACATCGTCGCTCGCGCCGCCGCACAGCGCGTCCTGCTCGTTCTTGGACAGGTCGTTGTAGTAGGACCACAGCTCGGCGAGGCGCCCGGGCGGGTCGAAGCGGTCGGCGCGTGAGCGTGCGAACTGCAGGAAGCCGATGAGGGCGCTGACGCGCCGCGCGCGGGCCCGCCCGTCGAGGCCGTCGGACTCGGCGAGGGATGCGTCGCCGATGATGCGACGGATGACCTCGTGCGCCGGGCTCGCGACCGCGACCCGGGCCAGCGACCGGTGCAAGGCGATGTAGCGGGCGATGGTCTGCGCGACGCCGGGATCCAGGCCGGAATCCGCCCCCGCGCGCTCGAGCCACGACAGCGGGTCGGCGTGCCCCGCCGGCGCCGAAGAGCCCGCGCCGTGCTCCTCGGCGAAGGCCCGCGAGCGTGAACGGGTGGCGAGCTCGTGCCGCAGGATCGAAGAGAGCGATTGCACGGGAACGCCCAGCGGCGGACGGCTCAGCAGGCGCTGCACGGGGCCGACGCCCGCGGGGTCGATGAGGGCCTCGATCCACGCGAGCAGGTCGCGCACGCCGGCGTCGGCCCGGTCCCCGGGGCGGTCCGCGTAGCGAAAGGGAATCCCCAGATGATCGAGCTGCTCGGCGATGCGCGCAAGGTGCAGGTGGATGCGGGCGATGACGGCGAACGAGCCGGGGTCGGCATCCGACCCCCCGCCCCCCCCACGCCGGGCGTGGTCGATGATCGCCGCGATCACGTCCGCCGACTCGTCGTCGTCGGTGAGGATCACGCCCTCGACGACCGGCGTGGTGGTGCCGGCGGGTCCGGCGGGCGCAGCCGGGCGGGCGGCCACCAGCGCCTTGTCAGGCGCGAACCGCGACGCCGCGGTGCCGATGAGCGTGCCCGCGGCCCGAAGAATCGCGGGGTCGCTGCGGTAGTTCTCCTCGAGGGCCACAGTGCGGACGGGGCGCTCGCCGCGCCCGCCCCACACCGCCCGGAAGTGCTCGAACGACCGCTCGCTCGCGCCGCGGAATGCGTAGATCGCCTGGTCGTCGTCGCCGACGACGCAGAGGTCCGGCCCCGACCCGTGACCTTTCGTATCCGGCGGCGCAAGCAGGCGCAGCATGCGCAGCTGCGCGGGGTTGATGTCCTGGAACTCGTCGACGACGACATGCCGAATGTCCTGCCGGACGATCGGCCCGACGCGCGGATCGGCGAGCAGGTCGGTCGCCAGCGCGATCAGGTCGTCGAACGTGAGCGTGCCCGCTCGGACGCAGCGCTTCGAGAACGCCTCGAAGGCGCGGGCCCGCCGTGCGAAGCGGTCGGCGAGCGCAACCGCGGCCGCCCCCTCCCCCCCCGCCTCTCCCGATCCCCGCCCCGCCTCGTCAACGCGACGCCTGGCCTCGCGGACGCACTCACCCGGCGTGACGCCCTGATGCCGGCACTGCTCGATGAACTCGAGCGCATCGGCGACAAAGGCATCGGGCCCCAGCGCGGCGTCCGCGTCGGCAAGCAACCGCTCGTCAGCAACCACCTGTCGCATCAGGCGTGTGCGCTCCGCCGAGTCCATGATCCGCCACGCGGGACGCAGCCCAATCACATCGCCGAACCGGCGCAGGAGCGAGCGCCCAAAGCCGTGGAACGTACGGACATGCACGCGCTCGGCCGGCCCGCCCCCCCCGCCCACGAGCGCGTGCAGGCGCGAGCGCATCTCCGCGGAGGCCTTGACGGTAAACGTCACCGCGAGCACGCACTCGGGCTCGACCGGGCCCGACGATGTCCCCCCCCCACCCACCTCGAGCAGCCGGGCCACCCGGTGCACGATCACCCGCGTCTTGCCCGTCCCCGGCCCCGCCAGCACGATCAACGCCCCGTCGTCGTGCTCGACCGCCTCACGCTGCCGGGCGTTGAGGCCGACGGCGTAGCGTGGCCCGTCAAACAGCGAGCCGCTCACGCGCCCGCCCCCCCCGCCGCCCCCGTGTCCTTCATGTACAGATGCACGGCCGTGTGCCGGTACACGTGCGTCTCGGGCCCCTTCGTCCCCGGCAGGCGCATGTCCACGAGCGGCAGCGACGACTGAATCGGGGCCTCATCGCCCGACGGCGCGCTCACCTCTGCTTCGGCCTCATTCGCGTCGGCGTCCATCTCGGCATCCATGTCGGCGCCCATCTCGGCGCCCATGTCGATCTCGACGGCGTCGAAGTCGATCTCCGCGCTGCCCAGCTCATCGAGCTCCTCGTCCAGCTCTTTCGACTTCTCCGGCGGCCTCGGGCCGCGCGCCGCGGGCTTTCCGCCGCTGTCGAGCTCCGTCCGCCAGTCCCAGCGCCGATCATCCCGCGCCCGCTTGCGCTTGGGCTCGGGGGCGCGCCGCACGAGATCCGGCGTCTCGGCCGCCTCAGGAGCCACGGGCGTGTCCGCCGACAGCCGGAACGGCCACGGCGTGCGCAGCACCGCAAACCCGTCTTCCGCCAGCAGCCGCACCGCCGCCAGGAACTGGGCCCGCACACGGTCCCACCCCATCGGGTCCATCACGAGCGCGTACGGCGGATCAAAGAACACCACGTCGATCGGACGCGGCACGCGGGCCAGGGCCGCGGCCCCCAGCATGTCCCCCACCACCACTTCCGCTTCCTCGGTGCACCCGAGCATCTCGACGTTGCGCCGGATCACCTCGGCCGTGCGCTTGTCGCGTTCGACCATGACTACGCGAGTAGCCCCGCGGCTCACCGCCTCGAGGCCGATGGCACCGGTCCCCGCGAAGGCGTCGAGCACCGTCGCCCCCTCGAAGTGCCCGCGCAGCATCGAGAACAGCGATTCCTTGACGCGGTCCGGGATCGGGCGCGTGGTCGCGCCGATCGGGGGGGAGAGCAGCTTTCGCGACCGGAACTTGCCGGCGATGATCCGCATGGCCCACAAGCCAAGCGCGGGCACGACCCGGAATCAACTCGGCAATCTTGGACGGCAATTGGGAGGGCCCATTGGGGACCCAGCCCTAAGCCACCAGCCGCTCAATCGGCCGGCTCAGCACCACGGGCTGGGAAAGCCCGGTCACCACGTGCCACAGCGCGGGGCTGCGACCGTCGCCCAGCCACGAGCGGAACTGCCCGCGCGGGTCCTCGGCGTAGACGTCCAGGGCGGCCGACCCGATGAAGATGGTCCGCTGGATCAGCAGGACCTCTTCCGAGGCGTATTCATCTTCCGCGGCCACGCCCAGCACCGCATCCACCAATCGTCCGAACAGGGCCGCGCTGCGGGCCAGCGTCGCGTTCGCGTCGTTCCAGAGGATGAACCGGCGCTTGAACGGGCGCCCGGCGCGACCGAGGCCGCGGCGCCGCAGCACGTCCACCAGCCGCTGCTCCTCGCCCATCCCGACGCCGCAAACGAGGCGCACCCCGTCGTCCGACCCGGCGGGCGAAATCTGGCGAGCGAGCTGCTCCGCGGATTCGATCCGGGAGCCGTCCACGACCACGGTTTCAGTATCGCTGAGGGAGGAGAGATACGCCGACAACTGCCGTACAAACTGTCCGCGGGCAGGCGCCGATGCTGACCATGCAACGAGGTGGCGTTCCTCGAGCAGTTGGGCCGCAGCCGTCGCCCATGCAGGGCCGGCGAACGGCAGTCGTTCTCGGGCGATCAACGCCATGAGCACGCGCCTTTGCTTCCAGGGTGTGGGCACACGCGTCGGAGTGGGCGTCCAGCGCGCGTGGGCCTTACTCAGGCCAAAACCGTCCGCGATCTCCTTCTACGACCTCCAAGCAGAGAGACTATGCCCTAGAAAACCCGTCCCGGCCACCCCGCACGCCGGCCGGTGAGCGTCTTTACCTTTGAATCCCCCACGAATCCCCCACGAATCCCCCGCGAATCCCCTCTCCCGGGCCCCTAGTCGTTCATCAGCGTCCACACCCGTGTGTGCCGGACCGGGTCGTACGCCACGCGCCCGCCGGCCCCCGCCACCGGGATCGCACGCTCCGGCGTCCGCACCACCGCGCCCCAGCGACGGGCCGCCGTGGGATCGGCGTTGGGGATGACGTCGGGCTGCAACGTCACCTGCCCCCGGGCCACCCGCACCCCCACGCTCCAGCGTCCCTCCGCAAACTCGGGGGCAATCACCACCCGCGCCAGCGGCCACAGCGTCACGAGCGTGTCGGGCACCAGGACGTCGCCCTCCATCTCGCCCGCGATCCGCACCACCACCGGGGCGTGCACGCCCACGCGCAGCTCGATCGGCGTCTCGCCCGCCCACTCGCTCGTGAGCTCGACCCACGCGCCGTCCCCCCCACTCGCGCCCCCACCACCACCGATCCGTCGCACCTGCGCGCCGGCCGTCGCCCCTGACACCGAGCTCGCGCTCGCGCGAAGCTTCGGCGCCGGCGGCGTCTCCTTGCACGGCTCAGGCTGTTGCACAGGCGTCTGCACACTCGGCGCCGGCGGCTGAGGCGCCGGCTGCGCCACGGGAACCGGCGGCGGCGGTTCGGGCGCCTTCGTCGGCGGGGGCGCCGGCACCGGAGCCGGAGTCGCCTTCGGCGCCGGCGTCGGGGACGTGTCCCCCGGCAAGACCTGGCCCGGGCGACGCTGCTTCGCCGTCGAGTCGAGGTTGATCACCGGCTTGCGCACCGGCTTCTTGTCGTCCGGTCCGGCCAGCGCCGGCGCGCCCACCGCCCCCCCCGCCGCCATCTGGGCGATCGCCATGCACGCGGCGAACACAACAGTCGCGATCCGCTTCATGCTCGGGTCCCCCTTTCGCTGCTCTGTCATGCTCAGATCCGTATCGCGCACACCCGCCGCGTTGTCATCCACCCGACTTGGGCGTCGGGGGGGTGGACGGAGGCGCCTTCACCGGACGTCCCGGCACCCACTGCTTGTCCTTCGCCGGCGGCGTCGCCTTGGGCTTCTCCGGCTCGGGCTTGGCCGCGACCGGCGCGGGGGCAGGGGTGGGAGTGGGAGACGGGGCAGGGGCAGGAGCCGTCGCGCCGGGCGCGACAAGCGGCTCGCCCGCGGGCTGGGGCGCCGGAAGGGACGTGAGCGCCCGCGTGGCGCCGTCATCGGTCGCGGCCTGGGCCCCCTCGGGTTCGTCGAAGGACTCACCCGGCGATGCAGCGCCCGCCTTGGTGGGCATCGCGGCCTTCTGCGCCTGGGCGAGCGTCGTCGGCTCGCGGGCCGGCGCGAGGCCGATCAGCTCCCGCGCCCCCGTCAGCATCGCCACGAAGTCCCGCCCGGAAATCAGGTCGCTCGGTGCGGCCGACTCGGCGAGAACCCCCGAGCTCTGGAATTCGGCCGTCGCGACCGCCGGTGTCGACTCGCCCAGGTTCTTGCCGCCGCCGCGCGAGACCATCGCCCGCATGATCAGGTCCGCGGCCTCGCCCGTCGTGATCGAGCGGTTCGCCGCTCGGTCGAAGTCGCCCTGCAGCAGCCCGTTCTGGCGTGCGACGGCGACCCGTTTCGCGTAATCGGTCTGGCTGTCCTCCTGCTCGAGCAGCAGGGCCGCGTGGATCGCGTCGTCATAGGTCACGCGGTCGCGCGCCTCGAGAGCGTCAAAGAAGTCGAGTTGGTCGGCGGGCGTGGGATGGGCCGCGACGACGCTGGCCCCGCCCGAGGCCCCCCCCAAAGCGTTGCCCGATCCGGACGTGGAGCAGGCCGCCAGGCCGGCGATGACCGGGACAACCGAAAGAACAGCCAGCGCACGTCGCAATGCCCGCATGCGAACCTCCGAACCCGCCCCCGCCCAAACCCCACGAATCCGGGCATGATACCGGTGTCTGGGGACGGGGCCGATCCGCCGGCCCGGGCGGTCACACGCAGCCCGTGGCCGTGTCCTCGAACCAGGAGTTGATGTACGCGCTCACGTCCGTGGAGTTGACGATCCCGTTCGCGTCCCAGTCGGTCACGAGCGTGCCGAAGGCCAGGTCGCTGAACCAGTCGTTGATGTAGGCCCCCACGTCGGCCGAGTTCACGACGTGGTCGTTGTTCCAGTCGGCGGTGCAGCACCCCGACCCGCCGACAGTCAGCGTGGCGGGGCCGCTGGTCGCCGTGCCGCATCCGTTCGAGACAACGACGTCGTACACGCCCGCGTCCGAGCCGCTCACCCACGTGATCGTGAACGCGGCCCCGTTGGCCCCGTCGATGTCGACGGCGTTCTTGCGCCACTGCATCGCCAGCGGCCCGGACCCGACGGCGCCGACCTCGAGCGTCACGCTCGAGCCCGCGCACGCCGTGACGCTCTGCGGGTCGGCCGTGATCCGCACCCGGTGGCGCCCGATGTTGCGCAGCACGCTCGCGCCGTTGCCCAGCTGGTTCGCGATCACGACCTCCGGGTCGCCGTCGCCGTCGATGTCGCCGGTCGCCACGCCCTGGGCCGTGCCGCCCGCGGCGTGGTCGGTCCGGGGGCCGAACACCCCGTTGCCGTTGTTGAGCAGCACGCTCGCGGTCGCGCTGGTGGAATTGGCGACGACGATGTCGAGGTCGCCGTCGAGGTCGAAGTCGTCGAGGGCCACCGACTGGGGGCCGTCGCCCGCCGCGTAGTTCACGCACGCCGCGAACGTCTTGCTGCCGGTGTTGAGCAGCACGCTCACGTTGTCGCTCAGCCCGTTGGCGACGACGGCGTCGGGGCCGTTCACACCGTCAAGGTCGCCGATCGCAAGCCCGGTCGGCCCGTCGCCGGCGCCGAAGTCGAGCCGCCCGCCGAACGCCCCCGTGCCGTCGTTGAGGAACACACTGACACTGTCGGCGCCGGAGTTCGCCACCACGACGTCCGCGTCGGTGTCGGCGTCAAAGTCCGTGCCCGCGATCGCGCGCGGCGCGTCGGCGGTCACGTAGTCGACCTTGGGCGCAAAGGTCCCGTCGGCGTTGTTCATCAGAACGCTCGCGGTGTCCGCGACGCGATTGGCCGTGACCATGTCGGGATACGTGTCGGCGTTGAGGTCGACCAGCACCACGGAGACCGGCTCGTCGCCGACCGTGTAGGGCACTCCCGGGCTGAACGTGCCGACGCCGCTGTTGAGCAGGATGGTCGCCGTGTCGCCGTTGCGGTTCGCGACCGCGATGTCCGGCCCGCGCTCGCCGTCGACATCGCCGATCGCCAGGGCAAACGGCTCGTCCCCCGCGCCGTACCCGACCGCGGGGCTCAGCTCGCCCCCGGCCCCGTTCAGCAGCACGTTCGCGGCGTCGCTCGTCGCGCTCGCCACCACCACGTCGACCCGCCCGTCATCGTTGAGGTCCGCCAGCGCCACCGCCCGCGGCCCCTCGCCCGCGGCGTGCGTCACCCGCGTGACGAACCCGGCGTCGGCGTCGTTGAGGATCACGCACGCGCTGTCCGCAAAGTCGTTCGCCAGCACCAGGTCGAGCAGGCCGTCGGCGTTGACATCGCCCAGCGCCACGCTCCGCGCGTAGGTGCCGCCGACGCACTCGATGGGCGGCGCGAAGGTCCCGCTGCCGTTGTTCCTGAGCACCCGGGCGAACACGCTCAGCTCGTTCGCCACAGCGATGTCGACGTCGCCGTCGGCGTCAAGGTCGCCCAGCGCGACGACGCGCGGCCGCGCCCCCGCGCTGAACGCGGTCCGCGGCCCGAACGTCCCGTCGCCCGCGTTGAGCAGCACGCTCACGCTCGACGAGGAGTTGTTCACCACCACGATGTCGAGGTCCTTGTCCGCGTCGAGGTCCGCCATCGCCACCGACTGCGCCGCCGCCCCCGCGCCGTACGTCACCGGGGCCGCGAACACGCCCGACCCGTTGTTGAGCATCACGCCCACCAGCCCGGCCGCGCCGTTCGACACCACCGCGTCAATATCGCCATCGTCGTCGACGTCGCCCAGCGCGATCGCCATCGCGCCCGCCCCGGCCGCGTAGTTCACGCTCGCCGCAAACACCCCCGACCCGTTGTTGAGCAGCACGCTCAGGTTGCCGCCCAGCGAGTTCACGACCGCGATGTCCAGGTCCGTGTCCCCGTCGAGGTCCGCCAGCGCCACGCCCTGCGGCGAATCCCCCGCCCCATACCCCACGCGCGGCGCAAACGCACCGCTCCCGTTGTTCCGCAGCACGCTCACCGCGTCCGCGTTCGCGTCCGCCACCACCAGGTCGAGGTCCGTATCCCCGTCGATGTCCCCCAGCGCCACACCCTGCGGCCCGTCGCCCGCGCTCGAATTCACACGCGGCGCATACAGCCCCCCGCCCCCCCCACCCGTGTTCATCAGCACGCTCACGTTGTCGCTGTTGAAGTTCCCCAGCACCAGGTCGAGCTGCCCGTCGCCGTTCAGGTCCCCCACCGCGACCGACTGCGGGTTGTCCCCGACGCCGTACTGCGCGCTGGGGAACAGGGGCCCCGGCGGGCACGCCCCGGCGCACAGCGCCGCGGCACACAGCACGCCGAACACACCACCCAGCGGCGCCCGCAGGGCCGTCGGGAACACACACACGGACGTACGCATCGCTCGACTCCAACACCAGGCCGCCGCCCGCGTCCGCCCCATGCGGTGCCGCGAGTTCGGGGTGGCGCCAAGATACCAGAATCCCAAGCCCGATGTGGCGCGGGACCCTGACACCCCCGGGCACTATCACTCCATGCGACATCCCGGCCCGGACCGGATCACCCCGAACATGGGGCGACCTCGCCCGCAGAGCCCAATTGAAAGGTCCGCACCCGGTTATCCGCACCCTGCCGCGATGTCCTCGAACCAACTGTTAATGAACGCCCCGACATCCGTCGAGTTGACGATGCCGTTGTGGTTCCAGTCCGCGACGAGCGTGCCGTTCACCTGATCCGTGATACCCATTCAGAAGCTTCATATCGGCTGCGGTGAGGGCGATGTGCCGCTGCTTGTTGCTCGCGGCCACTTCGTCGACGTCGAGCGCGAAGAAAACGAAGTCTGCCTGCTCGGTCTTGAACTCACCGCCGTGAAAAATGATGGCGGAGAACTTGAATCGCCCATCAACATCCTCGAATACTTTGTTTCGGTTTTCAAAGTCGTAAAGGCTCACCAATGCTTTGCGGTCCATCAGGTCGTTGAAGAATTCCTTGGTGGTGTCGTCGGTAACAATGCCCGACGGCACGAGCAGTCCGACCATTCCATTCGGCGCGACGAGAGTCTTCTTGGCACGTTCCGCGAAGGCCATATAGAGATTCGTTCGGCCCTTGCCCGTGAGTGGGTAGTCGCCCCCCTCCCGTACGTACTTCAACATCGCCAGCGCCTTGGCATCTGCCGCGAGGTAGGCCGCGTGCAAATCGGGATTCGTCTTCGGCAGAGCCTCAATCATCGAGTCGCGATCGGCGGCATTTACTGCGGTTGCGATGGTTGGATGCGTTAGCGCGAAGAACTCCCGATCGTGGAGCATGATCTGCTCCCACGGCGGGTTCCCGATCACGCACGAGAATCCGCCCGGGCCTCCCTTGCCGAAGACGTGCGGAAACGTCGTCGCCCAGTCCAGCGCCTGAGGGTCGACCCCCTTGTCGGACACAAGCGAGTTGCCGTGGACGATGTGGCGCGAGAGGTCGGCCAGCGTCCTCCCCTTGCGGGCGGACCTGATCCACAGGGCGAGTTGGGTGATCTCGACGCCTTCGCGGGAAAGGTCGACGCCGTAAAGGTTGTGGTTGAGGATGAAGTCCGGGATCGCGTCTTCAATCCCCTTGAGCTGCTCGGGCGCCATCCCCGCGCCGCCCAGGCCGTGGACGACGCCCTTGTAGTGCCCATCGAGGGCTTCGTACGCACGGATGAGGAACGCCCCCGAGCCGCACGCCGGGTCGCACACCGTCACGCCCTTCAACGCGTCGAGGCACGCGGACCAGTACGCCAAGAGCCTCCTGGGGTCCTGCTCTTTGCGAGCGTCCGGGTCGACCCCGTGCTTCGCGGCCAGGGCGCCGAACCGTTCCTTCACCAGCGCATCGACCGTCCGCTCCACGATCAGGCCCGTGAACGCCGGCGGCGTGTAATAGATGCCGAAACGCTTCCGCTGGGCGCTCTTGGGCATCTTCGACAGGGGCGAATCGCCCGCGTCGTCGGCGACCGCCGCCGCTCGCGCCTTCGCCTTTGCCCCCTTCACCCGCCCGGCCGCACGCCCGCCCGTGTCGGCGTCTGCGCCTTCGATGTTGGCCTTGAGCGCATAGAGGCCGCCGACGCGGAGCTTCTCGAGCTCGGTGATCGAGCGCTCGAACAGGTGCCCCAGCACCTCGACGTTCACTTCCTCGGAAAAGTCAAACGTCCCGAAGTTCGCGAACCCGTCGGTCCACTTCGACTCTTCGAGGTCCAGGGCGTTGATCGCCGGGTCGTCGGCGAAGAGCCCGCCGTTGAAGGCCGTGATCTCCCGCTTGCCCTTGGCGCCCCGGTCAATGGCGGTGAACAGGTCGAGGAAGTTCTCCCACGCGGGGTTGCGGGCGCGGCTGTAGCGCCGCACGTCGGTCTTGGTCTCCGCCAGCGAGTCCTTGGGGAGCAGCTCGCGGTCCTCGCAGAACGCGATGAAGATGATGCGGTCGAGGATCTTCTGGGCGATCCGGATCGCCTCGTTGAGATCCTTGCTCTCCTCCCGGTGCAGGTGCTCGATGAGCTCCAGGCGCCGCCACTGGTACTGCTTGTAGAGCTCGTCGCCGACCTGCTTCTGGCGTTGCTCCGTGCGCCGCAGCAGGGCGAGGGCCCGCGCCGGCTGGTTGAGCGCCGAGCGGAGCAGGCCGCCCCGCTCGAAGATCGCGTAAAACTCGTTGAAGCGGTCGCGCTCGCGAAGCTCGTCGAGCGTGAACTCCTCGTAGTTGAGCGTCCCCTTGCTGCGGTGATACAGGCGGATGGTGGAGAAGTTCGAGACGATCCCCCACTGGCACTCCGGCAGGGCGTTGAGGTAGTCCCAGCACTGCTGCACCGCCGTCCGCCCGTTCGACCGGTCCCGGTCGAGGTCCGTGTGCACGTCCTTGAGTTCGACGACCACCGTCGGGGCCGCGGACCCGGGGAACTCCCCCAGCGCCGCGTCCGCCGTGCCGACGCCGGGAACGGTGTACTTGTGATCGAGGTGGTAGTCCGCCGGGCTCCTGGTCTTGAGCAGGTATCCCAGCCCGTCACCGAAGAGCTGATCGAGGAACTGCGTGTCGATCGAGGTCTCTTTGTGCTTGGCGAGCTCGCCCGAGCTTTCGAGGTCGGCCCAGTGCACCGCGATCGCGTGCGCCCGGTCCTGCGCGGAGCCGCCCAGGTGCTTGCCGGCCGCTTCCGCGCGCACGAGCTTGGGGATGAACAGGGCCCGCTGCCGCCGCACGCGCCGGTCGAGACCGCGTTCGTCAAAGAGGCGGAGGCCTTCGTGGGCGTGGGTTGTTCGTTTCGCCATGCGCTGGTGCGATTGAAGGCCTCTCGGAGGTGGCGGCATGGTAACGCGCCCGAATGCGGGCCGCGAATCTCCGGTCACCCGGCGCGACCGCCCCGGCCCCCTCCCCCCACCACCCGCCTCACCTGCTCAATCGTCCACACCGACAACACCTTCCGGCTCGGCTCCCACCCGCCCTTGTCCTCGATCTCCCGCAGCGGCATCCCCAGGTCAAACGGCGCCAGCCGCAGGTTCGTCGCCCGCACCGACCCCGTCAAAATGTCCGGGTTCATCGCCACCTGCGGGAAGTCCGTAATCGCCACGTACCGGAAGTTCGTCCGCGCGATATTGGCGAGCGTCTTCGCGATGTCCGCGTGACTCAGGTGAATCAGGCAGTCACGGCAGAAGAACATGTCCGCCGCGGGCAGCTCGTCATCGATGATGTTGAG
The DNA here is from genome assembly GCA_964564695.1 of uncultured Phycisphaeraceae bacterium. Taxonomy (GTDB): domain Bacteria; phylum Planctomycetota; class Phycisphaerae; order Phycisphaerales; family UBA1924; genus CAZMCC01. Next base: position 13,053 of record CAZMCC010000040.1, on the reverse strand, counting down.
GTGCACGAACCGGCGCGTCGCCGACGCGTCCGTCTTGTTCAGGTCGTCGATGAGCCGGGGAACGATGTCGCCCCCGATGTACGCCACCGACCCGTCCGCGATCGGCCCCACGTGGCGCATCCAGTTGAAGTCCCCGCACGGCGCATCGAGCACGCTCCTGATCCCCAGCTCGCTCCACAGCCGCCCCAGATCGCCCCGCAACCCCTTCGTCCACTCGAGCGTCGAGCCCCACCCGCTCTTGGACTCGCTGCTCAGCCACCAGTTCTCATCGTGGATCATCTCGAACACCTGCTGCGCCGACTTCCCGCGCAGCTTCGCCCGCTCGCGGAACATCTTCGGACGCAGGTAGCGCACGACCTCCGCCGTCCGTGGAAACCGGCGCTTGGCGGCGGCAAGATAATCCCGAAGCGGCGACATCCGTGTTCGCTCCCTGTAAAGTACCCACCCCCCCCCCCTCCCCCCCTTTTTTTTTTTTTTTCAAACAAAAACCCCCCCCCCCCCACCACACCCTTATTCCCCTATTCCCCTCTCCCCCCCCCCC
>CAZMCC010000040.1:0-12502 GCA_964564695.1 uncultured Phycisphaeraceae bacterium | reverse complement strand
AACAGAGCCCCCGCCCCCATCCAACCGTATTCTTCGGTATTCCCATGCCCCCCGCCTCACGCCAAGGCGACGACCTCCTCAGCCAGGCCCAGGACCGCCTCATCGGCGCCTGGGGCCAGATGGGCTCCACCTGGGGAATCTCGCGCACCATGGCCGAGATCCACGCCCTCCTCTATATCGCCGGGCGTCCCATGTTCGCCGACGAAGTCATGGAGCGCCTCAAGATCTCCCGCGGCAACGCCTCCATGTCCCTCCGCGCCCTGGTCGACTGGGGTGTCGTGACCAAGGTGCACAAACGCGGCGACCGCAAGGAGTATTTCCAGGCCGAGGCCGACGTGTGGGCCATGGTCCGGGCCATCATCCGCGAGCGCCTGCGCCGCGAGGTCACGCCCGTGCTCGCCTCGCTCTACGACATCCGCGACCTCACGGGCGACACCGACCCCGGCGAGAGCGGCCCCATCGCCGAGCACAACCGACGCGTCGACGACCTCGTCGCCCTCGTGCAGCTCATCGACCGCGTCGGCGAGAAGTTCGTGGGCATCGACGCCGAGGCCCTCAAGGCCGCGGCCGAGGCCCTCTCCGAGGACGCGGGTGGGGGGGGCGGTGGCGGTGGGGGCAAGCCGTGAGCGTCGCGCACCGCCAGGTCGAGATCGTCTCCCGTGCCCCCGACGCAGGACCGGCCGCCGACGTCACCGTGCGCTGGCGCGTCGCCGCCGCGTGCTTCACCCCCGGCGCCCGCGGAACAACACCCGTCGAAATCACCGTGCGCCGCGACGAAGTTGGGGGGGGCGGCGGCGTCTGGATCGACGCCCGCGTCGTGACACCCCAGGGCCCACGCGTCGTGCGCACCCTCGGTCCGCTCGACGCAAGTACGTGGTGGACCGACGCCAACGGCCTCGAGCACGTGGAAGCCGGCCCCACCCTGCGCGCCACGCTGCGCCCTCAGAGTCCCTCCGCGCCCGGCGCGGTGCTCTTCGCCCAGACCGACATCCTCGCCGAGCTCGGCCTCGCCGGCGGACGCTACGACCGCCCGCGCTGACACGCCCCCGGCCAAGGCCATGACGAACCACCACGTTCGCGCAACGCTGTTTCAGCTCGTCGCTTCCGGCGTCCACGCCCTGTACCTCGTGCTGTTCGCGCTGCCGTTCGCCACCCCGCTCGACCAGCTCTTCATCACGCTGCTCTGCGGCGTGTCATTCCCCTTCACGCTCGCCGGCATCTGGGTCTGCGCCCGCTCGCCCCGCGAGTTCCCCACGCACATGGTCTGCCTGCTCTGGGGAGTCGTCCCGACCGTGTCGGTCGCCGCCCTGTACCACGTCCCGATCCTGAACGGCATCGCCGTGGCGATCCCGCCGGTGCCGTATGTGATGTTCAGCGCGTACCTCGTGGCGGTGTCGGTTCTCGGGCTGGTGCTGATCTCGATCGACCCGTCGTGGGCCCGGCGCCGCGGGTGACCCGGACGCCATTCCCCCGCCCCCTCCCACCCAAAACCCGCCGCACCCGATTCCAAACAAGTCTTCGTCGGGCGCCAATGCGCGCCCGCGTGGAGGGTTGTGTCCGATGCGGTATCTCTTGGCCATCCTGCTCCCCCCGGTCGCCGTGCTCAGCTGCGCCAAGCCGTTGCAGGCCGTGCTCAACCTGATCCTGACGCTCCTGTTCTGGATCCCCGGCGCGGTGCACGCGCTGTTCGTCGTGCACGGCTACCACGAGGACCGCAGGGCCGCCCGCATCCTCGAAGCCGTCCGCGACAACCGCTACGCGCGGGCGGCTTGACCGAAACCATTCCAGCAGACACACTCTGAATTCCCGGCTTTCGCCCCAGAGGGGCGCCGGGCTGGAGCCACGGGCGCCGCGGAGTCCGCCGACAGGCGGACGCAGCAAGCCCGTGGAAAAGCACGCCCAGTCACTCCGACATCCCCTTCCAACTCGCCCCGGCAGGGGCGAAGGACGCGCCCCCACAGTGCGCACGCAGCATCGCCAGCGCGATCCACCACTCGCTCGCGCTCGCGTCTCCTATCGCCCCCCCTTCTTCTCATACCGATTGAACGCATACGTCCGCGCGTTCAGCACCGGCATCTGCGTCAGATATTGCACGCACACCGGATCCTCCGACTTCGTGAACCCCTCGTAGCTGCCGTCGAAGATGACCTTGCCGCCGTCGAGCATCACCGTCCGCGGCGCGAGCCGCCGCAGCAGCTCCTTGTCGTGCGTCACCACGATGCTCGTCCGCGCCAGCGCACCCCGCGCCCGCGACTCGGCCGGCGGCCGCGGCGGCGCCCGGTGCGTATTCCAGATCAACTCGTGGATGTGCCCGCTCACCACCGGGTCCAGCCCCGTCGTCGGCTCGTCGTAGAACACGAGCACCGGATCGATCGCCAGCGCCCGCGCGATCGCCACCCGCTTGGCCATGCCCCCCGAGAGCGCGTCGCGCTCCTTCTCCAGCACGTCGTTCACGTCCAGCCCCACCGCCTCGAGGGCCCGCTTCGCCCGCTCGAGGATCTCCTCGTCGGACAATCCCAGGTTCTCACGCAGCAAGAGCGCGATGTTCTCGTGCACCGTCCCCGAGAACAGCGCGTTCCGCTGGAACACCACCGCCCAGTACGTCCGCACCCGGTCAAGGTCCTGGTCCCCCAGCGCCGCCAGCTCCAGCAGCGGCAGCGCGTCCTGCGAATGATCCACCGCGAGCACCGACCCCGAGTCCGGCTCGATCAGGCCGATGAGGTGATCGAGCAGCGTCGTCTTGCCGCACCCCGACGCGCCCACGATCGCGACGATCTCCCCCGGCGCGACCTTCAGCGAGATCGAATCGAGCACCGTCCGCTCGTCAAACCGCTTGATCAGCTCGCGCGACTCGATCTCGACAGGATACGAAACGCGCCCTGCCGCGCCGGCAACAGCCACGGCCTGTTCATCGTGACGCGCGGAGCGCAGTGATCGCGGGGTCATGATCGACATATGAACACCGTACCTCCCGCTGGTCAGCTACCGCTGAGAAGCACGTGAAGATAAATTCAATCGGGGGCCTCCCAGTATCCCACGCACGTTCGATCGGATTCACCGCAGAGGCCCAGAGGAAGCAGAGAGGAAGACAGGATTCGCCACGGAAAACAGGGAGGGCACGGAGCCGAGCCGCCGAGAGCATCGTGCTTCCAGCACAAATCTCCCTGCCTTCCTCCGTGTTCTCCGTGTCCTCCGTGGTGAATCCTCTTTCCTTGCCTTCCTCCGCGCCCTCTGCGCCTCTGCGGTGAATCCGCGCTCTCTACCATCCCCCGGTGATCTACCTCGACAACAACGCGACCACGCGCCCCGCGCCCGAGGTCATCTCGGCCGCCCGCGAGGCGATGGAGTCGCACTGGGCCAACCCCTCGAGCGTGCACCGCTTCGGCCAGGAGGCCCGCGCCAAGGTCGAGCTCGCACGCCGAACCATCGCCGAGCTCATCGGCGCCCGCGCCAAGGAGGTCACCTTCACCGGCAGCGGCACCGAGGCCATCGACCTCGCCATCCGCGGCAGCCTGCCGCAGACCAAGGCGGGCGTTGGGGGCCCGGGGCGGCGCGTCCTCGCCACCACCGCCGTCGAGCACAACGCCGTGCGCGACCTCGCCACCTGGCTCGCCGAGAAAGACGCTGGGGGGGGCGTCGAAGTCCGCCAGCTTCCGATCGACGGACGCGGCATCGTCGACCTCGACCGCGCCAAGGCGATCATCGACGCCGACGTCGGCGTCGTCAGCGTGCAGATGGCCAACAACGAGACCGGCGCGATCCAGCCTATCCGCGCGATCGCCGAGCTGTGCTGGCAGCACGACGCCGTGTTCCACTGCGACGCCACCCAATGGGTCGGCAAGATGCCCCTGGGCGTCGAAGGCATCAAGGCGGCCCGCAATCAGGGCGTCGACGCCCCCGACGTCGAAACCTTCGCCGGCGACATCCTCACCTTCAGCCCCCACAAGTTCCACGGGCTCAAGGGCGTCGGCGTCCTGTGGTGCCGTCGCGGCGTCCGCCTCACCCCCGTCATCCACGGCACCCAGGAGCTCGGGCGGCGCGGCGGCACCGAGAACGTCCCCGGCATCGTCGGCGCGGGCGCCGCCGCCGCCCTCGCCGCCTCCTGGCTCGCCGACTCTGGCCCCCGCGACCGCCTCGCGGCCCTGCGCGACCGCTTCGAGACGCGCGTGCTCGAACTCGTCCCCGACGCCCGCGTCAACGGCCCCACCGAGTCGCACCTGCGCCTGTGGAACACGACCAACATCGGTTTCCCGCGCCTCGAGGCCGAGGCCCTCCTGCTGCTCATGAGCGAGGCGGGCCTGTGCGCCTCGGCGGGTGCCGCGTGCAGCTCCGGCAGCCTCGACCCCTCCCCCGTGCTCCTGGCGATGGGCATACCGGCCGAAGTCGCCCACGGCTCGGTCCGCTTCAGCCTGAGCCGCGAGACCACGCCCCAGGAGATCGAACAGGGCGCCCAGGTGGTCGCGGCCTGCGTGGCCCGCCTCCGGGAGTCGATGACCTCGGGATGACCCCACCCCTCCATGACCGGGCCATGAAACCCGCGCCGGGGGTTCCCATACATCCTGAGAGACCGTTACACTGGAGCCTTATGAGCCAGAACCCCTACGCGCAACCCGGACGGATCGGCGGCGACGACTTCTCGGGAATCCCCACCCCGGCACGCATGAGCGTGATGGCCGTCATCGCCCTGGTCTGCGGCATCCTCGGGTGCCTCCCCTTCGTCGGCATCATCGCCATCCTCATCGGCGTCGCCGCCATCTTCCTCATCTCTTCCTCCAAGGGTCGAGTGCGGGGCACAGGCCTGGCGGTCGGCGGCGTGGTGCTCGGGCTCATCTTCACCGGCATCTGGGTGCTCGTGGGGATCGGGGCCGTGGGCGTCGTGCAGGAGATCAACCGCACCATCATCGTCCCGGCCCAGGCCGGCCTCAGCGGGCTTGAGAAGGGCGACAACACGGCCATCCGCAAGATGCTCAGCCCCACCGCGTCGACGAACATCACCGACGCCCAGATCACCCAGTTCGCCACCGACGTGAAGGCCGAGTTCGGCGCCTTCAAGTCGCTCCCCGACTCGATGATGGACCTCTACCGCGCCTGGGCCAAGGTCGGCCAGATGATGGGCCAGGCCAACCAGAGCGGCTCCAACCCGCAGTTCAACAACACCATCCCCTGGCCGGTCGAGTTCGAGAAGGGCCAGGGCCTCCTGCTGCTCGAGATCGATCACCGCGGCGGGCAGGGAACGCTCGCGTTCATGAACATCGGCGTGGCGAAGCCCGACATGTCCAAGGAACTCTGGCTCTACCCGCGCACCTCCGCGGGCACGATGTTCCCGACTCCGACGCCCCCCGCCCCCGGCGGCTCCGGGACACCGACGCCCCCGCCGCCGGACAAGCCCGAGACGCCCGAGAAGCCCGCCGATCCCGCGCCCGGCGGCTCGGGCGGCGGCGGCGGCTGATCGATTCCGTGTCGCTATATTTCCGCGTGTCCGAAGAAGCGCCAAAGAGCACGCAGCGCCTGACGATGTCCACGCCGCACGCACGCGGCCCGATGATCGAGGCCCGAGACCTCGTCAAGCTCTATGACGGGCGGGCCGTGCTCGACGGCATCAACCTCGAGATCCTCCCCGGCGAGACCATGGTCATCATGGGCGGATCGGGCTCGGGCAAGAGCACCCTGCTCCGCTGCCTCATCGGCTCCATCCCCATCGACTCGGGCGACGTCCGCATCTTCGGCCAGAGCATCCGCGGCCTGCGCGAGCGGAAAATGGACGAGGTCCGCAAGAAGTTCGGCATCCTCTTCCAGAGCGGCGCCCTCTTCAACTCGATGACCATCGCCGAAAACGTCGCCCTGCCCCTCCAGGAACACACCGAGCTCGACCCCTTCACCATCGACATCATGGTCAAGATCAAGCTCGAGCTCGTCGGCCTGCGCGAGCACGCCGAGAAGTACCCCGCCCAGATCTCCGGCGGCATGAAGAAGCGAGCCGGCCTCGCGCGGGCGCTCGCGCTGGACCCCCAGATCCTCTTCTACGACGAGCCCAGCGCCGGCCTCGACCCCGTGACCAGCGCCGAGATCGACCGCCTCATCGTCGACCTCACCCGCAAGCTCGGGGTCACCAGCGTGGTCGTGACGCACGAAATGGACTCCGCGTTCACGATCGCGGACCGGATGGCGATGCTTGACAAGGGCCGCATGCTGGCCGTCGAATCGCGCGACTGGTTCGACGCCCTCCGCAAGGCGAGCCTGGAGGAGTCGGCGCAGATGAGCGAGGATTTAAGGCTGATCCGGCAGTTCCTGCGCGGCGACGCCGAGGGCCCGATCACCAAGCGGCGGGCCCAGACGAACTACGCCGATGACCTTCTGGGGACCGGGGACGACCCGGCCGCTCCCTCGCCGAGCGTCCAGCCCACCCGGCACAGGGGATAATCACGCCATCCCCACCGCACCCGGCCACGATGCCGGGCGCGTGCGTCGGGGTCGGACGATTCGGAGATTCGCTACGGGGTTCGAGGGGCGGGGGGGGCGTTCAGAACGGACGACGATGGCCGCACGCAGCTCTCGAAACAACATTATCGCCGGCGGGTTTGTGCTCGCGTCCATCGCGCTGGCGGTGGCGGTGGTGATCGCGCTCGCGGGCGGCTCCACGCTCCTGCAGAGCACGCGCTCGTACATCGTGCGCTTCCCGCTCGAGATCGGCGCCGGTGGCGTCGAGGCCGGCTCGATCGTCCTCCTGGGCGGCCAGCCCGTGGGCAAGGTGACGGACTGGTCGTTCCTGGAGACGCCGGCTGGCGGCGCGGACCGGCCGATCGCCATCGACGTCGTGTGCGAGGTCCGCGCCGACCTGACCATCTATGAGGACGCCGTGGTCGAACTCGTCGTGCCGCTCCTGGGCGTGGGGACGAAGGTGAACATCGTCTCGCCCGGCACCGGGCTGGGCATCGCCGCGCCACAGGGCGGCAACCCCGTGCTCGAGGAGGACGAGGTCCTCACCGGCCAGGAGGGGATGGCCCCGTTCCTGCGACAGGCCGGCTACGGCAAGGACCAGCGCGAGCAGGTGCAGCGCATCATCGCCCAGGTCGAAGAGACGACCGCCAAGCTCAACCGGATCGTGAGCAAGGTCGAGGGCGAGGTCGACCCCACGACCGAGCAGGTCAAGGGCATCGTCTCGGACGTGCGCGCCGTGACCAAGGACGTGGCTGAACGGTGGCCCGGATGGGCCGAGCGCGTCGACCACACGCTCACGTCCGCCCAGGACTTCATCGACGCATTCAAGCCCTTCGCCGAGCAGGCACGCACCGGCTACCAGAGCGTCATCGACCGGATGACCGCCGCGATCGACTACAACCGGCCCAGCTTCGACGAGACGATCGAGAACGCCCGCCAGCTCGCCCACAAGGCGAACACCGAGGGGTGGGTGCAGGTGCAGGAAGCGCTGACGGCCGGGCAGTCAAGCCTGGAGGCGTTCCGCGACTCGGCCGAGCGGGTGTCGTCGCTCCTCAAGGAGCAGACGCCCGAGATCCGCACGATCATGGCGAACGCCCGCCTCGCCTCCGACCAGCTCAAGCTGACGACGACCGAGGTGCGGGCGGCCCCGTGGAAGCTCCTGGGCGGGCCCACGGGCACGAAGGAGCTCGAGAACGAGGCGCTCTTCGACGCGGCCCGTTCCTACGCGCTGGCGGCGAGCGACCTCAAGGCGGCGGCCGCGTCGCTTGAGGCCCTGAGCGACCCCAAGGGCGCGGGCCCGGGCGCCATCGACCGGGCGTCGGCCGCGGAGCTCGCCAAGCAGCTCGAGGCCGCGTTCGCGAAGTACCAGGAAGCGGAGGCACGCTTCCTCGAGCGCCTCAACGAGAGGCAATGATCGCCCGGGGGGGGCGCGTGATGCGCACGGCCATGCGGGAGTGCACAGGGCAATGACGAGCAGACATCGATGGTGCGTGCCGGCGGGATGTGCGTTCGCGGTCCTGACGGCCGCGGGCGTGGCGTGCGCCCAATTGACGGAGCCGCCGACGACCACGCCGCCCGCGCCGACGGCGACCGCGCCCGCAAAGCACGAAGACCCGGGCATCGCGGCCGATCGCCTGCTGGCGAAGGCCGCGAGCCCGGCCGAGGCGGCGCTGGCGTGGCTGGACGAGCGGGCCGCGGCGACACCGGGGGGAGAATCCCCGGAGGCGCGGTTCGCCAGGGCGATCGAGGAAGCGACGGCCAAGTCGAAGGACGCCGGCGCGGGCGTGCGCGTGTTCGACGGCGCGACCGCGAAATGGATCGAGCCCGCCGTCGATGCGAACGCGAAGCTCCCGGCCCGCGCGGTGCTGATGGTCGGCGGATTCGATGAGCGGGGCACGATCTTCGACACGGCGGCCCCCGCCCTCGCCGCGGCCCTCGCGGAGTCGCGCTCGCCGGTGCTGATCGCGCGGTTCGACGCGGGAAGCGACCGCGCGCTGCGCCCGGGGGCCGACATGCTCGCGGCCGCGCTGCGAGACCTCGCCAAGCGCGGCGTTGAGCGCGTCGACCTCGTGGGGCACTCGTCGGGCGGGCTGCTCATCCGCGACGTCATCACCCGGGCCGAGCAGTACAACGGATTCCCCGCCCCCGCCGAAGGAAGCAAGGGGCAGGGACTGCCCCGGATCGGGCGCGTCGTGCTCATCGCGACACCCAACCGCGGATCGTGGCTCGCGCCGGTGCGGGCGGCACGCGGGGCGCGGGATTACTTCGCGGGGTGGATCGAGAGCAGCGGCGTCGACCCTTCGCAACTGATGACGTTCCTCAACGACGGGTCCGGGGAAACGACGCGCGACCTCGTGCCCGGCTCGGCATACCTCACCGAACTCAACGCACGCCCGGCCCCCAAGTGGGTCAAGGGCACGACCGCCGCGCCCGCACGCGACGAGATCCCCATCACGGTCGTCGTCGGCACCCTCGCCGGCGGGTCGGCCCTCGAGGGCGTCGATCTCAAGGCCACGCTCGCGTGGCCCATCGTGCAGCAGGCGTTCAAGGACAGCACCGACTCGGAGAAGGCGATCGCAGCAATCGACGAACTCGGCCGCCTCGTCAGCGACGGCCTCGTCCCCGTCACCTCCGCCGAGCTCGAAGGCGCCGACGACGTGGTCTACGCCGAGGCCAACCACCGCTCGCTCCTGCGCCCCTGGGTGCAGGGCGAGACCGAGCAGCCGCCCGCGGTGAAGGTGATCGTCGAGCGCCTCAAGTAGCCGATTCCTTGCACCCGGCCCGCGGGTTGTGCCCCCACAAATACCGCGGCTTTCGCCCAATCCCGCGTGCGGGGGATGGCGGTGGCAACGAGCTTGAAGTACGCTGAACGTCTGGCGGGGGCGTGTCGGCAAAGCGGTTTCAGCCGGAGGTGCATGATGGGTTCTCGGTCGTGGATCGTGGCCGCCTCGGCGGCCGGGACGTTGCTTTCGGCGGCGGGGACGGCCCAGGCGACGTGGTCGATCATCCTGGTCGACACGCGCACCGGCGAGGTCGCGGTGGGGTGCGCGACGTGCCTGTCCGGCTTCGACCTGAAGGAAGGCACGCCCGTGCTCCTCACGGGCGTGGGCGCGGCGTCGGCCCAGTCGTCCGTCGACATCAACTTCCAGAACCGCACGTTCATCCGCGACCGCCTCGCCGAGGGCGTCGCGCCCGCCACGATCATCACCCAGCTCTCGACGTTCGACACCAGCCACCAGTCCCGCCAGTACGGCATCGCCGATGCGCTCGGACGCTCGGCGACGTTTACCGGAACCGGCGCGGGCCAGTGGCGCGGCGGCGAAGCGGGGTCGTACGAGTACAGCTACGTGGGCCGGGTCGGGACGGTGTGGTACGCGATCCAGGGCAACGTGCTCACCGGGGCCCCGGTGGTGCTCGAGGCCGTGGAGGCCGCGATCAACGGCCCCGGCGACCTGCCCGCGCGCCTGATGCAGTCGATGGAGGCCGCACGCTCGATGGGCGGCGACGGGCGCTGCTCGTGCTCCCAGGACAACCCTCCCGGCTGCGGCTCGCCGCCGCCGGCGTTCACGAAATCCGCCCACGTCGCGTACATGCTCGTCGCCCGCGCCGGCGACGAGGACGGGGCCCTCGGGTCTTACCGCTGCGGCGTCAACCCCAGTTGGGCGGCGGCGGGCGACCTCAACGCCGACAAGAAGCGCGACCTCGCCGTCGCGAACAACGGCGGCGCGACCGTGTCGGTGCTCATGAACACCACCGTGCCGGGGCGCGGCTACCCCCAGTTTGCTTCGACGCCCACAACTCTCGCATCGGGCGCAGGCCCGCGCTGGAGCGGCATCGCCGACATCACCGGCGACGGGAACGCCGACGTGCTCAGCGTCAACGGCACGGCCGCCACCCTCAGCGTGTGGCCCGGCAACGGCGCGGGCGGATTCGCGCCCCGCGCCGATACCGGCGTCGCCGCCTCGCCCTTCGCGGCGGCACTCGGGAACTTCGACGGGCTCAACGGCCTCGACGCGGCCGTCGCCAGCAGCTCCACCGGGCAGGTGAGCCTGCTCATGAGCAACGGATCGGGCGGATTTCTGCCCCGGGTCGACGTCCCCTGCGGCGCCGACCCCCGTGCGATCGCCACCGCGGACTTTGACCACGACGGCGACCTCGACCTCGTCGTCCCCAACCGCACCCAGTCGCAGGTCACCGTCCTCGTGAACAACGGCCTTGGTGTGTTCTCCTCGGGCGGCACGTTCGCCACGCCCGCGACGCCGACGTTCATCGTCACCGGCGACTTCGACAACGATGGCGACCCGGACATCGCGGTGGCCGCCCAGACCACCCCGTCGATCCTCGTGCAGCTCAAGAACAACGGTGGGGGCGGGATCGGCTTCACCCGCAACGACATCACGCTGCCGTTCCGGCCCAACGGGATCGCGATCGGCGACGTCAACGGCGACGGGATTCCCGACGTGTACCTCACGTGCGTGCAGTTCCGGGCGACCGTGATCAACGGCTCGCCGTCCGGGCTGGTGCTGGGGACCACCTTCGACCACCAGACCGCCTTCAGCCAGGGCGGCTACCTCGGGGCCGAGCTCGCGGACCTCGACAACGACGGCGACATGGACGCCGCGATCAACTACGCCGGCACGGGGATCAACAGCACCCTCATCGTCCCCAACCGCGGCGCGGCCCACCCGGGCCAGTTCGTCAGCGGCATCGGACTCGCGCAGGGCCAGTACTTCATGAGCTTCAACGTGGCCGACCAGCCGGTCAGCGCCCCCGACCCGGTGATCCAGCTCTACGGCATGTTCGGCCCGTGGCGCACCGCCCTCATCGGACGCCCCGACGCCGTGCAGTCGCTCGTCTCGACCCCGGTGAACATGGGCGCGCGGGACGTGTCGCCCCGGACGATGACGCTGACCCTGCGCGACTGGCAGGGCCTGGCGATCACGGCCGCGGTTTCGCCGCCGCAGGTGACCATCGCGCCGGGATCGGCGGGAGCGACCGCAGTGGGTACGGTGACGGACAACGGCGCCGGCGTGTGGACAGTGGAGCTGATGGCGACGGGCGTGGTCGGCATCGATCGGTACGACGTCCGCGTGGACGACGGCATTCGCCCCGTGATGCTGATGCCGCGGCCCGGCGTGGATGTGGCCGATTGCCCGTCGGACATCACCGGCGACGGCATCGTGAACTCCACCGACGTGGGCGAGTTCATCAACCTCTGGTTCGAGGACCAGGCCAACGGCACGCTGCTGGCCGACTTCAACGGCGACGGGATCTCGAACTCGACCGACGTGTCGGACATGATCAACCAGTGGTTCGTCGATTCCCTCGGCGGCAAGTGCGCCTAGACGAACCCCGAGTGTAAGCGAGCGGGCCTCTTCCCCCGCGCCTCTTGGCCCGGGTGCCCCGGCGGAGCTCTGTCCGCCGGGACTGCGCTCTGCCTCCGCGCGTGATGACGTTCGGTATGGGTGCCACTACCGGCCGCTCTGGGCCGGTAGTGTGTGAGTCCCCAGACGCCGGCGTGCCATCGAAAGTCCGCTTCGGACTTCGATGCGAGCGTCACATTTCAACCACATCCCGCGCGAGGCCAAATAAGAGCCGGGAGCGGAAGCGACTGGCCACGCTGACGCAGCTCTTCGGCAACACCGTCGCCGCAACCACGCCCGGGTGGCATGCTCAAGCTGCTCTGAGCTTGAGCATGTCTTCGCGGGCTCCGACCTGATTTCCGGGGTTGCGAGCAGTCGGGGAATCAGACACGGCTTTGTGCGTGGCACCCCTCTTCTCCGACGCCACGCCCCATCCGCCACACAGACTTGTACTAACAAGCGCATTTGCGCGCAGATATCCGTACTTACCAACTTCCCTCTTGCACAAAACCCGCCGCGCGCGAAAATAGCACGCATGGCACACAACACCCACACCACCGCCGCCGCTGCCGCCATCCCCACCCCCACACTCTGCTTCGCCGACGTCATCCCACTCGAAGAACTCAAGGCCGCCATCCGCACGGCTTTCAACACCCTCGTCTCCCTCCTCAACGACAAGAAAGCCCACCTCCGCGAACGCC
>CAZMCC010000039.1:0-33505 GCA_964564695.1 uncultured Phycisphaeraceae bacterium | reverse complement strand
GGGCGGCACCTATCAGCATATCGCCGATCTCTGGCCGCTTAACCCGCGCGGCGAGCACATGTTCCGGGTGAAGACCCGAGGAACCCACGCCCCACAAGACGGACCGCAACACCCCCCGAACCCACGGCTGGGAACGTGGCCAAGGGGGCCGGGGAGTCGGCGAACGTCACCGATCCGTCGCCGGTGGCGTCGCCGGGGCGCGACGCCGGGTAGAGCTTCCAGACGTGGCGGGCCGGATAGCCCGTAAGCGTGCGGGAGACTCCGCCGCCGGGCCAGGTCACGTGGACCTGGTCGAGCGTCTCGGCCTGATGGAGCCCGAAGTGGAGGCGCAGGTCGTTCTGGCTCTTGAACGCGTCGGAGCCGGCCATGACGTCGCGGACCTGGGTGACCCCGCCGGTCGTGACACGGACGCGGGCGCCGACGCCCCAGTGGTTCCCGCCGATACCGACGACGCGGAACATGGCCCAGGACTCCTTGCCCGAGGCGCTGTTGATGAAGATGTGCAGGGGCTCGTCGTAGTTCGACAGCAGCATGTCGAGGTCGCCGTCGTTGTCGATGTCGGCGTAGGCGGCGCAGAAGGACACCCCGTTGTCGTTGAGGCCCATCGCGGCGGCGTGGTCGGTGACGGGCCAGGCGCCGTCGTGCACGTAGAGGCGGTTGGGGGCGATCGAATCCATGTTGCAGACGTAGAGGTCGTTGCGAGCGTTGTTGTCGCAATCGAGGAACACGGCGCCCCAGCCGACGGCGAAGGAGGCGGTTCCCGTCGGGACGGCGGACTCGGTGAAGGTGGCGTTGCCGTTGTTGAGCAGGAGCTTGTTGCCCTCGACGGTGTTGGTCGAGTAGAGGTCGATGAAGCCGTTGCCGTCGTAATCGCCGACGGCGGTGCCCATGGAGTTCATGCGGATGAGGGCGCCGGCGGAGACGGTGACGTTGGTGAAGGGGATTCCGGGGCCTTCGTTGCGGTAGAGGTAGTTGCCGCAGGTAGGGCAGGACGCACCGCGGTCGTTGGAGAGGTAGACGTCGAGGTCGCCGTCGTCGTCGTAATCGAACCAGCAGGACTGGAAGGTGAGGTTGCGGTCGTTGAGGTTCAGGGGGCCGGCGACGTCAGTGAACGTGCCGTCGGCGTTGTTGCGGTAGAGGGCGTCGGGGGAGCTCGAGTCGTAGTTGCAGACGTGCAGGTCGAGGTCGCCGTCGTTATCGAAGTCGGCCCAGGAGGCGTGCATGCCGGACCCGAGGTTGCCGACACCGGCGGCGGCGGTGACGTTGGTGAAGGTCCAGTTGCCGTTGTTGCGCATCAGCTTGTCGGCGTTGTTCGCGACGCCGCCGCCGTTGCAGAAGAAGAGGTCGAGGTCGCCGTCGGCGTCGTAGTCCCCGGCGCACACGCCCGAGGCGGAGCTGGAGGGGATGATCGAGCCGAGACCGGCGGTGATGACGCGGCTGGTGAAGTGGCCGGTGCCGTCGTTCTCCCAGATGCCGATCTGGCCGGTGGCGGCGCCGACGACGACGAGGTCGACGTCGCCGTCGTCGTCGAGGTCGACCCACGCCGCGCCGCGTCCCTGGGCGCCGGCGGCGACGAAGTAATTAATGCCGCTGGCGACGGCCTGGTCGGAGTACTGGGCGCTGGCCGAACCCGCGACGGCGAGCAGCGCGAGAACAACAAGCAGCGGCCGCGGCGCGGCAACAGAAGTACGAATTTCACGATCCATATTGAGCCCTCCCGAATGCGTCGCGCCGCCGGATGCAACCGGACATTCGCGTCACATCGCTCTGCTCTGACCGTTGCCAATAGCGCGGGATTCCCCGGGTCGTGCGCAGCCGCACCATCCGGTGCGTTCGAGCACTCCGAGGCGCTGAGGCAAACGGCCTCCATTCGAACGCGCAGCGTACCGGTTTTTGCCCTGAATCGATAGGGCGAACTCGCCGGTTTCCCGCGACTTCCACGTAACCACCGTCGGAATAATGACTTATCGAGGCATCCCGGAGCGCCCGAGACGGTGGCGTCGGCGTTGTCCCTGCGAACGCTCGTTCGCCCATCTTCGGAAAAAGAAAGCGGGGCACGACCCGGTCAGAAGTCGCACCCCGCGGAGGCGTGCTGAATCAGAGAGTGTCAGCGGAGGTGATCAGGCGTCGCAGCCGACGAACCAGGCGTTGATGAACTCGCCGACGTCGGTCGAGTTGGAGATCCCGTTGCCGTCGAAGTCCGCGTTCAGGGTGCCGTTGGCCTGGTCCTCGAACCAGGTGTTGATGAACTCGCCGACGTCGGCGGAGTTGACGACGCCGTTGCTGTCCCAGTCGACGAGGCAGCACGAGAAGCCGACGTGGAGGAGGAAGAGGCCGGTGGGGCCGGAGGCGCCCCAGCTGGCGACGCGGATGCGGTAGGTGGTGCCCTGGTTGACGCTGACCTTGAGGGCGGAGTCGCGGAGGACGCCCGTGTCGCCGAAGAAGCCGCAGGCGTTGGGGTCGTTTCCGGAGGGAGCGTCGTCGTTGCAGGCGATGTCGTTGAGGGTGGTGCCGGGGCAGCCAGTGTGAACGGAGAGGACGGTGTCGATGCCCTCGTCCTGGCCGCCCATGTCGTGGGTGCCGCAGGTGCTGAGGGAGAGGATGCCGTTGCAGGTGGGAGTGAACCGGTACCAGCCGTCGGCGTGAGAGGTGACGCAGGTGGAGCCGTCGGTGGGATTGCCGACGTTGCAGCCGTACCAGGTGTCGCCATCGCTGAGGATGGGGACGGGGTCGAAGGTGCCGCCGTCGCAGTCGGCACCGGGGTTCTGGTCGGTGGAGAAGATGTAGGCCGAGCCGGCCCCGCCGCCGTCTTCGCCGATGTCGTCGGCGGCGTCGCCGACGAGGAGGTACTCACCGTTCTGCGAGAGGGCGCAGTCGGAACCCATGCTGTGGGAGTCGGACTTCGGCGGGTCGGTGGCGACGAAGGGGAACGAGGGGTTCCAGTCGCCGTTCGAGTCGACGAACCAGATCTCGCACCAGTTCTGGCCAACGTTTCCGGCGACCAGGACGCCGCCGGCGAGGTCGATCTGCTCGCCGATCTCGTCGAAGGCGTCGGGGCTGAGACCGAGGATGCGCTGCTGGAAGGACCAGAAGAGCCCGATCGCCTGATACATGTAGATTGCGCCGGCGCTGGTCTCGAGACCCTCATCGTCGCTCATGGCGCCGACAGCGATCCAGAAGCCGCTGATGGCGACGTCGCTGCCGAACTGGTCGCCCGGGTCTCGGTTGGCCGCGGGGCAGACAAAGCGCGTGCCCGTGCCCCAATTGGTACCGGAGCGCTCGAAGAGGTACGCGGCGCCGGCGTTGGCCTCGCCGCTGACGTCCTCGTTGGGGGCGCCGACCATCAGGCGGTCAGCGTCGAAGGACACGGCGTAACCGAAATTGGCGTCGGCCTGAGCCGTGGTCGCGACGACCGTGTCCTGCAGGGACCAGGCGCCGGTGTCGACGTTGCGCACGTAGATGCGGACGCGGCCACCCTGGGCGGCGCCGGTGAGGTCGTCGAAGGGGCAGCCGGCGGCGACGTAGTAGACTCCGCCGACGTTGGTGATGTCGACCGAGGCGCCGAACTGGTCGTCGTCGTCGGGCGAGGGGTTGGTGATCGTCTCGTCGAGGACCCACGCGGGCTGGCCGAGGACGGTCGTGCGGCGGTAGATGTGAATCTTGCCGGTGTCGACGTCCGAGCCGATGTCGCGCATCGGCGCGCCAGCGACGGCGAACGAGCTGTACATCGCGACGGCGCGTCCGAAGTACTCGAGGTCGCTGGTCGGAGCATCGGGCGAGACGAGCTCGTCGATCTCGGTCCACTGCATGGGGCCGGTGCGATCGAAGAAGTAGACGCGCCCGCCCGTGCCCGTGCTGGGCGCGCCGAGCATGACCCGGGTCGTGCCGTAGATATCAACGGCAGAGCCCATGAAGTTGAGGATGCCCGGGTTGTCGTCGACGAGCTTGTCGGAGAAGCACTGGGCGTTTGTCGCGCCGGCGAGGCCGACCGCCAAACCGACCGATCCGATCATCCACCGAATCTTGCTGACGTTCATCGCTGTCTCTCCTGTCTGGGCTGGTGTCCACCACCCCCTATCTACGGACATGCGACGGGGGCTGATAACACAGATCAAGATTTCCGAGAGGGACAGGTATGGGTTCATGCGACACCCCCCTCGAACGGGGATCAGTAATTTGAAAAAAAAGAACCGGGGCGCGGCTGCCGTTCAGCAGTCCGCGCCCCGGGTGACAGAGAGCTTGGTAGCTCGAGAGTGGCCGGATCAGATCTCGCAGCCGACGAACCAGGCGTTGATGAACTCGCCGACGTCGGTGGAGTTGGAGAGGCCGTTGGTGTCGAAGTCGGCGTTGAGGGTGCCGTTGGCCTGATCCTCGAACCAGGTGTTGATGAACTCGCCGACGTCGGTGGAGTTCACGACGCCGTTGTTGTCCCAGTCGACGGGGCAGGCGCCGAACTCGACGTGCAGGACAAAAAGGCCTTCGTTGCCGGCGGGGCCGTAGCCGGCGACGCGGATGCGGTAGGTCTGGCCGCCGGCGACGCTGACGTTGAGAGCGGCGTCGCGGAGGGTTCCGAGGTCACCGAGCATGCCGGGGTTATCGTCGACGAGCTTGTCGCCGACGCACTGCCCGCTGGCCGCGCCGGCGAGGCTCAGGGCCGGGCCCACCGATCATCCATCGAACGTTGTTGACCTTCATTGCTGTCGCTCCTGTCTCGAGTACTTTGAGCCCCGCCGCCCTCCGCTCGCGCCGAAACGTGGGACGGAAGCTCACGGCACGGATCAAGATTCTCGACAGATGGCGATGAACCCCGGCCCGCGAGCGACACGCGCGTGCGGGATCGGCGCTTGCCCAACGAGCGAATCAGTCGAGGCAGGAGGGGTCGGCGGCGAAGTACGCGTTGATGAACTCGCCGACGTCGGCGGAGTTGGCGATCCCGTCGCCGGTCCAGTCGCTGACGAGCGTGGCGCCCGCCTGATCCATGAACCAGGCGTTGACGAACTCACCGACGTCGGTGGAGTTCACGATGCCGTTGCCGTCGAAATCGGCGGGGCACGGGGCCTCGGTGGGGCCGGTGAGCTCGAAGCCGGCGAGGCGGTTGACGCTGATGGGGTCGCCGTCGTCGACGATGCCGACGAGGACGCGTGCGCCGCCCACGAGGCGCGGGCCCAGGGCCAGGCCCTCCATGTTCGTCTGGTTGCCCTGGTAGACCTGGCGCTTGGTGACGGGGGTGTAGCTCTGCCCGATGAGACCCTTCTCGAGCACCGAGACGTCGGTGCCGGAGTCGAGATCGATCTCGTATATGCGCGAGCGGAAGGGCGAAGCGATGTCGAACGCGAAGCTGCGCTCGAGGGCGAGCGTGCGTCCGCTGGGCAGGGCGACGAGGGCCACGAGGCCGCTGCGGGCGCCGCTGATCACCGTGCCGTGGATGGGCGCGGTGACGTAGGCGAGCTGCAGGCCCGGGGCGTCGGGGGCGAGCGAGGGATCGGTGGGGACGCAGTAGCGCAGCAGGCGAACGACCGTGCCGGCGGCGGGCGTGGAGACGGGGCCGTCGAGCGTGAGGGCTTCTTCGTTGGCGGTCCACAGCTCGCGCGACGGGGCGCACCCTGGCACCGCGACTGTCCGCAGCGTGAGGGCCTCGAAGCCGAAGTTGTCGCGACGGCTCAGGAACACCGCGGGTGTCTGGAGGGACCGCACAAGGGCGCCGTCGGCGAGTGCGTGCTCGTGGACGCCGGGGGTGTTCTCCTCGGAGAGGAGCACGCGGGTGGCGCCGGGCGTCAGCGTGATGTCCTCGTGGTCGCGCACGTTCGAGAGGCGCAGGCCGCGGACGACGGTGGCGGAAGCGATGGAGGCGTTGGCGTTGAACGTGACGCGCAGCTCGATGAGTTTGTCGGAGTTGTCCATCACCGCCCAGAAGCGCCATGCGCCGGGGGTATCCGAGGGACCGGCGAAGGTGAGGCCGCTGAGGCCGGCGATCGTGAACGACTGGCCGAACTGATCGGTTGTGGACGTGGCGAGGGAGACCGCGTTGCGGTACGTGACGGCGAGGTCGTCCGCGGACGCGGAGGGCACCGGCGCGAGCGCGGCGCTCAGCACGAGCGCCACCGGCGAGATCGCGCATCCACGGTGCATCGGGCGTTCTCCTCCTCTCTCCGGGCGCCGGCGTCAGCCGGCACGGGCAACGCGACTGGGCTCGAGCAGGTCCGCGAGCGTTAGAACCGCCCCCGCCGGCGCGCCCGCAAGCCTCGCCAGGATCGCGCCGGGCTCTCCCGGCGTAACGAGCACGATATGCCGCGGGGTCAGATCGCTTGTACGGAGCCTCACAATGTCGGGCGCGTGTGCGGCGGCGCGCGGGTCGTCGTCGATGATCGCCAGAAGTGGGTGTGACGGGAGTGATTGCAGGGACGCGAGAAGGGCGAGGCCCTGGCGGCCCAGGCCGTAGAGCACGAGGGTGTGGCCGGCGGGGACGCGGTCCGCGGCGGCGCGGGCGATGATGGCGCTGTCGAGAGACTGCAGCGCCCGTCGGACGCGCGGCTCGGCATTGGGGATCGCGTCGACGCACGGGAGAGTGCTCGCGAAGCGGACGGCGAGGTCCCGGGCTCGGGCCGCGGCCGCGATCGGGCCGATGCGCTGGTGCTTGAGGATCGCCCAGCCGGCGGCGTCGATGAACGCGTCGGCGTCGGGCGGCTGGATCGGACGCGCCTGGGCGAGCAGGCGGGCGACGAGTTCGATGTCGCCGGCGGCCGCGGCCCGGGCGGCGTGGCGGAGGGTCCAGCGACGCGCGGCGCGGGCACGAGCTGCGGCTGGCTCGACGCCGCTGGTTTCGATCACGTCCAGGCCGACGCTCCACATGCGCTCGATCGCGCCCGTGAGCGAGGCTTCGCGCTGGCGGTAGAGCATGAGGTCGTCGTCGATGGGCGGGGCCCAACGGCCCCCCCCACTCCCGCCACCCCCCGCGCGGGCCATGCGCAGGAACAGCGACCAGTCCTCGTGCACGCGAAGCTGCTCGTCGAACGGGCCGGCGTCCTTGCCGCCGAGGCTGAAGCGAGCGAGCGACGACGTGCGGAACAGCACGGCCCCGATCGCGAGCGGGTTGAACTCGAGCAGCCGCTCGGCGCTCAGGTCGCGGGCGGCGATCCGTACCGGCCAGGCGAGGTCGTCGAGCCGGTCGCCGACCATGCGGTAGCCACCGGCGACGGCATCGGCGTCACCGATCGCGCCGAGGGTGAGCTCGCAGAACAGCTCGGTGACCGTGTCGTCGGAGTCGAGGAAGCAGACGAACTCTGGCGCGCCGCTCTCGATGAGGGTTCGCCAACCGGTGTTGCGGGCGCCGGCGAGGCCTCGGTTGCGCTGGCGCACGAGGCGCATCCGCGGATCGCGGACGGCGGCAACTCGGTCGGCAGTGGCGTCGGTGCTCCCGTCGTCGACGATGACCGCTCGCCAGTCGCGGCGCGTCTGGCGCAGCAGGCTCGCGATCGTGTCGAGCACGGTGTCCGCGGCGTTGAACGCCGGGATCACGAAGCCGATGGACGCGGTCATCGGGGGGGGCGGGCGGGGGCTCATGGCGTGTCGAGTTCGCGCCGGATCAGCGCGAGCATGCGTTTGGCGAGGCCGTCGATGGTGGCGTGCTCGAGCACGCGTCCGCGGGCGCCCTCGACGGCTCGGGCACGGGTCGCGTCGTCGCCCAGGAGTTCACCCAGGCGCTGGCGGAAGTCGGGCTCGCCGGTGAAGAAGCACCCGCACGATTCGCCGAGGAGCGCGATGGCGTGGGGCGGGGCGGGTTCGGGGCGTTTGCGCAGGATCATGTCGCGCCGGGCCGGACCGACCCAGACGGTGGCGCCGTCATCGACCTTCAGAGCCCGGGCCACGCGGGTGAGGGACGCGAGGGCCGGGTGCGACGCGGGATCGAAGCCGAGCGTGCCGTCCTCGAAGTTCGTCGACGCGGGCTCGATGCCGGTGACGAGCGCCACGCGGAGGGCGGCGTCCTTGAAGGCCTGGTAGTCAGCACGGGTCGCGAGGCACAGGGGCGTGCCGCCGCTGAGCACGCACTCGAGCACGCGCTGGTGCATGTTCGTGCGGAGCGACATGTGGAGATGGACCTTGGCGCAGCGGTAGGCGGCACGGAGTTCTTCGCCGTGGGCGAGTTCGCCGGCGGCGAAGCGCCGGAGCGTGGGGTGGCGGTCCCAGCCGCGCCCGAAGATCTTGAACGACCTGCCTGTGTCGCGTGCGAGAGCGCCGGCCCATTCGAGGGCCGCGTGACGGACGATCCGCTCGCCCATCGGCTCGGCGTACTGCTTGGTGAGGCGGGTGACGAGGCGGTCGTCGGGGTCGCCGGCGTAGACGAACCGCAGGGCGCGGCGCGAGGCGTCGGTGAGGGCGGCGACGGGGAACCGCTCCATCGCGCCTCGGGCGGCGGCTTCGACGAGGGGGCGCAGGGCCTCGAACACCTGGACGAGGCCGGCTTCGGTCTGGGCCTGGGAGCAGAGGCGCCGGTGCAGGTCCTCGGGCGTCTCGCTTTGGTGGCTCACGTACGCGATATCGCACGAAAGGCGCTCGCGCTGGGCGTCGGAAACGGGACCGGGGTGGAACTTCTCGGTGGAGGCCGACACCGGCTCGTCGAGCGTGCGCCGGCGCGGGTAGTCAAACTGCGTGAAGAGTTCGGGGTACAGGTGCCCCACGACGAAGTCCATGTCGCCCTGCGAGGAGCCGACCTGCTCGCGGAAGAGGTGAGGCATCGCGTCCTGGATCCACGTGACGAACGGCATCGGCGCGTCGATCCAGCCCGTGGTCGCGCGGGGGTAGTTGATGCGAATGATGAGGTCGGGCTTGGCCTCGCCGAGGGCGAGTTCGTACGCCGCGAGCGAGAGCTTGCTCGACTCGTCGGGCTCCATCATCACCGTCGCCCGGCACCCGAGGCGCCCCAGGGCGGCGGCGAGGTCGGCCGAGGAGTGGCGGATGAACGTCGAGTAGCGGTACGTCGGGATGAGGACGCGGAGCGGCTCGGTCGAACCGGGCGCGAGGGCGTCGGCGAAGCGGCGCGACCACTTTGAACGGTCAAGCGAGCGGTAATGGGCTTCGGCGGCGGCGCGGGCGTTGTCGGCGCGGGACTTCTGCTCACGCTGCGCACTGATGATCACGTCGCCCAGGGGCGGCACGATGAAGGTTCGCGTGCCGGGAGTGCGGGCGTAGACCGTGGCGAGGCGGACGCCGGCGCGCGACCGCATGTCGCGGGCGATCCGCTCGTATGCGTCGGGGCCGACGAAGACTTCAACGCGGTCCTGCGAAAGCTCCGTCCGCAGGTCGGCGTGCGCGAGGCCGTCGAGGAACTCGATCGGGTCGGCCTGCACGAGGTAGGCGCGAGGCCAGTAGCCGTCGAGCGCCCGCGGCAGCGACGCGATCACGCGCTGAAACAGCCACGGCGGATCGATCCCCTCCACGAGGAACCACGGCGTGTCGTCGGCGCACGCGAGCGAGCCGCCGGGGCCTTTCTCGAGCTTGACACCCAGGTCGAGCCCGCGGGCCGGCCCGGTGTGATCGACGCAGCGGGCCGGGCGGTTCGGGCCGCTGCAGACGACGTTTCCATCGCTGGCGGTGAACCACTGCTCGTGCGCGGTGCGGGCCTGCCAGGCGGCGATGTGCTCGCGCAGGTCGATGCCGCGGGACGCGAGAACGTCGAGGTTGTCGCGGACGCGGGCGGCACGAACGCTGGGCGTGATGGCGTCGTCGGGGAGCTGGGCCATCAGCGCGCTGATGGCGCGGACGTTGGGGTTGTCCTGGTGCTCGGGCTCGATGTCGCGCAGAGCCTCGATGGCGAGCGTGCGCAGGTGCAGCCGCGCAAAGTTGGCGGCCGCGAGCACGCGGATCTGCGCATCGGTGGGCGCGATCTGCAGCGCCCGCTCGGCGACGGGGAGGAAGTCCCACGCTCGCCCGGACTGGCCGAGGCGAACGACCTGCTCGCGGGAAAGGCGGACGGTGGCGGGACCGGCCGAAGCCGCGTCTTCGACAGCCGATGCCGCACGTCGGAATGAAGCCCATTTCAGCACGCTGTGGTTATCGACCGTGATGCGCGGGCACCGACAACAAAGGGCCGACCGCGGGGGGAGCGTGCGGGGGCGCGGGATTCGCGCACAACCTTCTTTACACAGCGCCCGCTGCCGGGCCCGGCGGGGGTTTCACGATAACCGAGGCATGCCTGATGTGCCGCACCCCCATAACGCGGAGTTCTCGGACCCTTGGCCGATGCGTCCCGCGATGCACCGTCGCACCACGGACACGCCGCCGGTTGGGGATGCGTCGGGCGCGAGCCCCAAGATCTTGAGCAAGGCACAACTGCTCAAGGTGCGGCAGGGGCTGCGTGGCGATGGCCTGACGCTCGTGCACTGCCACGGGTGCTTCGACATCGTGCACCCCGGCCACATCCGGCACCTCCGCCAGGCCAAGAGCTCGGGCGACACCCTGCTCGTGAGCATCACCGGCGACGACCAGATGCGTAAGGGCGTTGGACGCCCGCTGATCCCCGAGGAGCTCCGCGCCGAAAATCTCGCGGCCCTCGACTTCGTCGACTTCGTCTTTGTCGAGCGGCGCGCGACCGCGGCCGAGCTGCTCGACGAGGTTCAGCCCGATGTGTTCGTCAAGGGGCGCGAGTACGAGTTCAACAACGACCCGCGCTTCGGCGCCGAACGCGAGACCGTCGAACGCCACGGCGGGCGCGTCGTGTTCAGCTCCGGCGACGTGGTCTTCAGCTCGACGGCGCTGGTGAGCGCCCTCTCGCAGTCGGCCGACCCGTACCACGCGCGGCTGTCGCAACTGCTCGGCGACGACCGGCTGCGGGCGGATGGGCTCAGCGAGCTCATCGGCTCGTTCCGCGGCAAGCGGGTGGTGGTCATCGGCGAGCCGATCCTCGACACGTACGTCGCGTGCGACCGGCCCGGCGTCGCGGGCGAGAGCCCCGTGATGACGCTCCGCCCGGTCGACCGCACGACCTTCGACGGCGGCGGCGCGATCATCGCGCGACACCTCGCGGCCATGGGCGCCCGCCCCACGCTCGTGTGCGCCCTGCCCGACAGCGCCGAGACCGACGGGCTGCGGCGACGGCTCCTCACCGAGGGCGTCGATCTGCGGTGCATCCGCGCCAACTGGGCGATTCCGGAGAAGCAGCGGTTCCTCGTCGGCACACAGAAAGTCATGAAGCTCGACCTCGTCGAGCGGCTCACGCTCGACGCGACGCAGCAGGAGGAGTTCGTCGAACTCGCTGTCCAGGTCGCAAGCGAGACCGGCGGCGCCGACGCGGCGATCATCGCGGACTTCGGGCTCGGGCTGTTCACGCACGGCGTGCTGACCCGCCTGTGCCGTGAGCTGCGGCGCAGCTGCCAGATCATCACCGGTGACGTGAGCGGACGCCGATCGAACCTCCGCGCGTTCCGCGGGCTCGACCTTGTGACCCCGAGCGAATCGGAGGCCCGCGAGTCGCTGGGCATCCACGACGACGGCCTTCCCACGCTCGCGTGGCGGGTGCTGCGGGAGCTGTCGGCGAAGAACGTGATTCTCACGATGGGCCCCGAGGGGGCCGTGGCGTTCGACCGGATCGACGCCGACTCGTCGCACGACGACGAGAGCACGGACGACTCGGGCGAGCTGCGCACGCGCGTGCGGAGCGAGCACGTGCCCGCGCTGTGCGGGTACGCGGTCGACCCGCTGGGGTGCGGCGACTCGCTGCTGGCGACGGCGACGCTCGCGCTGGCGGGTGGCGGATCGCTCGTGCAGGCCGCGTTCCTGGGATCGGTAGCGGCGGCGACGCAGGCGCAGCGCCTGGGGAACACGGTGATTTCGGCGGCGGACCTGCGCCAGGGCGTGCACCGCGTGCACTCGGCTCACTTGACGCTGGTGGCGCCGGACGCCGTGCGGACGCGGCCTCAGTATCCGCACTATCCCCAGCAGGCCAGCGCGTGATCAGCTATGTGCTGCCGACGCGTGACCGTCCGGAGATCCTTGCGGCGACGCTCGAATCGCTGGGGTCGCTCCCCGCGCACGACGCGGAGGTGGTGATCGTCGACAACGCGTCGCGCGTGCCGCCGCGCGTGCCGATGCGACTGAAGAACGGGGTGGCGGTGAAGCTGCTGCTGCGGGACTCGAACGACGGAGCCGCTGCCCGCAACGAGGGCGTGCGTGCGTCTGACCCGGCCAGCACGTGGATCGTGATGCTCGACGACGACAGCGCGCCGACGGACCTGGGCGTGCTGGGGGCGATCGCGCGGGCGACGCCGGATACCGGGGCCGTGGCGGCGGAGATCTCTCTGGAATCGCGTGGGGATGAAGCGCTCGAGCTGGCGCCTCGGCGCGAGGCCGGCGGCCTCCCCGAGGTCTTCGTCGGCTGTGGCGTCGCGATTCGGCGCGAGGCGTGGGAATCGACCGCACGCGGCCCGCTCGCGGCCGGCTACGACCCGTCTTTCGGCTACTACGCCGAGGAATACGACCTGAGCGCGCGCCTGCTGCTGGCAGGCTGGCGCGTGGGCTTCGACCGCGGCTTCCGCGTCGTGCACCGCAAAGTGAGCACGGGGCGCGACATGGACCTCATCCTGCGCCGGCTCGTTCGCAACAACTGCTGGACGATGGCGCGGTACGCCCCCGCGGGCGTGTGCCGGCGAGAAACCGTCGGCACGATCGCGCGCTACACGCGGATCGCGGCCCTCGAGCGGGCCGAGTTGGGACTCGGCCAAGGGCTGGGCGAGCTGGTGTTGACGCTGTGGCGCCAGCCACGCTTCGAGATGCCCCGGAACATCTGGGAGCGGTTCACGGGCCTGAGCGCGGCCCGGACGGCGCTGCACGCGGAGTTCGCGCGACGCGCGTTCCGCACCGCGGCGCTCGTGGACGAGGGCAAGAACAGCGGAGTCGTTCGCGCCGCCCTGAGCGCGCTGGGCGTCCGCGTGGTGCGCGAAACCGACCACGCCGAAGCCCTCGTGATCGGCACGCTGAGCCCGGGGCCGATGCTCGATGCCCTCGACGCACGCCTCCGCGCGACCCCGTACGGCACGCCGCGGGTGATCGCGCCGTGGGCCATCGCCCGTAGCGCCGATGCTTTGGCGGCGTAACCCCTCGCCGCTTCTCGCAACGCCCCGCCCATTCGTGCGTACATTCCTCCGTGGAAGCGAGGGTGAAGGGCGGTGGGGGGCGGAAAGACGAGAACAACGCCATGCCCGGCAAGCTTGAGGGCGTCCGAATCCTGATTGTGGACGACGACCCCGACATTCTGGAATCGATGAACACCATTCTGCTGGCCGAGGGGGCCGACACGATCACCGTGACCGACGGCAACGCCGCGGTCGCCGCGTGCCAGGACGACCCCCCGGACCTCGTGGTTCTCGACATGATGCTCCCGAAACGCTCGGGGTTCCTCGTGCTCGAGAAGATCAAGGGGCGCGAGGACAGCCCGGCGGTGATCATGGTCACGGCCAACGAGGGCAAGCGCCACCAGGCGTACGCCGAGAGCCTCGGGGTCGACCGCTATCTGCTCAAGCCGGTGCCGCTGTCGCAATTGGTCGATACGGCCGTCGAGCTCGTCGAGAAGATGGAGTTCGAGGACGACGAGGACGAGGCCCAGCCCTGAGGCCCCCACCCTGAACCCTCGTTGGCGGGCCACGCGAATACCCCCTCCCGAGCGGTGATACCCTCGGCCGATGGCCAGGCGACGGACAATCCTGATCGTGCCGGGGGGAGGGGGCGGGGGAGCCCCTGCGCCGTCGTCGCTGGGATCGCTCAAGACCGTGCTCCTTGAATTCGCCCCCTTCAACACGGCCCCGGATGGGTCCGGGCCCGACGGGATGGGGGACGCGATGGGCGTCGGCGTGCTCCACGGCCCCGGGTTCCGGGCCGAGGTGCCCACGATGAGCGAGGTTGTCGCCCAGGTGATCCTCACGATCTCGGACGAGGACTTTGCGTTCCCGGTGCTCATGAAGATGTGCCGGACGAACAAGTGGCGGATGATGGACCCCGACAGCGGGCAGAGTTACGGGTGAGGCGGGGTGAGTGAACAGTGAGCGGTGAATGATGAACGGTGAAAGGCAGGGAGCGACGTGCCGCAGGAAGTGAAGAGCAATGGGGTCGGGAGCGGAGCGACCGAGTTGACGGGCGACAAGGGTTCGCTCGCGGGCTTCAGCGCCGACCTTACCGATGACACCGCCCGCTTCGACGTCCTCGAGAAGGCCTTTGACTACCGCGGCGACGTCGCTCTCGTGCTCGCCGACGGGCGGCGCGTCGAGGGGTATCTGTTCGACCGCCGGCGCGGCAAGGACGCGAGCGACTCATTCGTCCGTCTCATGCCCCCTTCGGGTGACGCCAACATCAGCGTGAAGTACGCCGACGTCCGGCGGGCCGAATTCAGCCCGCGCGACCCCGCGGCCGGCAAGAGCTTCGAGACGTGGCTCAAGAAGTACGTCGAGAAGAAGCTCGCGGGGCAGAAGGCGAGCATCGAGAGCGAGCCGCTGGAGTGAACACCGTCACCGGACGCCGACCGTCGTGACGCTGCGGGGCCTCAGATTCTCAAGAGCGTTCAAGAGTTCCGGCACGAGCGGGCGCAAGTCGTCCATCGCATTGGAATTCGCCCGGAGGATGAGAACAGCCAAGGGCAGCGTTGCGGTCGCCTGCTCGTATTCCAACCCGGCGTCCTTCGTAATCAGGGCATCGAACTTCTCATCGGCCGCCCGAGCGAGCAACTCTCGCCGTTACGCAATCCCTTCCAGCCCATATAGGCGACAGTGATCGCCAAATGACCGGCGAGAAAGAACCGCAGGTTCGAGCAGCAGCTTCATCTCGCGGCCTGGCGTGCCGGGGTCCAGGACTTTCCTTCGCTGGCCACCTTGAGGACTTCGTCGATTTGCTCACGCGTCACTGTCGGAAACTGTGCGAGGAAATACTCAACCGTGTAACCGCGGCGCAGGTAGTCAAAGAGTGCCGACGCAGGCACGCGTGTACCCACGAACACCGGTGTCCCTCCGAGGATCTGCTGGTCGCTATGCACGGCGGTCATGGGAAAAGTGTATCCGACACCCACAGATGTGCCATGAACGTGGCGGGCTATCGCCACTAGGATTCCCCATGCCGACGTACGTGTACGAAATCCTCACCGCCAAGGGCGAACCGACCGGCGAGTTCTTCGAGCTCTTCCAGTCCATGAAGGACGATGCGCTCACGAAGCACCCCGAGACCGGCAAGCCCGTCCGGCGCGTGCCCCAGGCGCCCAACATCGCCGGCAAGTGGTCGCCCCTCAAGGCCAAGAGCAACCTCTCCAACAAGAACCTCGAGCGGCTCGGGTTCACCAAGTACGAGCGCAAGGGCAAGGGGTACATGGAACGCACGGCCGGCAAACACGGGCCGCAAGGGTTGTCGGCGGACTGACGACCTCGATCCCGGCGGACAGAGCTCCGCCGGGGCACCCGTCGCATGCTCACTCGGGCTAGCCTCCGCCAGATGCCCGCTCCCGCCCAGTCCATCCCCTGGCTGCATTCGCTCGCCGGCCGCTTCGTGGTCTTCGACGGGCCTGACGGCTCGGGCAAGTCGACGCAGCTGCGCAACTTCGCACAGGCCCTCACCGACAACAACGTGCCGCTGCACCAGGTCCGCGATCCCGGCGGCACGCCCGTCGGGGAGAAGATCCGTGAGATCCTGCTCAATCGCGGCGAGATCGGGATGAGCGTCCGCTGCGAGATGCTCCTGTTCATGGCGAGCCGTGCCGAGCTGGTCGAGACCGAGATCCGGCCCGCGCTGGCCCGGGGCGAGCTCGTGCTGGCTGACCGCTTCGTCTCGAGCACGCTCGCGTACCAGGGCACGGCCGGGGGCTTGCCGTGGGACCACATCTCCGCCGCCGCCCGCGTGGCGACGCGCGGGCTCATGCCAGACCTCATCGTGATCTTTGATCTCGACGAGCAGGCGGCCGCGAAAAGGCTCAGCCCGCTGCTCGACCGCATGGAGGCCAAGGGCTCGGCGTTTCACCGGGCCGTGCGCAAGGGGTATCTCGACCAGGCCGCGACCGATCCGGGGCGCTACATCGTGATCGACGCGGGCGGCCCGCCCGACGACGTGTGGCGGGCGCTGCTCGCGGCCATGAGCGAGCGCGTCGAGCACCTCTCCACCAAGCGCACGGGCGGCTGAGCCATGACCCCCGCGCAGCAGACCATCTTCGGCGTGCTCCTCCCGCTCGCGTATCTCGTCGGGTCGATCCCCGTCGGGCTGCTCGTGGCCCGCGCCCGCGGCATCGACATCCGAGTCCACGGGTCGGGCAACATCGGGGCCACGAACGTCGGGCGCGTGCTCGGACACAAGCTCGGGCTCATGGTCTTCGCGATCGACCTGCTCAAGGGCGCGCTGCCCACACTGGCGTTCGGCGTGCTCGCGGGCGTGATGCATCACGACCGACCGTGGGACCTGCACCTGGCCCAGCTGGCGGTGGCGTGTGCGGCCGTGCTGGGGCACGTCTTCCCGGTGTGGCTCCGGTTCAAGGGCGGCAAGGGCGTGGCCACCGGGCTCGGCGCCCTGCTGGGAACGTTCCCGGTCCTGACGCTCGTCGGCGTCGGGGCGCTCGTGCTGTGGGTTATCAGCCTGCGGCTCACCCGCATGGTGGGGATCAGCTCCGTCATCGCGGGCGTGAGCATGCCCCTGCTCGTCCTCGCGGCGGCGGCGGTGTTCCAGGCCCGCGCCGCGGGGCCCGAGCAGCCGGCGTCGTACGGCTCGATCGGCGCGATGCTCTGGCCGCATCTGCTGGTTACCGGCCTGCTCGCGTGCCTGGTGGTGTACACGCACCGGGGCAACATCGCCAGGACGTTCGCCGGCACCGAGCCGCGGATCGGCCGGCCACGCCCGGATACGTCGGGAATCGACCGGTAACTCGCCCGGACGTCCGACCACCGCGCGGACCCGGGTGAAAAAAACGGCGCTCACCACCTGCGCGGGCTGTGAATCCAGACTTGGGGGCGAACCCGACGCATGCCGCCCCCCCCCGGCGTCGATGATCCCAAGCCCCCCGGCTGCTTCGCTGGGGACTATGGGAGTCTCCAATGACGGGCCTTCGACTCACCCAGCCTCGCACCGCGCCCTCGCGGTCGTCCGCACAGTCGACGCTGAAGTTCCCGGTCCAGGCCGTACGCGAGCTTCCGGACTGGGCCCACCGCCCCAGCGGCGGCCTGCGTTTGCGGACTCCCGAGGAAGTCGAGGCCACCAGCCCCGGCTGCGACGTAATCCGCCAGGCCGAGCTCACGCTCGCCCGCATGCAGGCGAACATCGACGAGATCCAGCGCGACGCCCGCGACACGCTCCTGTGGCCGCTCCAGGCCGCGGTCGACGGCTCGAGCTATGACCGCCCCCGCGCGGCCTGACCGTTCCCGCTCCCCCCAACCCCACGCGATCATCCCGGACCCTGTGCATTCACGTCCGTCCCCTGCGGGACGGCGTCGATCTGCATCGCCTCGATCTGCGTGACGCGCCAGGAGCCGGTGCCCTCTGCGCCGTCGCGGCGCCAGTGAAGCCGCCACCACGACCCGGTCGTGATCCCGAGAAACTCCGGCGTCACCCGCACGTGGACCTGCGTCCGCGCCGCGTTGGGCGCGTCGATCGTGGCCGTCGCACTCCCGACTGAATGTTCGCGGATCGCGAAGTTGCCCGTGCCCGGGCGCATGTGGTCGTCGACCCAGCGTGGGATCGAGTCGGCCGTGAACCCGCGGTCGCGCTCGAACACGGTGACGCGGACGTCGGGCGCGAGCATCGACGAGAGGGCCGTCGTATCCGCCTTCGCGACGGCCGCCACGAGGGCCTCGGTTCGGGCGATCAGGCGCTCGCGTTCGGTGGTCACGAAGTGCGACGTCAGCCCCAGTGCCACGGCCGCGACGAGCGACGCGCCAAGGGCGACCGCGCCGGTCCTGGCCTGTTGGGCCCGGTTGAACCACCAGAACAGGACGCCCCCGAGGGCGACAAGCACCACGACCGCCGTCCACGGGCTCTCAAAGAGCGTGAGTTCGACCCAGGGGGCGGGCGGCAATCCGGGGATGTTCGCGGCGTCGGGGTTCGTCCCGGCCTGGCCGAGCAGCGCACAGAATGCTTGCCTCACGAGCGAGCCTCTCCGGCGGCCGGTTTTCAGCGGGGACCCGGCCGAACTTGCCGATGCTCATATCCCGACGGCCGCTCACAGGACCGTACGCACGCAACGACCCGCGGCTGCAATGAACTCCCCCACCCCGCCCCCTCCTCCCCCCACTCCTCCGATCAACCCGTCAACCGGGCCGTCGCTTGCTTCTCAGGATCGCGTCCTGGACCGCAACCTCGCGGCGCTGGCGCGTGTGAACTCCGGCGCGGCGAGGCTGATCGCGAGGGCACTGCCGCGGACCGACGTCGTCTGGGTGATGAGCGACGAGGGTGTGGAATCGCCGCAACTGGGCGCGGTGGCGCTCGCAAGCCGTCGGCGCCCGCTGACCGAGGCCAAGCGAACGGCCGACGCGGTCGACGTGGTCGCGAAGGCGAGCGTGCTGGTGGCCGGCTTCGCGGCCGGATACCACGTCGGCGAGCTGTCGCGGCGGTACAACGGCGCCGGGCTGCTGATCGTGTACGAGCCCGACATCGCACTGCTGCGAGCGGTGTTCGAGCGCGTCGATCACTCGTCGTGGCTGGGAACGACGGCTCTGGTACTGATCACCGACGCCGAGGACGCCGCGGGCCTCTCGAGCGCTCTCTCGGGGCGCGAGGCGGAGCTGGCGCTGGGGCTCGAGCTGGTCGATCACGCCCCGAGCCGCGAGCGCCTCGGGGATGGGCTGGCCCGGTTGCGCCCGCTGGTCGCGGCCCAGATCGACGCCGTCAAGATCACCGTGAACACCACGCTGGTGCAGTCGATCACGACGCTCCGCAACGAGCTGAGCAACCTCGACCGCTACACGTCGTGTCCCGGGATCGCCGACCTCGCCGGGGCCGCACGCGGGCGCACGGCGATCGTGGTCTCGGCGGGTCCGAGCCTCGAGAGCTCCCTCGACACGCTGGCACGACCCGGCGTGCGCGACCGCTTCGTGATCATCGCGGTGCAGACGGTCCTCAAGACCCTGCTCGCCCGCGGCATCCGCCCGCACTTCGTCACCGCGCTCGACTACCACGAGATCTCGCGCCGCTTCTACGAAGGCCTCACACCCGCCGACGTCCGTGACGTGACGCTGATCGCCGAACCCAAGGCTCACCGCGCCATCCTCGACGCGTTCCCCGGCGACATTCGCCTCTGTTCGAGCCCCCGGCTTGACACGCTGCTCGAACCCACGCTCAAGCGGGAGATGGGCGACCTGAAGCCCGGCGCCACGGTCGCGCACATGGCGTACTCCTTCGCCCGCCACCTCGGCTGCGATCCCGTCGTGCTCGTCGGCCAGGACCTGGGGTTCACCGACGGGCAGTACTACGCCGCGGGCGCCGCGATCCACGACACCTGGGCCTGCGAGCTGAACGCGCACCGCACGCTCGAAATGTTCGAGTGGGAGCGCATCAAGCGCATGGGCGCAAACCTGCGTCGGGCGACCGACGTGCTGGGACGCCCCATCTACACCGACGTGCAGATGAGCGCGTACCTCGACCAGTTCCAGCGGGACTTCGGCGCCGACGCCGCGACCGGCCTGAAAACGCTGGACGCCACGGGCGGCGGCGTGCGCAAGCAGCACACCGAGCCGGCCCTGCTCGACGACCTCATCGAACGCGAACTGGACCGCCCGATGCGACTGCCCGGGGCGCCGTTCGAGGCCCCCGCGCGCCAGCCCTCGAGCCCGGCGGTCGCGCGGCGCGTGGCGGAGGTGAGCGCCGACGCGACCGCCCTGCGCAACCACTCGCTCCGCGCCGCGTCGATCCTCGGCCAGATGCTCGAGCACCGTTCCGACACGCACCGCGTCAACCGGCTCATCGACGAGCTGAACACCGTCCGCGACGCCGCCCTGAAGCTTGAGCCGGCGTTCACCCTTGTGAATTTCATCAACCAGGCCGGCTCGCTCCGGCGCCTCGGCGCCGACCGGGTGCTCCGTGTCGAGCCGACGATCGACGCCACCGAGCGCCAGCGCCGCGAGATCGCTCGCGACAGCGACAACGTCCGGTGGCTCGCCGAGGCGGCCGCCGAACTCGTCACGATGCTCGACGACACGGTCGCTTCCCTCCAGGGCCGCGAAACGCGCACCACCACCGCTTCAGCAACCGCTAATCCGAGCCTCCCGCGCAAGCGGGAGGTCCCCGACGCGACAGCCTCAACCGCCCCCGCCGGTCGCACCCTCGCCCTCCTCCCCCTGCTCTTCCGCACGCGACCCTCGCCGGAACTCGACCCCGCGCACCCCTTCCTCGCCGGTCGCACGGCGCTGCGTCTCACGCTCGACCGCCTCTCCCGCTGCGATGGGCTCGCCGGGGCGGTGATCCTGACCGACGACCCCGACGCCGCCCGCGCCGCCATTGGCGGCCCGCTCGACGCCCTCGCCGTCGACATCGAACCGTGGACCCCGGACCACGCCTGGCTCAACTCCATCCGCGCCGCCCGCGCGCTCTCCAGCACCTGCTGGCGCGGCGGGCTCGCCGGCGCCACGATCTTCGATGAGCTCGTCGACCCCGCGACCGCCGCCCGCGTGCTCGAACAGCACGGCGCCGACGCCGCGCTGCTCGCCGGCGCCGATTGGTGCCTCATCGACCCCGATCTGTGTTCGGCTCTGCTCGCACGCCGCGCCGAGCGCCCCGAGGCCCACAAGCTCGTCTTCACCCAGGCCATCCCCGGCCTGTGCGGCTGCGTCGTCTCGCTCCCCCTGCTCCGCGACCTCGCGGTCCACAGGGCCGCGGGAGTGGTCGGGGCCACCATCGGCGGCCTGCTCTCGTACCAGCCCGCGGCCCCGATGCCCGACCCGATCGTCTCGGGCACGTGCGTGCAGATCGCGGCGCCGCTCCGTTCACCGGGCCTGCGCCTCATCCCCGACACAGCGACACGCCGCGCCCGCCTGGGCTCCATCCTCGAGCGCCACCACGTGGACCCGACCACGTTGTCCGCCACCGACGTCGTCGCCCTGCTCGCCCCCGACGCCTCCGACGAGCACGCCCGCGGCCCCGCCGAACTCATCCTCGAACTCTGCCCCGGCCGCCTCACCTCCGGTCGCCGCGCCCACTGGGAACGCGGCTCGGTCGGGGCCGTTGACCGACCCGCGATGGCCACAGGGCGCGCCCTCGACCTGATCGACCAATACAGCGCCCTGCGCCCCGACGGCGTGCTCACCCTGGGCGGCTTCGGCGACCCGCTCCAGCACCCCGGCGTGTTCGACGTCGTCCGCGCCGCCGCCCACCTCGTCGCCGGCGGGCGCCTCGGCGCCGTCCACCTTCGCACCGACCTCGTGTGCGCCGAGCCGCTCGTCGATGCCCTCTCCGAGTCGGGCGCCGACATCGTGAGCGTCGACCTCATGGCCGAGACGTCCGAGACCTACACCCGCGTGATGGGGGCGCCTCTCTTCGAGCGTGCCCGCGGCAACGTGGCTCGCCTCGTCGCGGCCTCTCGCCAGCCCGCCCAGGCCTGCCCGCGCTTCTGGGTCGT
Source organism: uncultured Phycisphaeraceae bacterium (assembly GCA_964564695.1). GTDB lineage: Bacteria > Planctomycetota > Phycisphaerae > Phycisphaerales > UBA1924 > CAZMCC01. The sequence continues at coordinate 11,952 of CAZMCC010000039.1, read as the reverse complement.
CCCCCGCATCACCAAGTGCGACCACACGCTCGCCGAGATCGAGAACTTCTACGACCGCTGGACCGTCATCGCGGGCGCCGCGGCCATCGATCCGCTGCCCATCCGCGTCCCCGGCGAACGCATCGGCCCGCTCCCCCTGCCCGCGGGCGTGCGTGCGGCGATGCTCGCGTCGCGTCTCACGGTGCTCAGCGACGCCACGGCCGCCACGAACGAACGCGAGGCCCGCCCCGCGCCCGGCTCACCCAGCACACTCAAGTCCACGCTCGCTCACGCCTGGCGCACCGTGCTCAACCGCCGGCGCGAGATGATCCGCGATGCGCTGCGCGGCACGGCCCCCACGCCCACCGTCAGCACCGTTCCGCTCGCTCGACCGCTCGTTGCCTGAGCAACGCGTCGGCGACTACCAGATCAATCGGCGAGTCGATATCCACCACCGAGCCCTCGGGGTTCTCGACGCCGCGCCGGTCCGCACCGAAGAACGCGTGCGGCCCGGGCGTCACGCCCGGGATGCGTCCGAACAGCGCCCGGCGCGTCAGCGCGATGATCCCGCCGTCGGGCACATACGCCGCGGGCAGGTCCTGGCGACGGAACACGCCGTGGTTGAGGACCGATCCCTCCCAGGGTGAAACGCGTCCCACGCCGTCGAGCCGGGCGGTCCACCAGGGATGGTGTTTGCCGACGAGCGCGTAGCTCTGCACGCTGTCACACCCGCTCCCGAGCAGCAGGTCGATCGCGCGGTCGATGAGCCCGTCGGGGCGCACCGGCACGTTCGCGTACAGGATCACGATCGGTCGGTCGTCGGCGGGAGCGCACGACACCTGCACGGCGTGGCGGGCCGCGTCGTCCACGCGGGCGGTGTCGCTCGCAAGCTCGGCCGGGCGCTGGATGACGTCGCACTCGAGCCCGCGAGCGATCGCCGCGAGGGCCGCTCCATCGGTGCTCACGACCACCTTCTCCACCCCGCGCGCGGCGCGCGCGGCATCGATGGTCCAGGCGATGCACGGGCGCCCGGCCACCAGCGCCGCGTTCTTGCCGGGCACGCCCTTGCTTCCCGCCCGCGCCAGGATGATCGCGATCGCCCCGGGATTCACGCCGCGGCCTCCATCGGTATCCGCCCGCTCCCCAGCCATCCTTGGAGCGCATCCATCGTCAGCGGCATGTCCGCCGCGAGCGGCTTCGCGAGGCGCGACCCGATCACCCAGTCGGTTTGCCAGGGCTCGAGCCCCGTCCCGGGGCGTTTGAAGGTGATATCGGCCGGCGTCAGCACGTGCCCCTCGGCCAGATCGCGCCGCACGACGATCGACTGGCGCGACGCGCCCCGCACGTCGGCCTCGACCTCGAGCACGCGCTTCACGCCCATGATCGACGCGTCGCCCCAGCGCCCGTGGGCCGCGCGGGCCGCACGCACGTACTCGCTGAACATGGCCGGGTCGAGCGACGCCGCGTGGTCGGGGCCGCCGGCCGCACGGTCGTAGGTGAGGTGCTTCTCGAGGATGGCCGCGCCCCACTCGACGGCGTCGGCACCGGTCGCGGTCCCCTGCGTGTGGTCGCTGTAGCCGATCGGCACGCCGGCGAACTCGCGGCGCAAGGCGGCAATACCGTCAATGGCCGTGTCGTCGTCGCTGACCGGGTACGCGCTCACGCACTGCAGCAGGGCCAGGCGACGATCGCTCCGCGCATCGTCGAGCCATCCCACCGCGCGGCGCACCTCGTCGAGCGTGCTCGCGCCCGTGCTCACGATCATCGGTTCGCCCGTGCCCGCGATCGCCCGCAGCAGCGGCCGGTGCACGATGTCCGGGCTCGCCGTCTTGAACGCGTCCCACGCCAGGTCGTTCGCCGCGTCGACGAGGTCGACGCTGAACACGGTCGCGATCGCGTCAAGGCCCTGTCCGTGGGCGATCTCGACGAGCCGACCCAGCTGATCCATCGAGAGCTCGAGGCGTCGCAGCATCTCGATCGGGTCGCGCTCGCCGGCGGCCGCCTGATATTCCGCCAGCCGGGCCGCACGGCTCATCAGCAGCTCGGCCCGGAACACCTGGAACTTCACCGCGTCGGCCCCGGCCGTAGCCGCCGCACGGACAAGCTCCGCCGCCCGCTCGGGAGACCCGTCGTGGTTCACGCCAATCTCGGCGATGACGTAGACACCGCCCCCGACCTGTCCGAGTTCCTGCCGACCGATCTTCATGGACCGATCATCGTGTCCCGGGCCGGGTGCGGATCGCACGCCGACCCGGTCCGCCCCGCCGCGCGGTTTCTGCGCCCGGATTCCTCCCAATCGAACCCCGACTACGCTGAAGCGAGCCCCACTGATGATCAAACTCACTCTCGAACGCGAAGAACTGCTGGTGTGCGCCAACGTGCTGACGGAGGTGCGCACCGGCTTCCACGTCCCCGACTTCGTCCACGTCATCGGCTCTGAAGCCGACACCGACGCGCTGCAGCAGCGCTTCGAGCAGGCCTACTGCGAGCCCGACCACGCCGAGATCGTCACCAAGGCCGCCGACCTCACGATCCTGGTCCACGCCACGCGAGCGACCTTGCAGGAGTTCGACCACGACACCGAGTTCCGCAAGCGGGTCGGCGTGTCCCGCCCCGTCGCCTTCTTGCTGCTGAGCAAGCTCGAAACCGCGCTCGCCGCCGGATGACCGCCTCGGACGGCGTGCGGCCGGGCCGCCCACCCGAGTATCCTCCCCACGTGACCGTCGAGCCCGCCCCCCACCGCAGATCGTCCGCACCGCGCCGCGTCTGCGTCGTGACCGGCTCGCGGGCCGAGTTCGGGCTGCTCACACCCGTCCTCCGGGCCATCGAGGACCATCCCCGTCTCGAGCGCGTCGTCGTCGTCTGCGGCTCGCATCTGCTTGCGCCCGCGTACACCGCCCGCGAGGTCGAGGCCCAGTTCCCGGTCGCCGCTCGGGTGGCCATGCAGGACCCCGGCGCCAGCGCCGGCATCACCCGCCTCGCCGACGCCGCCGCCACGGGACGAGGCACCGAGGGCCTCGCTCGCGCCTTCGCTTCAATCGCCCCCGACTGGGTCGTCGTGCTCGGCGACCGCATCGAGGCCTTCGCCGCCGCCGCCGCCGCGAGCATCGGCGGGATCGGCGTCGCGCACATCCACGGCGGCGACCGGGCCGAGGGCATCGCCGACGAGGCCATGCGCCACGCCATCACCAAGCTCGCGCACCTTCACCTCGCCGCCAGCGCCACCAGCGCCGGGCGCATCGAGCGGATGGGCGAACCGCGCGAGCGGATCCGCCTCGTCGGCTCACCGGCGATCGACGGGCTCGACGACTTCCCCGCCCTCGACGACGCCGACGCCGCCGCTCTCGGCGATCCCTCGTGCATCGTGCTCATCCATCCCTCGGGCCTCCCGGAAGAGCGCGAACGGGCCCTGGTTGGAGCCGTGTCCGCAGCCGTTGACGGGGTGATCGCGGGGAACGTCCTGTGCCTCGCGCCCAACCACGACCCCGGGCGCGAAATCGTCGTCGGCGAGCTCTTCGACCGCTCGAACCGCCCCGAATCCATGAGCCGCTGGACGGCCGTCGAGCACGTCCCACGCCCAACGTTTATCGCCCTGCTCAAGCGGCTCGCCCAGAACCCCCGCGGCGTGCTCGTCGGGAACAGCTCGTCGGGTCTTATCGAGGCCGCCGCGGTCGGGCTCCCAGTGGTCAACGTGGGCCCACGCCAGGCGGGGCGCGAGCGCCCCGATAACGTGACCGACGCGCCCGAGGACCGCCTCGCGGACCTGCCCGCGATCATCGACGCGGCCCGCAACGCCAGCCGCTCGCGCTGGAAGCCGCACCCCTTCGGCGATGGCACCGCCGGCGAGCGCATCGCGGCCGCCCTCGCCGAGATCGACCCCCGCGATCCCGGGTTCATCCGCAAACGCAACAGTTATTAGGCCCGCCCCGCCGGGTGGTCCTTCTTTAACGCAAGTCTCTCTGCGCGCGGCCCGATCCACGTTGCGGCGATCAGGCCCTGGAGAGACCCCATGCCCGTAGATATGCAGACCCGGGAGCAGGCCGTTCAATCCGCTCTCCGCGAAATCAGCCACATCGCGACGCTCCCGGAGATCACGGCGAAGATCGTGCGCCTGGTCGAAGACCCCAAGAGCACCGCCCAGGACCTGCACGCGCTCATCGCCAACGACCCGGCCCTGTGCGCACGCGTGCTCAAGGTCGTCAACTCGGCCTTCTACGGCCTGCCCGGCCAGGTCGCCTCGATCAACCGCGCCATCGTCCTGCTCGGCCTCAATGCCGTGAAGAACATCGCGATCGCCGCCAGCCTCGCCAAGCTCTTCAAGGGCGGCGACGTGACGCCGGCGTTCAGCGCCAAGGACCTGTGGACGCACTCGATGGCGGTCGCCGCCGCGAGCAAGATGATCGCCGACTCCATCCGCCTCGGGCTCGCCGACGAGGCCTTCCTCGCCGGGCTCATCCACGACATCGGCATCGTCGTCGAGCTGCAGGCCAGCCGCGACAAGCTCGCGCAGGTCGTCAACAAGATCTGCCCCAAGCCCGGCGCCCCGATCACCATCGACATGCTCGCGACTGAGGAAGAAGTCTTCGGCGCCACCCACCAGGACTTCGGCAAGGCCCTGTGCGAGAAGTGGAAGTTCCCCAAGAGCTTCGGCTACGTCACCGGCCACCACCACAACCCGCTGCAGCTCCCCTCCGAGTGCCGCACGCTCGCGAGCGTCGTGTGCATCGCCGACCACCTCGTCGCCACGCTCCCGGGCGCGTTCCGGCTCGACCTTGTGTCCACCGACATCCCGCAGGACGTTCTGGACGACCTGAAGCTCACGCCGGCCAAGTGCGACGAGCTGATGGCCAAGCTCCCGGCCGCGGTCGACAACGCGATGCAGGTCATGAGCTGATTCGCGTTCGAGAGCATCGAACGTCGATCCGCCGCACCACCCCCCGATGCATCACCCCCCGATGCGCTGCGCCCACTCCCCCAGCACGCCGCGCCGCGTCAGGTCGTACATCAGCGGCGTCACCGTCACGCACCGCTTCAAAAGCCAGTCCACGTCGCTGCCCTCTTCGGTCCCGTGGAAATCCAGTCCGTGGCCCGACGGCCAGTAGTACGCCTCCCCCGACGGATTCGTCCGCTTCACATACTGGTCAATCAGCCCGTGCGTGTTCATCGGGCACACGCGGATCGCCGGCCACTCCCCCGGCTTGGCCCACTCGCGGTCCGTGATCGGCACGTTGATGCTCAGGCACGAGTGCGCCTCGAGCGGGCCTGACGCGAGGATCACGTCGATCACCCGGCGCGCGTACCGCGCCGCCACGCCAAACTTCGCCGCCTGCATCCCGCCCGGCCCGATGTGCAGGCTCACCGCGATCGACGGCACGCCCAGGAACGCCGCCTCCAGGGCCGCCGCCACCGTGCCCGAATAGATCACGTTGATCCCGCAGTTCGCCCCCGAGTTCATCCCGCTGATCACCAGATCCGGGCGTGACCCCGCGCCGTGCTTCTCCGGCCACAGGCTCGAGAGCGCGAGCTTCACGCAATCGGCCGGACGCCCGTCGACGCCCAACCCGACCACCTCGGGCACCGCCCCCTTTCGGCCACCGTGGTCGCCGGTGCCAAACAGCACCTCCTTGCGGACCGTCAGCGGCTGGTGGAACGTGACGCCGTGGCCCGTCGCCGATTGGACGGTCATCGGCGCGATGCACTCAACCGTCGTCCCCGCCCCCCCGACCGGAACACCGAACTCGCCCCAGGTGTCGGCCAGGGCGTGGTACATCGCGGCGATCCCGGGTGCCTGGATCCCATCGTCGTTGGTAAGCAGAACACGCATCTTGCCAGCGTAGCCGGGCTTAATCCCGCCATTTCACGGGTGACGCGCCGGGCGTTTTTCAGTAAACTGGCCAGTCCGCGAATTTCACCGCGCCCCGACAGGGGTGCCCCCAATGGAGGATGCCTATATGAGTCGTTCCGTTTTTGTCGTCGCGGCCCTCGCCGGGCTCGCCGCTCTGCCCGCCACCCTGTGCGCCCAGATCACCGTCCCGGGCGCGATCATCGTCAAGGGCGGCGACAGCCCCCCGGGCGCCGGCGCCTCGACCGTCGGCACCGTCAACACCCCCTTCACCACCAAGACCGGGCACTGCGGCTTCACCGGCGTGCTCAGCCCCACCGACGGCTTCGTCTTCTTCAACAACCGCATCATCTGGCGCAACACGAATTCCGCCGATCCCGTGCTCACCGGGGTTGAAGGCACCTCCGGCGTCGGCAACGGCGGCACGTTCATTTACTCGCCCACCGCCGCCGTCGGCCGCGACGCCGTCTGGGGCGAGGACGGCATGATCCTCGCCGAGGGCGACCCCGCCCCAGGCATCAAGGGCATGTTCTCCATCTTCAACTCCCGCCCCGAGATGTGCCCCGACGGGCGCTCCTACTGGATGGGCGGCATCGACGACAACCCCGCCGGCCCCACCTCCAATCGCGTCCTGTGGACCCGCGACCCGGTCACCGGCGTCATCTCCAAGGTCTTCATGGGCGGCGAAACCATCGCCGGCATCGCCATCGCCACCGGCGGCAGCAACTTCACCTTCCACGTCGCCGACAACAGCTCCCAGCGCATCCACGTCATCCAGCTCGTCCCGCCCACCGCCACCGACACCATCGTCGCCCGCAACAACACCGACATCCTGCTCCGTGAAGGCACCGCCACCGGCGGCGGCGCCGGCGAAAACTGGACCAGCTTCGACGAGGTCGGCATCAACAACCAGGGCAACTGGATCATGGGCGGCGTCACCACCACCACCGTCACTCCCAGCAACGACGTCGTCGTCTACAACGGAGCTATCCGAGTCCGCAACGGCGTCGCCATCGACGGCATCACCATCACCAACTCCTACGTCGTCAACGGCGTCGCCATCAACAACCAGGACGAGGTCGTCTTCTGCTACCGGACCACCGCCGACCAGGTCCTCTACTTCGGCAACGGCCCCAACATCGACGTCTCCGCACGGCGCATCCTCAAGACCGGCGACCAGATCGACGTGGACGGCGACACCGTCGGCGACTGGCTCGTCAACGAGATCAAGACCTCCACCGTCGCCAGCCAGGGCATCGACCTCGACGACTCCGGATACGTCTTCGTCGAAGTCGACATCCAGCCCAGCGCCGGCGGCGCCGAAGTCGAAGCCATCATCAAGATCGCCACCGGCGGCGGCTGCCCCGGCGACTGGAACGGCGACGGCGTCACCAACTCCACCGACGTCGGCGACCTCGTCAACGACTACTTCACCGACCAGTCCTTCCTCTCCACCCTCGCCGACTGGAACGGCGACGGCCAGACCAACTCCACCGACGTCGGCGAGTTCATCAACGCCTGGTTCGCCACCGACGAAGCCCGCTGCGGCACCTGATCGTCTCCTTCACCCTGCACTCCACGCGGGGCGCGGCCGACAGGCCGCCCCCCGATTTCTTCCGAGCCGCTCCAGGGGTGCAACTACCGGCCGCTTTGGGCCGGTCGTGCGCTCAACCCCCGACCTCCCCCCGCGTACCATCCCAACCGAACGCAAGGAGGCGTTGACCATGACCGCGACGCGACGCGCGCCCGCACGCACCACTCGACAACCCTTCGCTCTCGCCTCATGCGCAGTGCTCGCGCTGTGCGCATTCTTCGGCGGTGGCTGCGAGGCCACACGCGTCGCCGGCCCGACCGTCGCCTTCCGCAACGACTCCACCACGCCCATGACCGTCCACTACTGGGTCGGCGGGCGCGACACCGGCGACACCGACTCGGGCGGCAGCAAGCTCCGCCAGGCCGCGACCCTCGAGGTCGAGCCCGGCCGGCGTGCCGAAACGTCCCTCACCCCGCTGTGGCACTACCGCTCCGCCGAGCACACCGTCGTCCGGGCCCAGGTGATCCCGGCCGAGTCCCCCGGCGCCGACCCCGACGCCCCGGCCGAGTACTGGTTCGAGCTGGGTGCCCCAAGCCCCTACTCGCTCCGCGCCATCGCCGTCCGAGAGGGCAACGTGAAGGGCCTGCGCTTCGTCCGCGACGGCCGCGGAACTTTTGTGACCGTGCCGGAGCAGTTCTGGGTGAAGTCGAAGTAGCAGGCTGTTCCGGACGATCCGATCCTGAATTCGGGGAACGGTCGGCCCACCCGTGCGCACCAACGCCGCCGGTATTTCATTTCACCGACCACTCGCGCCCTGGGTCCGACCCCGCCGCTTTCGGTCGAAACGGTCAAGCCGGGAGTTTTCCGAACCGCGACGCGCCCCAGACGCGAATACTTACGACCACCGGCCATTCGTTGTCGGTTGGTTCTCTGGCTAAGGCCGCCGGACGCAGCACCATGGACATCAACAGGGGCGGGGTCGCTTTTCGTGAGGAGTCCATCGTCATGACCACGCGCAGAGAACGGTCCAGTCGGTCCCTTCTGTCGTCGCTGACCGCCTTCACGGCGATCGCGGCGCTCTCCTCCACCGCCAACGCCCAGTGCGACGCCCAGTGGCTCCCTGGCGACGGCGTCCCCGGCGCCGACGCCTTCGTGGCCGACGTCGGCTCGTGGGACCAGGACGGCCCCGGCGGCAATGACCCCCGCATCGTCTTCGCCGGGCAGTTCTCCACCATTGGCGGAAGCATCGCCAGCCGCATCGTCACCTGGAATCCCACCACCAACGAGTGGGCCCAGCTCGGATCGGGAATCACCGGTGGCGCGGTCGTCGTCTACTCGGTAGCACCATGTCCAACGGCGACCTCGTCGCCGCGGGCATGTTCAGCGGCGCCGGCGGCACGCCCGCCTCTCGCATCGCCCGCTGGAACGGCTCCACAGGGTCCGCTCTCGGTACCGGCATGGGCGGCGTCAGCCCCGGCGTCCAGGCCCTCGCCCTCCTCGGTACCGACATCATCGCCGGCGGATATTTCACGACCGCCGGTGGCAACACCGTCAACCGCATCGCCCGCTGGGACGGCGCGAACTGGTCCGCGTTCGTCGGCAGCAGTATCGGCGTCAATGCCGACGTCCTTGCGCTCACCGTCTCCCCCGGCGGCGACCTGATCGCCGGCGGCGAGTTCTCCAACGTCGGCGGCACGCCCGCTTCGCGCGTCGCCCGCTGGGTCGGCCTGGCGTGGAGCGCCCTGGGAACCGGCCTCACCGGCACCAACTCCACCTCGCTGGTCTTCATCGGCTCTGACCTGTACGCCGGCGGCCAGTTCAGCATGGCCGGCGGAAACCCCGCCAACGACGTCGCCGTCTGGAACGGCTCCACCTGGTCGGCCGTGGGCGCGGGTACGGACGGCAGCGGGAGCGGCATCGCTCCGATCCCCGGTGGCGTCGTCGTCGGCGGCGGCTTTGACCACGTCGGCACCGCCCGCGCCGAAAACATCGGCGTCTGGAACGGCTCCGAATGGTCCGCCGTCGCCAACGGCCTCGACGCCTCCGTCACCTCACTCGCCGTCCGCGCCACCGGCGAACTCATCCTCGGCGGCTCCTTCATCTCGGTCGGCGAAACCGCCCTCAACCGCGTCGCAAGCTGGGACGGCCTGGGCTTCAACCCCGTCGGCTCCGGCTTTGACGTCAACACCGTCTGGGACCTCGCCGTCGGCCAAGACGACACCGTCTTCGCGGTCGGCAACTTCACCATGGCCGGCGTCGAGTACACCAAGAGCATCGCCCGATGGAACGACGGGCTTCCCTGGTTCCGCGTCGGAACCCTCTCGGACGCCAACAACCAGATCCAGGAACTCCTCACGCTCGCCAACGGCGACATCGTCGCCGCGGGCTCCTTCTCCTTCCTCGACGGCTCGGCCTACGACCACATCGCCCGCTGGGACGGCACGCAGTGGAACTCGCTGGGCAGCCCCGGCATCATCCCCACTGCGCTCGCCCAGCTGCCCAACGGCAATATCGTCGCCGCCAGCTCCGTGGTCAAGGTCTGGGACGGCGCGAGCTGGATCACCATCGGCACCGCCGCCGGCCCGATCGAAACGGCGATGGTGCTCTCCAACGGAGACCTCCTCATCGGCGGAGGGTTCTTGAGCGTCAGCGGCGTGACCGCCCACAACATCGCGCGATGGAACGGCGTCGCGTGGTCCGCCTTCGGCGGCGGGCTCAACGGCGGCGCGGTGTATTCCATCGTCGAGCTCCCCAGCGGCGAGATCGTCGCCGGCGGCTACTTCGATGACGACTTCAGCGCCATCGCCCGTTGGGACGGCGCCGCCTGGCAACCCCTCGGCGTCGGCATCTCCGGCGTCGTCCGCGCCGTCGCGCTCCTGCCCAACGGCGAACTCGCCGCGGCCGGCATCTTCTCCAGCGCCGGCAACTTCCCCAACGCCAACTTTGCCCGCTGGTCCTTCACCGGCATCCCGACCATCCGCATTCAGCCCGAGCCCCAGTCCGGCAACACCGGCGATACCCTCACCCTCACCGCCGCCGCATCGCGCGGCTACACCGGCGTCTCCTTCCAGTGGCAGCGTGACGGCGTCGACATCGCCGACGGCCCCGGTGGCGCTTCGGCCGGCGGCGGCGACGTGAGCGGCGCGTCCGCCTCACTTACTTCGCCCACCGACGGGCTCCCCGTGTCCCTGACCATCACCGGCGTGCAGCCCTCCGACTCGGGTACCTACACCGTCGTCTTCACCTCCAAGTGCGGCGACGTCGAGTCCGTCGAAGTCCTCGTCGGTATCAGCGGCGGCAGCAAGTGCCCCGCCGACTTCGACGGCAACGGCATCGTCAACTCCACCGACGTCGGCGAGTTCATCAACGCCTGGTTCCAGGATCAGGTCGACGGCACCCTGATCTCCGACTGGGACAACAACGGCATTGTCAACTCCACCGATGTCGGCGAATTCATCAACTCCTGGTTCGAGGACATCGCCGCCGGCTGCGGGTGATTTTCCGCGTCCGGAGCACCGCCCCGGACCGACGTCCATCCATCGCTAGAATCGGCCCCGCCCCACCCCCACAAGGGATCCGGGCGGGGCCTTTTTCGTCGCAACCGAGGTACCGCCACCGTGCCCTACACCCCCAAGTTCTCTGCCGGCATCCTCACCCAGCGCATCCCCAGCGCCCCCTTCGGCGACCCCGCCAAGCGGCACATCGTGTCCTACGACGAGTACGTCAAGACCGCGATCAAGGAATCCGCCAGCGCCAGCCTGCACGACGAAGCTTTCTTCGCGGCGCCACCCGTCGTCCTGAGCGGCGCGAAGCCGGTGGCGCTGCTGTTCGAGACTCCGTACTGCGCGGGCTGCGACGAGCTGCACCGTGATGCGCTGCACAGGCCGGAGGTGCGCCGCCTGATCGAGAAATTTACGGTCTACCGCCTGACGCTATCGGCGCCGCAGGCGCGGGAGCTGCGCGTCGTGTACACGCCCACGCTGGTGCTGTTCGACCGCGGCAGGGAGGCGTTTCGCACCGAGGCCTATGTGCGCCCATTTCATCTCGCCAGCGCGCTCGACTACGTGGCGAGCGGCGCGTATCGCAAGGAACCTTCGTTCCAGCGCTACCTGCAGGCGCGCGCCGAGCGGCTGCGTGGCGGGGGCAAGAGCGTTGAACTTTGGAAATAGTTTTCTGCTTCGCTGTTTTCCAGTCCGTTCACAAAACCTAGACCAACGCCATTTCCAAAACCCTGGCGACGTGCAGCGCTTCGCGCCGCGCGCCATGCTCGATCTGGTGGCGACAGCTCGTGCCGCCGGCCACCAGCAGGGTCTCGGCTGAGGCCTCGCGCACCGCGGGGAGCAGGCTCGCTTCGCCCATCTTCATCGACATCTCGTAGTGCTCGGCTTCGTAGCCGAAGCTGCCCGCCATGCCGCAGCAGCTTGATTCGAGCGTGCGCAGCTTGAGATCGGGCACCAGCTTCAGCGCTTTCTCCACGGCCGGCATCGCGCCGAAGGCCTTCTGGTGGCAGTGCCCGTGCAGCAGCGCCTCCACGGCAAGGGGCTTGAGCTTCAGGTCCAGGCGCCCGGCATCGGCTTCCGCGGCGAGAAACTCCTCG
>CAZMCC010000038.1:0-34284 GCA_964564695.1 uncultured Phycisphaeraceae bacterium | reverse complement strand
GCCGGCGGCGCCCGCGGGCGGGGACGGGCACGCGGCGGCGCCCGCAACACCGGATGACCATGGAAACGCGGCGGCGTCGACGCCGCCCGCCCCCCCGCCAGCGGACAGCCACGGCGCGGGCGCGACGGCGCGGCCTTCGATGCGGGGCGTGAGCGCCAGCGCGGTGAGCAAGTCGCTGATGTCGCTGCACGCGGACCGCTCGGCGGCGAACCAGGAGGGGGCGGCGCTGGTGTACGCGCAGATGGCCGAGACGCTCTATGCCGGGTCGGAAGTGCCGGCGGAGGTTCTCGGGGCGCTGGCGAAGTCTCACCTGAAGCTCGCGGACGCGGGGATCAAGGCGGCGTGGGAAGCGAATCCCTCGATGCGCTCGATCGCGGAGATGCCGGAGGCGGCGCGGATCGTGGCGAAGTCGAGCCTGCTGTCGGCGGCCGGGTATTTCCGGCGGCATGCGCGGGCGGTGCAGGGGTCGGACCCGGAGGGGTCGGCCGAGTCGCTGTGGAGCGCGGCGGATTGCGCGGACCGCGGCGGCGACCTTGACGAGGCGGTGAAGGCGTTCCGCGAGTATGCGGAAACGGCCGCCGAGAATGACAAGCTCAGGCCGGAGGCGAAATTCCGGCTGGCGCAGGCGTTCCACGCGCGGCGCGACTTCACGGCGGCGGAGGGGCTGTACGAGGAGTTGCGGCAAAAGGGGCAGTCGCCGGGGGCGGTCGGGCCGTGGGCGGAGCGGAGCATCGTGCCGCTGGCGATGTGCTATCTGCGGGACGCGGACGAGGCGAACGATGATGCGGCGGAGGGGTTGTTGACGGGGGTGTTGAGCGGGCAGACGGTGACGCCGCGGGCGGAGGAGTATCGCGACGCGCTGGCGGCGCTGGCGCGGCTGTATTACCACCGCGGGCGGTACGAGGACGCGATCGCTCGGCTGACGGAGTGCCTCGAGCGGTACCCGGAGGATCGGCAGGTGCGGGCGTGGACGTTCATGCTCGCGGACAGCTATCGGATGAGTGCGGCGGAGCTGCTCAAGGCGCTGAACGAGAGCATCCCGGCGTCGCGCCGGCAGAAGCTCGAGGCCGACCGGACGAAGCGGCTCGAGCAGGCGGACATGTACTTCGAGAAGGTTCGCACGGCGCTCGACAGCGTGGCGCCCGAGCGGCTGACGGACATCGAGAAGGCGTGGCTGCGGAACTCGTACCTGTACCTGGGGGACGTGGCGTTTGACCGCGGGGACGACGAGCTGGCGGTGCGCCGGTACGACGCGGCCCGGCAGGCGTATCCGAACGACCCGGCGTCGATGATCGCGATGATGCAGATCGTGAGCTCGTACGCGCGGCGGGGCGACTGGGCGAAGGCGGCGACGGCGAACGAGCGTGCGAAGGAGCAGCTTCAGAAGATGCCCAAGGGGGCGTTTGACGGGCCGGACCTGCCGATGTCGCGCCAGCACTGGGAGCGGTGGCTGGAGGCGTCGACGCAGATCGAACTCGAGCGGGCGCGGGTGATGGCGGAGGAGGGGCAGGGGGGGGAGTAGGGGCCAGGGATCAGGGGCCAGGGGCCAGGGGCAAGGCAATTGGGTACTTGGGTCAGGGATGACGGCTCATTAGAAAGCTGAGGTCATGGATGACCGGGACGAACGGCACAACGACGAATCCGCACGCTGATCCGCGCGTCTGGGGGCCGCACCTGGTGCGGCGGTTGGAGGCGCAGCTGGAGCAGTGCCGCAAGCTGGAGGCGCTGTGCGGCCGGCAGCGCGAGGCGGTGGCGAGCGGGAACACCGACGCGCTGCTGACGGTGCTGGCGGAGCGGCAGGGGGCGATCGATGAATTGACGCGGATCGGCGAGGAGATCGAGCCGTTCCGGGCGCGGTGGGAGTCGGTGATGGCGCTGGTGGAGACGCCGGTGCGTGAACGGATGACGGAGCTGGTTGGGCAGATCGGGGACGCGATCGAGAGCGTGGGGCGGCAGGACGAGGCCGACCGTTCGCTGCTGGAGCAGCAGCGGGCGAGCGTGGCGAGCGAGCTGGCGGTGGTGGCGAACCGGCGGGGCGCGGTCGCGGCGTATGGCGGGAATACGCGGCAGAACGCGGGCGGGCCGGTCTCGGGGACGTGGCAGGATCGGGAGGTCTAAGGCGTTGGACGAGGCGACGAATCAACTGATGATCGAGCCGGCGCGCGAGGGCGGGGCTGGTGGGGGGGTCGGTGGGGGGGCCGGGGGCCTGGGCGCGGGCGACCTTGCGGAGCTGCTGCGCTCGTTCAACGAGGTGACGTCCCGGCTGACGGGGACGCACGAGCTGCTGCGCGAGGAAGTGGCTCGGCTGAAGGCCGAGCTGGCGCGGGCGAACGAGGAGATCGAGCGGTCGAAGCGGCTGGCGGCGCTGGGGGAGATGGCGGCGGGGATCGCGCACGAGGTGCGGAATCCGCTGGGGTCGATCGGGCTGCACGCGCGGATCCTGGAGAAGGACCTGGCGGACCGGCCGGCGGAGCGGGAGATTGCGGGGCGGGTGCTGACGGCCGTGCGGGGGATTGATGCGATTGTGCGGGACATGCTGGCGTTTGCGCGGGAGACGCGTGTGACGCCATCGCCGATCGGGGCCGGGGAGCTGTTTGCGGCCGCGGTCGAGGAGATCGGGCGGGTGGAGCTGGCGGCAGGGGGAGTGCGGCTGAGCGTTGACCAGGCGGGCGCGGGCGTGGGGCTGGTGTGCGACCCGGGGCTGATCGGGCGGGCGCTGGTGAACATCGTGCGCAACGGCGTCGAGGCGATGACGGAGCACGAGTGCGGGAAGGGAGGGGGGCGGGAGCGGGTGCTGAAGCTGAGCGCGTCGCGTCAGGTCGAGAACGGGCAGGGGACGGGGGCGTCGGTGGTGCTGCGGGTCGAGGACTCGGGTCCCGGGGTCAGCCCCGAGGTGATCGCCCGGATGTTCAACCCGTTCTACACGACGCGGGCGGCGGGGACGGGGCTTGGGTTGGCGATCGTCCACAGGATTGTGGATGCGCACGGGGGTCGTGTACGGGTGTCGAATGTGGAAGGAACGCGCAAAGGTGAACGGATCGGGGCGGTTGTTGAGTTGATATTGCCGGAAGCGGGCCCGGATCGGCCGACGGTGGGGGTCCTGAAGTAGCCCTCAGGTGACTTCCACCTGAGTTTCAAAGAGACATATGCGGGTCGGAGACCCGAGCCGGGCCCCCCCCTCAATCCAACGAGGGGCGAGCCCACAGCCATGGAGCGGCGACGTATGAGCAGCACGGTTCTTGTCGTTGACGATCGGGAATTGATGCGCGACGGTGTGGCGGAGACGCTGCAGCGAGCGGGGCTGACGGTCGTCACGGCGACCGACGGGAACGCGGCGCTGGAGCAGATCGCCAAGCGTCGGCCTGATGCGGTCGTCAGCGACCTGAAGATGCCGGGCATGACCGGGATCGAGCTGCTCGAGCAGGTTCGGAAGATCGACGAGGATCTTCCGGTGATTCTGATGACCGCGTTCGGGGCCGTGGACTCGGCCGTGAAGGCGATGAAGGTGGGGGCGTTTGACTACCTGACCAAGCCGTTCGAGGGTGACGAGCTCATCATCGCGGTGAAGCGGGCGCTGGAGCACACGCGGCTGGTGCGTGAGAACGCGGTGCTGCGGCGCGGGGCCGATGTGTCGGCCACGACGCCCGAGGGCGCTGCGGTGGTGGCGCCGATCGGGCTGGACCGGCTCATCGGGGACTCGCCGGCGATGCGCCGGGTGAAGGCCCAGGTGCAGGCGGTGGCGGACTCGGGCGGCACGGTGCTCATCTGCGGCGAATCCGGCACGGGCAAGGAAGTCGTCGCGAAGGCGATCCATGAACTGAGCCAGCGGCGGGAGGAGGGCTTCCTCGCGGTGAACTGCGCGGCCCTCTCCGATTCGCTGCTGGAGAGCGAGCTGTTCGGGCACGAGCGCGGGGCGTTTACGGGAGCCGAGAAGCTCCGCAAGGGGCGGTTCGAGCTGGCGGACGGCGGCACGCTGCTGCTCGACGAGATCGGCGAAGTGAGCACGCGGGTGCAGGCGAAGCTGCTGCGGGTGCTGCAGGAGCGCGTGTTCGAGCGCGTGGGCGCGAGCGCGAGCATCGGCGTGGACGTGCGGGTGATTGCGACGAGCAACCGGGACCTGCCGCAGTCGGTGTCGCGGGGCGAGTTCCGCCAGGACCTGTTCTTCCGCCTCAACGTGCTGCCGATCCACCTGCCGGCCCTTCGGGACCGCATGGAGGATGTGCCGGCGCTGGCGCAGCACTTCGTCAAGGGCGTCGCGGCCCGCGAGGGGCGCGGCGAGGTGGTGCTGAACGAGCAGGCGATCCAGGCGATGCTGCAGTACCGCTGGCCGGGCAACGTGCGTGAGCTGGCGAATATCTGTGAGAGGGCGGTGGTGCTGAGCCGTGGCGGCGTGATCGATGCGGCGCTGATCGAGCCCTGGCTGACGGGGAGCGCGGCGACGATGGCGGCGCCGGCGGCGCAGGTGGAGAGCAAGCCGGTGCACACGGGCGTGGGGCTGAACGGGACTTCGATCGGGCATGCCCACGCCGGCCACGGTCCGCACGTGATCACGCACGGGGCGTCGACGGTGTACGCGAGCGCGAACGGGACGCTGAACGGCAGCGCGCCGATGGACGCGATCTCGCGGAGCGTGGCGGTGTCGAGCGTGTTCGACCGGTCGCTCGAGGAGATCGAGCGGGAGGCGATCGTGCGGACGCTGCAGCGGTTCCACGGGCACCGCCAGAAGACGGCGTCGGCGCTGGGGATCGGCGTGCGGACTCTGGGGCTCAAGCTGAAGAAGTGGAAGCAGCTGAAGCTGGTTGAGCAGACGCTGTAAGGGGAGGCAGTGGGCAATAGGCAATCGGCAATGGACGGAGGCTGTCGATGATCGGCGATGTGATCGGCGGCGGGGCGGTCCCGGCGCTGGAGATGACGATGCGGTTTGCCGGGGCCCGGCACCGGCTCATCGCGCACAACATCGCCAACATCTCGACGCCGGACTTTCGGCCGATGGACGTGTCGGTGACCGACTTTCAGCGGGAGCTGGGGGCGGCGATCGACCGGCGGCGCGAGTCGGGGGTCAATGCCGCGAGACCGGCGAGTGACCTGGTGCTGAAAGAGACGCGGGAATTGCGCCGCGGGGCCGGGGGCGGGCTGGAATTGCGCCCCGCGACGGCGTCGCCGGGGATCCTGGCCCACGACCGGAACAACGGGGATACCGAGCGAATGCTGCAGGATCTGGTGGAGAACGCGACGGTTTTCAGGGTGGCCTCGGACTTGCTGAAGAGCCGGTACCAGATGCTGAATACGGCGATTGGGGAACGGGTGTAAGTGATTGGTCGCGGGGGGGTCGAACGCCTCCCCCTCGCTTGACGAGCTGGACGCTCGTCAAGCATTTCCCCCTCCGCGTTGCGGAGGGGGATCTCCGGAGCCTCCGATGTACGGATCGCTGGACATTTCGACGAGCGGGATGATTGCCCAGCGGATTCGGCTGGAGACGATCGCGTCGAACATCGCGAACAAGGATGTGCTCGTTGACGAGAACGGGCAGATCAGCCCGTATCGGCGGCGGATTTCGATGATGGCGCCGGGGGATCCGAGCGCGAAGACGGGGGAGGGGCGGGCGATGGGTGTGCACATCGCGTCGATCGAGGAGGACGAGTCTCCTCTCGAGCTGAAGTGGGACCCGACGAACCCGTACGCCTACAAGACGGGGCCGAACGCGGGGTATGTGCCGAGCTCGAACGTGAGCACGGTGATCGAGCAGATCAACGCGGTGGAGGCGGCCCGGGCGTACGAGGCGAACGTGGCGGCGGCCGAGGTGACCAAGGCGCTGACGGCGCAGGCGCTGCGGCTGCTGGCGTGAACGGGCCGATGAAGTTGGGCGGACGGGCGGCGGCACGAGGCCAGCCGGTGATTGGGAACGGTTCGAGATAGAGAGGCACGTCGATGTCGGACCCCCTGGGACTGATCGGGCGAATTGGAGTCAACCCCGGCGCGATGCCGGGCGCGACGCCGTCGGGCCCCGCGGCTCCTGCCCCCCCCACGGGAGCCCCGAGCTTCAAAGACGTGCTGATGGACAACATCCGCCAGGTGAACGACCTGCAGGCGCAGGCGACCACGGCGATGGAAGAGCTGGCGGCGGGTCGGCGCAACGACGTCGAAGGGGTGCTGCTGGCGACGCAGAAGGCGGACACGGCGTTCAAGCTGCTGCTTGCGGTGCGCAACAAGGTGCAGGCGGCGTACGACGAAGTGAAGCAGATGCGGGTGTGAGCGGCTTCGCCGCTTCAAATGGCAAATGGGCAAAGGGTAAAGGGCAAATGAGGAATTTGCTCTGATGTGCTGTTTGCGGATTTGCCCTTTGCCCTTTGCCGCCGCGGCGGCACGCGCGGGAATGGCCGGGGGTAGGCGCAGTTCGGGCGGCGTTGCAGGGGGGTTTGCGCGTCGGCCGACAGTTGCGGTTCGAGCTCGTCACTTGCGCGGAGCGCTTGGGCGGGTGGCGTGGATTGTGGTGGGTGGGGGAGTGGGGGTGAGACGGCACGGAGGCCGCAGCGATGAACCAGTTGCGCCAGATCCTGGCGAACATCGGGAAGCACCTCGGGGCCCTGACGGTCAGCCAGAAGCTGCTCATCGGGGCGTTGTGCGTGGTCGGGGTGATGACGCTGCTGCTGGTGAGCCGGTACGCGGGCGACCGCAAGATGGTGGCGCTGCTGCCGGGGATGCCGGCGGCGGAGCAGGAGCGGGCGGCGGCGCACCTGGAGACCCTGGGGGTCACGTTCACACGCGACGCGCAGCAGCAGGTGGTCGTGCCGGTGGAGCAGCGGAACTCGGTGCTGGCGCGGCTGGGGAGCGACCACAAGCTGCCGGACGACACGACGCTGCTCTTTCGCAACCTGGCGGAGAAGCAGAACTGGATGATGCCGCGGAGCCAGCTGGATCAGATGTACCTGATCGCGGTGCAGAACGAGATGGCGGCGATCATCTCGGGGTTCCCGGGGATCGAGTCGGCGCACGTGATGCTGACGAATCCCGAGCCGCGGGGCCTGGGGGCGCCGACGCGCAAGCCGTCGGCGCAGGTGACGGTGTTCACGCGCTCGAACGCGGGGCTGGACCAGGGGACGGTGGACGCGCTGGCGGACCTGGTGGCGGGCGGCGTTGCGGGGCTCGATCCCGCGGACGTGCGGATCGTCGACGGGGCGAAGCGGCGGCGCTACCGCGCCAAGACCGGCGACGAGGTCAGCGCGACGAGCGGATTTGAGCAGGTCGTGAAGGTCGAGCAGCGGGTGCAGGACAAGCTGATGGAGACGCTCGGGTACATCGACGGGGTGATGATCGCGGTGAACGCGCACGTCGACACGGCCCGGCAGGAGTCGCGCGAGAAGCGGGTGCTGCCCAAGGGGAGCGGCACCGAGTCGCTCGTGTCGAAGGAAACGACGAGCACGTCGTCGTCGGGGCAGTCGACCAAGGGCGCCGAGCCGGGCGTGCGGTCGAACGCGGGGATGGACATCGCGACGGGCCCGAGCGGGAACTCGACGAACACGAACACCAGCGAGTCGACGACGGAGTTTGAGAACGCGGTGGGGACGCGCGACACGGTAACGATCGACGCCAAGGGACAGGCGACGAGGATCTATGTGTCGGTGAGCGTGCCGCGGGACTGGGTGGCGCAGGTGGTGAAGCAGTCGAAGGCGGTCGCGGCCCCGGCAGCGGGCGACCCGGCCGCGGCGACTCCGGCGGCGCCGGAGCCGACGACGGACGAGATCAACCAGGCGTGGCCGGCGGAGCAGCAGCGGATCAAGGACCTGGTCGCGCCGCTGGTGGCGACGGCGGCGGGGGACGCGGCGGGTGGTGGGGGTGCGGCGGCGGCGCAGGCGGGCGAGGTGGTGGTGTCGATGATCCCGGTGGCGCTGTCGGGGCTGCCCGGGACCGGCGGTGGGGGAGGCGGCGGGGGCGGTGGGTGGGGCGCGTCGGGGGCGAGCAGCGCGGGCGGGGGGGTGGGCGGGCTGGTGAACGGGGCGCTGGGCGGGGGGCTGGTGAAGTACATCGGGCTGGGGGCCCTGGCGGTGGTGTCGCTGGGGATGATGCTGATGATGGTGCGCAAGGCGGGGCGGACCGAGACGCTGCCGTCGGCGCAGGAGATCGTGGGCATTCCGCCGGCGCTGGCGACGGTGTCGGACCTGGTGGGCGAGGCCGGGGAGAGCGACTCGGCGATCGAGGGCATCGAGGTCGACGACATGCAGATCAAGACGAAGAAGATGCTCGAGCAGGTGGCGGACCTGATCGAGTCGAACCCGCGTGACGCGGGGATGCTGTTCAACCGCTGGGTGTCGCCCGAGGCGTAATTCCATCGAGACCTCTAGAACATCGGAGCGCCCGTGATGCCACGCAAGCCCAACGAAAAGCTCCCCGAATCGTCGGCGGAGCTGCACCCCTTGACCAAGGCGGCGATCCTGCTCATGACGCTCGAGCCGGGCACGGCGGGTGACCTGCTCAAGCAGCTCTCGCCCGAAGGCGTCGAGCACGTGACGCGCGAGCTCGCGGGGCTGGGACGCGTGTCGGACCGGCTGCGCGAGGAGATCGTGGAAGAGTTCTACGGCATGACGGTGGCGAGCAACTACCTGAACGAGGGCGGGCTCGACTACGCGAAGGTGCTGCTGAAGGAAAGCCTCGACAGCACGACGGCGGATCGGGTACTGTCGCAGATCCAGACACAGGTGCAGAAGAAGCCGTTCAGCTTTCTGCAGAAGGCCGAGAGCGAGAACGTGCTGACGTTCATCCAGGAGGAGCACCCGCAGACGATCGCGCTGATCGTGTGCCACATGCCGCACCACAAGGCGGCGGAGATCCTCGCGGGGCTGCCGATCCAGAAGCAGGTGGAGGTCATCAAGCGGATCGCGAACATGGATCAGACCAATCCCGAAGTCATCCGGGAGGTGGAGAAGGGGCTCGAGAGCCGTCTCTCCAACATGCTCACGCAGAGCCTGGAGAAGGCGGGGGGCATCCCGACGGTGGCGGAGATCCTGAACCTCGCGGATCGCGCGACCGAGCGGAGCATCATGGAGGGCCTCGAGACCGAGGACCCCGAGCTGGTCGAAGAGATCCGGCGGCTCATGTTCGTCTTCGAGGACATCAAGCTCGTCGACGACAAGGGCATCCAGGGGATCCTCAAGGAAGTCGACAACGACGAGCTGGCCCTGGCCCTCAAGACGGCGTCGGCGGAGCTGCAGGCGAAGATCTTCGGGAACATGTCCGAGCGTGCGGCCACGCTCATCAAGGAAGACATGCAGTTCATGGGACCGGTCCGCGTCAGCGACGTGGAGGCGGCCCAGCAGAAGATCGTGGACATCGTGCGTCGGCTCGAGGATTCGGGCGACATCGTCATCGCCGGCCGCGGCGGGGACTCGGACCTCATCGTCTAAGAGCGGCACACCCCGCTTGAGGAGCACTGACCGGGCATGGCACTCATCCGCGGAGCGAGCGCGCTGGCGGCGGCGAAAGACGCCGTGGTCCTCAACCTCGGCGACATGGCTCGCCAGGGCGAGGCCATCGTCGCGGCGGCGAAGAAGCGTGCCGAGGGGATCGTGCGCGACGCGGAGGCGGAGCGGGCGCGGCTGATCGCGGGCGCGGCCGAAGAAGGCAAGAAGAAGGGGCTCGAGGAGGGGCTCGTGGTGGGGCAGGCCAAGGGCGAGAAGCTCGGGCGCGAGGCGGCCCAGAAGGAACGGGCGGCGGCGCTGGCGGCGATCGAGAAGTCGTGGAACGAGTCGCTCGGGGCGTGGGAGAAGACGCGCGAGGCGGTCGCGAGCGAGGCGAAGGAGGGGGTTGTCCGGCTGGCGATGGAGATCGCGACGCGAATCGTCAAGCGGCAGATCGAGGCGGATCAGAGCGCGGCCGTGGCACAGCTCGAAGCGGCGCTGGGGCTGATTTCAAGGCCGACGGAACTGGTTGTCAGCGTGCATCCGCAGGATCGCGCGGTGGTGGAGGCGGCGCTGCCGTCGCTGGCGAAGCGGATGGGGGCGGCCAAGGGCGTCGAGCTGGCGGACGATGAGAGCGTGGGGCGCGGCGGGTGCGTGCTGCGGTCGCGCGGGGCCCTGGGCGGCGAGGTCGAGGCGACGATCGCGGGGCAGGCCGAGCGGATCGCCGAGGCGCTGGGAGTTGGGCGGAAGAATGAGCCGCCCGGCGGGCAGAGCTCCGCCGGGGCACCCGGACCCGACGCGGAGGGCACGGCGTGAGCGGAGCCTTGGCGGCCCAGTTCGAGACGCTCGCGCGGACGGAGCCTTTGGGCATCGTCGGGCGCGTCGCGGCGCTGCGCGGGATGGTCGTGCTTGTGCGTGATCTGCCGGCCCCGGTGGGTTCGGTCGTGCGGATCGAGAGCGGGATCGGGGCTACCCGAGTCGAGGGCGAGGTCATCGGGTTCGACGGCGAGCACAGCATCGTGATGGCGCTGTCGGCGAGCGCGGGGATCCGGCCGGGGGACCGGGTGGCGACGCTGAACGCCGCGGCGACGGTGGCGGTGGGGAATGGGTTGCTGGGGCGTGTCGTCGACGGGGTGGGTCGGCCGATCGACGGGCTGGGGCCGGTGGGGGAGACGTCGCCGGGGATGCTCGATCCCGAGCCGCTCATGGCGATGAAGCGGCGGCGGATCACCGAGGCGCTGACGACGGGTGTGCGGGCGATCGATCTCATGACGCCGCTGGGGCGCGGGCAGCGCATGGGCGTGTTCGCGGGCCCGGGCGTGGGGAAGTCGACGCTGCTGGGGTGGATCGCGAAGAAGGCGTCGAGCGACGTGAACATCGTGGCGCTGATCGGCGAGCGTGGGCGCGAGGTGAAGGACTTCATCGCGCACAGCCTGGGGCCCGAGGGGCTGGCGCGCACGATCGTGGTGGTCGCGACGGGGGACGAGAGCCCGCTCATGCGTGTGCGGGCGGCCCGCGTGGCGTGTGCCGCGGCCGAGCACTTCCGCGACCGCGGGAAGAACGTGCTGCTGATGATGGATTCGGTGACGCGCCTGGCGCACGCGCAGCGGCAGATCGGGCTGAGCGTGGGGGAGCCGCCGGCCACACGCGGCTATACGCCGAGCGTGTTCAGCCTGATGGCGCGCATTCTCGAGCGGGCCGGGGCGGTGGAGGGAGCGGGGACGATCACGGGGCTGTACACGATCCTGGTCGAGGGCGACGAGATGACCGAGCCGGTGTCGGACGCGGCCCGCGGTATCCTGGACGGGCACATCATCCTGTCGCGCAAGCTCGCGCAGCGGGGGCACTTCCCGGCGATCGACGTGCTCGACTCGGTGAGCCGCGTGGGGGACGACGTGAGCGATGCGCAGCACATCGCGGCCCGGCGCCAGGTGCTGCGACTGCTGGCGGGGTACCGCGACGTGGAGGACCTCGTGCAGATCGGGGCGTACGCGAAGGGCGCGAGCGTGGAGAGCGACGTGGCGATCGCGTATCAGCCGGCGATCGTCGAGATGCTCAAGCAGACGCCCAGCGAGGGCGGCACGCCGGCGGACGCGCGGCAGCGGATGGTGAAGATCGCGATCGAGGCGGGGGCGAAGCTCGGCGGGGGGCCGGGCGGGACCAGTGGCGCGGCAAAGGCCGGCCCCTCTCAACGGGCATAAGGAGACGTGAGCGGTGGCTTCACCCAAGTTCAAGTTCGAGCTCGAGCCGGTGCTGCGACTGCGCCGGCGCCAGGAAGAGGAGAAGCAGCGCCGTGTCGCGGAGCTCGAGCGCGAGCGCACGGCCATCGAGGACCGCATCCGGGCGCACCAGACGTCGATCTCGGCGTCGAAGCGCGACCTGCGCCGGTTGCTCGAGGGCGAACAGGCCGCGGGCGAGGGGACAGAGGCTGACGGCGCGTGGGGCGGTGGTGGTGGCGGTGGTGGTGGGGGGGGGGTGTCGCTCCGCGGGGCTCGGCTGCAGGCGAACGCGGCGTTGCACACGGTGGCGCAGGCGCAGCGGGCGGTGGTTGAGTTGTCGGGGGTGCATGGGAGGCTTGATGTGGCGCGGCTGGCGCTCTTGAAGGCGATGACGCAGCGCAAGGCCGTCGAGGTGTTGAAGGAGAAGCGGTTCGAGGAGTGGAAGGCGGATCTGCTGCGGAAGGAACAGGCCGAGGTGGACGAGATTGTGAACTCGCGCGTGGCGCGGGAGATGAGCGGGCCGAGGCCCTCCCGGAGTGAAGCGTCATGAAGTCGATCGGATTGGTGGTGGCGGTGGTGGCCGTGGCGAACCTGCTGGCGCTGGCGGGGTTTGTCGCGTGGCTCAAGGCGTCGGACCGGATCGACTCGGACCGGGTGCGCCGGATCCGCGAGATCCTGTCGGTGACGGTGGGCGAGGAGGTCGCGGCGAAGGACGCGGCGGACGTGCAGGCCAAGGCGCAGGCGAAGGCCGAGAGCGAGGCGGCCCGGCTGGTGGTGCCGCCGGAGACGGCGGCGGAGAAGATCGCGGCCTCGACGGACGCGGACGATGCGCAGCTGCTGGCGGTGGTTCGTCGTCGGCGCGAGCTGGATGATGTGATGCGGGCGATCGAGCGCCAGCGGGCGGACCTGGACGCGCGGTCGGCGGCGGTGAAGGCCGATCGGGCGGCGTTCGACGCGGAGCGCAAGAAGATCGAGCAGGTGACGTCGGACGCGCAGTTCAAGAAGGCGCTGGCGACGCTGGAGGCGCAGAAGCCGGCGGACGCGCGGAATGTGCTCGAAGCGCTCATTTCGGAGGGCAAGGGGGCGCAGGCGGTGTCGTATCTGAGCGCGATGGAGGAGCGGGTGCGGTCGAAGGTGCTCGCGGAGTTCGCCAAGGCGGACGGGCGCGTGGCCGCTGATTTGCTTGAGCAGTTGCGGACGCACGGGGTGAAGACCCCGGTCGCGTCCGCGCCATGACGCCAAACGGAATACTCAACAGCACGGGACTGCGGGTCGGGTCGGGGTTGCCCGGCGCCAGGGTGTCGGGTCTTGGGGGAGGAGCGGGCGGGGCCGGGGAGATGTTCGCGCTGCCGGGTGCGCCCGGGGCGTGCGGCCCCGGTGATGGGACGGGGGCGGCCGAGAAGGCCGATCCCGGGGCTCACGAATCGAAGAAATCAGAGAAGGCGGACGAGGCCAAGGACGGCGACGAGTCCGACGACGCCGGCGCCGAGGAGGCGCAGGGCGAGGGCGCCCGCGGGCCGAAGGACGCCGCGGAGCAGGCCCAGCAGGCGGCGCAGCTCGCGGCGAGCGCGGCGATTCAGCCGCTCACGATCCACACGCTCAACGGGTTGCTGCGGCCTTTGCCGGCGACGCCGGTTGCGGGGGTGGCGGCGCCCAGCGGTGGGCGTACGCGGGTGGGGGAATTGGGCTTGGGGGACCAGCCGAATCCCGGGGGACCTGCCGCCTCGGCGACGCGGGGGGCGGGCGGGGGCGATCGCGGCGTGGCGGGTGCCGAGCAGAGCGGGCGCGGCTCGGGTGGGCAGGGGCAGGGCGAGGGCTCGGCCCAGGCCCGGCAGGATGCGCTGCGGCGATCGACGATGGACATGGCGGCCGGACTTGAGCCGGCGCCGGGGCGCCAGCGTCGGGCGACGAACGAAGGGGGCACGCTGGAGCGGACCGGACCGGTGTCGGGTGCTCGAGTTGGCGCGGCCGCTCCGCAGGTTCCACGAGACGTATCACCACTGAACCCCGCCGGCGCGCGGCCCGTGATCGGGCGCGGCGGCACGGTCGGGGAGGTCGGCGCGCTGCGCAAGGCCGACGCGGCGGGACGCCCCGGCGTGCCGAACGAACGCACGGGCCCGGCGCAGGTCGTGCGCGGGGTGCTCGCGGCGGTGAACCAGCGCGGGGGCAAGGTCACGCTCGATCTTCAGCCCGGGGAACTCGGGCGAATGCGGGTGGAGCTCAAGCTCGACGCCCGCACGGCGACGGCGACGTTCCACGTCGAGGGGCCCCAGGCACGCCGGTTGCTTGAGGAGGCGATGCCGTTGCTGCGCCAGGCCCTGACGGATCGGGGCGTGACGCTGGAGCGGGCGGACGTGGTCGCACCGAGCGTGGAGCTGCCCGGGGCACTGGCCGCGATGCAGGCGGGAACGACGATGGTCGCGTTCGTCGCGCCCGAGCAGCTTGATCTCGGAGGCGACGCGAAGCGGCAGGACGACGACACGCCCTCACGCAACGAGCCCACGGACGGGCTCGAGCGAGAGGGAGCGGGCGTCGAGGGTGAGACGGACGAGGGATCGGGGTCGCCCGGCGACCGGATGATCTTGGGCTCCCGCACCGACGGCGTGGACGTGATCGCGTAGCTCAACGGGCGGACAGACGGACTTCAAGCGAGGACGCATCGATGATCGACTCAACCTCTTCCCCCGGCGGCATCGAACAACTGTGGCAGGACCCGACGCCCGGGGCGACCGGGCAGCCCGACGCGTTCAGCGCGCTCACGAGCGAGCAGTTCGTGAAGATCATGTTCACCGAGCTGGGAAACCAGGACCCGCTCAAGCCTCAGGACAGCGCGGCGCTCGTCGAGCAGATGGCGAACCTGCGGTCGATCCAGTCCGACCTCGACATGTCGAAGAAGCTCGAGTTGCTCGTGACGCAGAACCAGCTCGCGTCCGCGGGCGGGCTCATCGGCAGGCGCGTGGGCGGGCTCGACGACGAGAACCAGCGGATCACGGGCGTGGTCAAGAGCGTGCTCAAGACCGCGGACGGCACGGTGCTGGCGCTCGAGGGCGGCAAGCGGATCGCGTTCTCGCGGGTGGATGAGATGTACGACGACGGAGAGACCGCGAGCGAGGCTGCCGCGGCGGCCGCCGAAGGAGTGATGCCGTGACGAGCAATCCGTTGAACATGCTGAAGATGCTCGGCCGGACGGGTGCGGGCCCGACGATCGCGCCCGGGGTTCCCGGGGGGCGCCCGGACATCACCAAGGCCGGCTTCGCCGACCTGCTCAAGATGGCGCGCGCGGGCGAGATGTCGTCGGGGCGCGAGGTCTCGATCGATCCGGGCGTGAAGGCCGACCTGACGAGCGAGCAGAAGACGGCGCTTGCGTCGGCCGCGGATCGGGCGGAGGCGGCGGGGCTGAATCGGGCCCTCGTGATCGTGAACGGGCAGGGCTTCGTGCTCGACGTGGCGTCGCGGTCGGTGACGGCGACGGCGGACCTCTCGAACCCGAGCGTGCTGTCGCAGATCGACGGGGTCGTGAACGCGGGGACGGGGGAGCTGGGGCGGGCGGCGCTCGCGATGCCGCCTTCGGGGCTTGTGGGGAATTCGACGCTGGCGCAGGTGCTCTCGCGCGGCGCCGAGGGGTCCAGCGGCAAGCGGTGAATCGGGCGGGCCTGTGGCGGGGCGCCCTCGAGCGCACTTGCCCTCTAGTTGAGGAGGCAGCATGTCGTCAACGATCGCGATGTTCACGGGTCTTTCGGGGCTCAACGCCAGCTCGCGCCAGCTCGACGTCATCGGCGACAACATCGCCAACGTCAACACCAACGGCTTCAAGTCCTCGCGGGTCGTCTTCTCCGACAGCATCAACATCACGATGCGCGGCGCGACGGCCCCCGGCGACGTCACCGGCGGCACCAACCCGGTGCAGATCGGCATGGGCGTGCAGGTCGCCGGAACGCAGCGCGACACCCGCCAGGGCACGCTCGCGCCCTCGGGCGACGCCCGCGACCTGGCGATCGACGGCTCGGGGTATTTCCCGATCCAGCGCGGCACCGAGCAGTTCTACACCCGGGCCGGCTCGTTCCGGCTCGACCGCGCGAACAGCCTTGTCACCGTCGGCGGCGACTACGTGCTCGGCTACGGCGTCGACGGCGACTTCCAGATCCAGTCCGGCGCGCTGCAGCCGCTCTCGATCGACCTGGGCGGCACGACCGTCGCCGAGGCGACGCAAAACGTGTCGGTGTCGGGCAACCTCGATGCTTCGGGGAGCGTGGCGTCGCGGGGCACGCGTCTGACGCTCGGGGCCGGCCAGGGGGTCGGCTTCTCGCTGGTCACCGGGGCCACCGTGCCCGCGGGCGCGGGGAACGTGATCGAGGACACCAGCCTTCTCACCGAGATCGCCACGGCCGGCGACCCGGCGACGGCGCGGTTCACGACCGGGCAGACCATCCAGATCGACGGCGCGCGGCGCGGGCAGGCCCTGCTCCCCGCGGCCACGTTCACCATCGGCGCCACCTCGACGCTCGCCGACCTGATGGCGTTCATCAACTCGTCGATGGGCATCCGCACCGGCGCGACGAACCCCGACGGCGGTGTCCCGGGCGTGAGCGTCGACCCCGCCACGGGCGTCATCGCGATCGACGGCAACACGGGCGATGTCAACGACCTCGAGCTCGACTCGGGCTCGATCCGGCTGCACAACGCGGACGGGTCGATCGCGGCGATGCCGTTCACGTCGTCGCGGGTGCAGTCGTCCGACGGCGAATCGGTCCGCACGGCGTTCATCACGTACGACTCGCTGGGCAACGCGCGGCTGATGGAGCTGGCGTCGGTGCTGGTCTCGCGCGACGACACGGGCACGCAGTGGGCGTATGAGCTCTCGAGCCCGGAGGACACCGATCAGACGACACCGGGGGCCGTGGGCACGCTTTCGTTTGACAACCTCGGTCGGCCGATCAACCCGCTGCCGGTGGAGGCGCGGATCGAGCTGACGGGGTCGGGCGCGGTGACGCCGTTCGTCTTCAACCTGAACTTCGCCGATCAGACCGGCACGCTCACGTCGCTCGCGCAATCGCCCAGCGAGCTGCAGGTCATCACCTCCGACGGCGTCCCGGCGGGCACGCTCCAGGACTTCGCCATCGGGCGCGACGGGATCATCACCGGCGTGTTCAGCAACGGCCTCATCCGGTCGCTCGGCCAGATCGCCCTCGCCGAATTCAACAACCCCGAGGGGCTCACCGACGTCGGCAACAACCTGTTCCGCTCGAGCCCGAACTCCGGGACGGCGTCGATCGTGACGCCGGGCACACGCGGGGCCGGGTTCGTCATCGGCGGCGCGATCGAGCAGTCGAACGTCGACCTCGGGCAGGAGTTCATCTCGATGATCATGGCGTCGACGGCCTATTCGGCGTCGAGCCGTGTGATCACGACCGCCGACCAGCTCCTGCAGCAGCTGCTGGTCCTGGGGCGATAACCCGGGGTGATCGCGGTTAGCGCCCTGAACGTCGGACTCGGGCGTGCCGATAAACCGTTGCACGGGTCCCGCGGACGTGCCCACAGCCGACTCTCGAGGAGCCCCGAGCCATGTCAGAAAAGAAGCCCAAGGCCGAAGCGGCGTCCGACGCGGGCGCGGATGCGGCGCCCAAGAAGAAGAAACCGATCAAGATGATCGGCGCGATCGTCGGCGTGATGGCGATCGAGGCGGGCGTGCTCGTGGCGGTCATGGGCATGACCGGCCCCAAGCAGGTAGAGGCCAAGCCCGTCGAGGTGCACAATCCCGACGAGGACAAGACCGTCGAGATCGAGGTCGTTTCCGACAAGTTCCAGAATCTCCAGACGGGGCGCGTCTGGGTGTGGGACACCAGCGTTTTCGTGCAGGTGAAGGCCAAGCACGAGGAGCTGGTCGGCGGGATCCTCGAACGCCGGGCGGCGGAGATCAAGGAAGGGGTCGGGCAGATCGTGAGCCGTGCCCAGCACGCCCAGCTCCGGGAGCCCGAGCGCCAGACCCTGAACCGCCAGATCACCGGCTATCTCAACGAGCTGCTCAAGGACGACGCGGGGCACCCGCTGTTCGAGCGGGTCCTGATCCCCCGGTGCAACGGGTTCAGCACGGACTTCTGAGTTCATCCCCGACCCTGTCCCCCGGATTTCCGGCCGCCCTGGCCGCGCACCGGCTGCGCGTTTCTAGCGCAAGCCGGGGGGCCAACGTGCGCACGGACGGCGTGGGTGCGGGCGAACCGGGTAAGCGGCCGATGGTCGGGGTCCCCCCCCGGCAGCGTCCGGGCCGGGCAAGGACTCTCCATGGCCGAGAACCCCGGATCGCAGCCGAAGCCAGATAGCGGAGCCACCGAGGCCCTTCAATCGGTGAAGGACGCCGTGTCGTCGGCTGCCAGCGGCGCGACGCCGCCGCTCGACGCGGCCCAGGCGGCTTCGGCCGCGCTGGACGCGGCCAGCCAGGCCGCGGGTCACGCGGCGGCCACGGCGGACGCGACGCCGTTTCCGATGCCCGACTTTCGGGGAGCGCCGGGGACCGGCGCGATCGGGGATGGGGCCGCCGAGGGGCTCGAGCTGCTCTCGGATGTCAGCCTCAACGTCAAGATCGAGCTTGGACGCACGAAGATGCTCGTCGAGGATGTCCTGCGTCTCTCGCAGGGCTCGGTCGTCGAACTCGACAAGCTCGCGGGCGACCCCGTTGATGTCTATGTCAACGACCGGCTCGTCGCCCGGGGCGAGGTGCTGGTGCTCAACGACAACTTCTGCGTGCGCGTGAACGAGATCATTTCCACGGCCGCGAGCAAGGCCGGCCGCTAGCGCGTTCTCACTGCGGAGCCATGATCCCTGTCGGGCACTCTGCCCGGCCGGCCGACGGAGTCGGCTGAACTTTGACGCCAGGACGGCGAATGTCGACGATCAGCCAGCAATCCCGGCGAGCGATGTGGGCACACTGGTGCTCGGGTGCGATCCTGATCGCCCTGATCGGTTCGACCACCGCTTTCGGCGACACTCAGCGCGAGTCGATGCCCATCGGCGCCCCCGGCGCGGCCGCGGCGGTGCCCGTCGGCACGCCTTCCACATTCAGAACTGTCATTTCGCTGGGCGTGGTCGTGTGCCTCATCGTCGGCGGCGGCGTGGGCGTGCGGGTGCTCGCGAAGATGGGCGTCGGCAAGGCGCTTGGGGCCGCGGCCGGTTCGCCTTCGGGCGTGGTCGAGGTGCTCGCGCGGTACCCCGGCGGGCGTGGACTGACGTTGGTGGTTCTCAAGATCGACCGTCGCGTGCTGCTGTTGGGCCAGGTGGCGTCGACCACCGGGCGCGTGGAGTCGGTGAACACGCTGACCACGTTCGATGACGCGACCGACGTGGCCTCGCTGCTCTCCAAGACCCAGGACGAGCAGGGCCACTCGCTGAGCGCGAAGTTCCGCGAGATGATGTCGGGCCTCAGCGGCTCCGGGCCGACCATGGCGGACGACGAGGCGGACATCCGGGACGCGACGCAGGGCGCCGACGGCGACGAAGTCCAACTCATCGATGACCGTTCCGGCCACGCCGGCGCGGAAAACCTCGGGGCCTTCCGGCGCAGCGTGAGTGCCATTCGCGAGACGGGGGCCCGTCGATGAGCGTCATCGCCCGGGCCCTTGCGTTCGCGATCGTGCTCTTCGCCGCGGCGACCGCGTCGCTGGCCCAGGGCG
Source organism: uncultured Phycisphaeraceae bacterium (assembly GCA_964564695.1). Classification (GTDB taxonomy): domain Bacteria; phylum Planctomycetota; class Phycisphaerae; order Phycisphaerales; family UBA1924; genus CAZMCC01. The sequence goes on along the minus strand of CAZMCC010000038.1, from coordinate 15,009 downwards.
TCTACGGCCCGCCGGTCACGGCTCCTCCTGCGGCCAGCGTGCCCTCGCTCACGGGCATCAATCCTCTCGAAGTGCTCGCCGGCGCCGGCGATGTGGTCTCCACCGGCGGCCCGTCCGCCGGCATCAGCGCCGATTTCGGAAAGACCGGGGCGCCACGCTCGGGCCTGTCGTCGGCGATGAACATCGTCCTCGTGCTCACGATCATCACCCTTGTGCCGTCGGTCATGCTGATGACCACGTGCTTCGTGCGGGTGATCGTGGTGCTGGGGCTGCTCCGCCAGGCGCTGGGAACGATGCAGCTGCCCCCGGCCCAGGTCATTCTGTCGCTGTCGCTGTTCATCACGATGCTCGTGATGGCCCCGACGATCAAGCGGGTGCACGACGAGGCGATCGGGCCGTACAACCGCGGCGAGGTCACCGACTACGAGGACCTGTGGAACCGGGCCAAGCAGCCGGTCCGCGACTTCATGTTCGACCAGATCGACGCGACCGGAAACTGGTCGAGCGTCTACATGATCCTCAACTACCGCGGCGTCGACACGAGCGATCCCTCGAAGCTCACCCGGGCCGACGTCGACATGGTCTCGCTGATCCCCGCGTACATGCTCAGCGAGCTGCGCGTGGCGTTTCTGATGGGCTTCCGCATCTACCTGCCGTTCCTCGTCATCGACATGGTCATCGCGTGCCTGCTCATCTCGATGAGCATGATGATGCTGCCGCCGGTGATGATCAGCATGCCGTTCAAGATCCTGCTGTTCATCATGGTCGATGGCTGGACTCTCGTGGTCGGCAGCTTGATGACGAGCTTCGTCACCGGAGCCGATCACGTCGCCAAGGTCGCGCCGGCCGTGATCGGTGCGCCGGGCGGCTAGGCCAACGAGCATCCTGACAGCGGTCCCCCGTCGCCTTCGGAACCACGACTGTTCCCCTGGAGCCCACGCCCATGCCCGTCGACGACTCCACACTCGAATTCGTCCGCACGACCCTGATCCTGACGCTCAAGCTCGCCGCCCCGATCCTGGGCGCGGGCGTGGTGATCGGCCTGGTGATCTCGGTGCTTCAGGCGGTGACCTCGATCCAGGACCAGACGCTCACGTTCGTGCCCAAGATCGTCGCGATGCTGCTGGTCGCGGTGTTTGTGCTGCCGTGGGTTGCCCGGTGGATGTTCGAGTTCACCGTGCAGATGTTCTCGCTGACGTGAGGCGATGCACGACGCCCTCGACGCCATCTCGCCGTACGTGATTCACGTGCTCCTCGTGGGGTTTCGCGTGATGGGCGTGTTCATGTTCGCGCCGCTGGTGTCGAGCCCGACCGTTCCAGTCAAGATCAAGCTCTTCATCGCCGCGTGCCTCACGCTGGGGATCGCCCCGGTCGTCCCGGTCACGGGCGTGCCGATGGAGACCGTGTTCGAGCTGGCCATGGCGATCGCGGCCGAGGTCACCGTCGGGGTGTGCCTGGGGCTGATCGCGGCCGTGCCTCTGTGGGTTCTGCAGCTCTCGGGACTGCTGATGTCGATGCAGATCGGGCTGGGCATGGCCCAGGTCTTCAACCCCGCGATGGACACCGAGACCGACGTCTTCGGCGAGCTCATGCTCTACATCGCGATCGCGATCTACCTCTCGATCGGCGGGCTCAGCATGCTGTTCCTCGCCCTGGCCGCGTCGTTCACGAACGTGCCGCTCGGCGGGTTCGCGCTCACCGACGCTCCCCTGGACCTCATGCTCGGCCTCATCCGCTCGGGCTTTGAGCTGTCTCTGCGGGTCGCGGCTCCGGTCATCGGCATCCTCCTCGTCGAGACCGTCTCCAGCGGGGTGATCATGAAGTCCATCCCGCAGATCAACGTCATGAGCGTGGGCTTCGCCGTCAAGATCGTCATGGGCCTGGGCGCCCTCATTCTCTCTCTCGCCGTGATTCAGGACGCCGTCACCGACGAGCTCAACCGAGCCGCCGGCGTCCTGCTGCACTGGGCCGGCGCGTTCTAACGGAGTTGTGTCTTGGCTGAAGACATGGGCGAGCGCACAGAGCAACCAACGGCCCGCCGACGCGGCGAGGCCCGCTCGCGCGGCCAGATCGCCAAGAGCCAGGACCTTGTGGCGGTGATCGAGCTCGGGGGCGGTGCGATCATGCTGCTGGTGCTCGCGCCGTGGATGTTCGAGCGGCTGCTCTCGCTCACCCGTGCGGTGCTCGACCCGGCGAGCGTGGGGTCGGCGAGCGTTCCCGGCGAGGCGGTTCCGGCGGTGCTCTGGGGCCTGTCGAAGGCCATCGAGGTGGCCGCCCCGGTGATGCTTCTCATGTTCGCGATCGCGATCTTGGCGCAAGGCATCCAGACGCGCGGGCTGTTCACGCTCAAGCCGCTGCAGCCCAAGTTCAACAAGCTCAACCCCGTGTCGGGCATGGGCAAGATTTTCGGCAAGCGCAACGCGGTGAAGACCCTCGTCAGCGCCATCAAGCTGAGCGTCGTCATCGGCGTCGCGAGCCTGGTGATGAGGGCCCAGATGCCGCGGCTCATCGGGGTGGCGGCCCTTCCTCTGCTCGGGGCGCTGTGGGTAATCATGAACGTGCTCAAGACGCTCCTGATCTGGGTGCTGTCGGTGATGCTCATCATCGCGCTGGCGGACTACATCTACCAGAAGTGGCAGCACACGCAGGACCTCAAGATGACCAAGAAAGAGGTCGAGGACGAACGCCGCTCGATGGAGGGCGACCTTTCCCTCAAGGCCAAGCGTTTCCGCATGGCCCGCGAAATGCTGTCGCAGCGCATGCAGGCGACGGTGCCGACGGCCGACGTCATCGTCACCAACCCGACGCACTACGCCGTCGCCCTGAAGTATGACGAGGGGAACATGGGCGCCCCGAGGGTGGTCGCGAAGGGGGCCGACTACGCGGCCCTGCGGATCCGCCAGATCGCCCGTGAGCACTCGATCCCGATCGTTGAGAAGCCGCCCCTGGCCCGCGGGCTGTACCGCACGACGCCGGTGGGCAGGGAGATCGCCCCGCAGTTCTACCAGGCCGTCGCCGAAGTCCTCGCGTACGTCTACCGCGTCGCCGCGAAGGCCGCCTGAAGTCACTCACTAGCCGCCGGAGAATCCCTTGTCGCCAGCCTTGAAGAAACCCGCCGCCGGCCTGCCGGACTGGATCCACCGGATCGCGAAGTACCGGTCGCTGCTGCTGCCGGTCGCGTTCATCGGGCTGATGGTCGTGATCCTCGTCCCGATGCCGACGTGGATCATGGACATCCTGATCTGCCTGAACATCAGCCTGAGCGTCGTCATCCTGCTGACGACGATCTACATGAAGCAGCCGCTGGACTTCAGCGTGTTCCCGTCGCTGCTGCTGGGGGTGACGCTCTTTCGGCTCGTGCTCAACGTGGCGTCGACGCGGCTCATCCTCACCGCCGACGCCTCGAGCCCTGAGGAGGCGATCGGAGTGGCGGGCGAGGTCATCAGCGCGTTCGCGTCGTTCGTCGCGGGCGGGTCACTGTTCGTCGGCATCGTCATCTTCCTCATCCTGACGATCGTGCAGTTTGTCGTCATCACCAAGGGTGCGGGCCGCATCAGCGAAGTCGCCGCCCGGTTCACCCTCGACGCCATGCCCGGGAAGCAGATGGCGATCGATGCGGACTTGAACGCCGGCATCATCACCGAGCCCGAGGCCCGCAAACGCCGCGAGAAGATCGCCCAGGAGGCCGACTTCTTCGGCGCCATGGACGGCGCCAGCAAGTTCGTCCGGGGCGACGCTGTCGCCGGCATCATCATCACCGTGGTCAACGTCGTCGGCGGTTTCGCCGTCGGCATCATCGACCGCGGATGGGAGGCGAAGGAAGTCGCGAGCGTTTTCACGAAGCTGACGATCGGCGACGGGCTGACGAGCCAGATCCCGTCGTTTGTCATCGCGATCGCGTCGGCCCTCATCGTGACCCGCTCGGGCTCGAAGGACGAGCTGGGCAACGAGGTCACCGACCAGGTCTTCAGCCAGCCCACGGGCATGATCATCACCGCGGTGTTCCTCGGGATGCTCTCGTTCACCCCTCTGCCCAAGATCCCGCTGCTCGTGACCGCCGCGGCCCTCGTCGGGCTGGCTGTCACCCTGCGGCGCGTCGCCCGCAACAAGGACGAGGCCGCGAAGACCCAGGCGGCGGACGCCGCAGGTCCCAAGGCCGAGCCGCCGGCGGCCGAAGCCCTGCTCAAGCTCGACGCGCTCGAACTGGAGGTCGGCTACGGGCTGGTCTCGCTCGTCGACGCCGCCCGCGGCGGCGATCTGCTCGAACGCATCGGTTCGCTCCGCCGCCAGTTCGCCAGCGACATGGGCTTCATCGTGCCGCCCGTGCGCATCCGCGACAACATGCAGCTGCCCCTCAACGACTACCGCATCAAGATCAAGGGGAGCGTGGTGGCCTCGGGGTCGATCATCCCCGAGCGGCTCATGGCGATGGACTCGGGGATCGCCGCTGGGCCAATCGAGGGCGTGCCGACCCGCGAGCCCGCGTTCGGGCTCGATGCGTGGTGGATCGACGCCGCCCTGCGGGCCCGGGCCGAGAGCCTCAACTACACGGTCGTTGAGCCCTCGAGCGTGCTGGCCACGCACCTCACCGAGGTCGTGCGCCAGAACGCCGACGAGCTGCTCAGCCGCGAGGAGGTCTCGAACCTCGTCACGCAGCTCAAGACCAAGAGCCCCAAGCTCGTCGAGGAGACGATCCCCGCTGTGATCAAGCTCGGCGAGTTGCAGAAGGTCCTCCAGAACCTCCTGCGCGAGCGCGTGCCGATCCGCGACCTCGAGAGCGTGCTCGAGACCCTCGGCGACTGGGCGAGCAAGACCAAGGACCTCGACGTGCTCACCGAGTACGTCCGCAACGCGCTGCGGCGTTCCATCTGCATGCAGCTCGCGACGCCCATTGATCCCGAGCCCGGGGCGGTGGGGAAGCGGGGGGCGGCGGGGGGGACTTCGAGCGGCGCCACACACAAACTTGTGTGCGTCACGGTCGACCCGGCCCTCGACGACATAGTGAACTCCTACATCGAACGCACCCCCATGGGTACGAACGTCACCATGCCCGCCCATGTGGCCAATCAGGTGACCTCCGCAATCGCGCGGGAACTGCAGAAGGTCACCGCGGCCGGGCTCCAGCCCGTCGTTATTGCCTCGCCCCAGGTGCGGGCGGTCATCCGCCAGCTCATCAGCGCGCAAGTCCCGGCGGCCGCGGTGCTCAGCTACAACGAAGTGGTGGCGGGCGTGGACGTCGAGTCCCTGGGATTAGCGAATATTCAGGCTGGACGCGAAGCAACGGCCGCCTGAATGAAGCTGAAATGAGAGGGGCGTGAAAGGCCGCCGTTTCGGGTGAGTTGTCTCGGGACCGGAGGGCAAGAGTATCGAGATGGCCTGACGACCTTCTCGACACTCTTCACGGCCAGGACGCCTGCCCTTTCGGTCTCGCCACGGACGGCCCATGGCCCTCAAAGCGTTCAGAGCCCGCAACTTCGCCGACGCACTCTCCCTTGTCCACCGTGACCTGGGCGCGTCAGCCAACATCGTGCGGACCCGAACGATCAAGGTCGGTGGGTTCTTCGGACTCGGCGCCCGCTCGATGGTTGAGATCGTCGCGGGGCCCAATGGAAGCACGGGGAGTGGGGGGAATGGGAGTGGGGGGGCGGCTCAGGGTCAGCCCAGCCCCGGCGCGCCAAGGACGGCGCGGGACCGGAACCCCCCCTCAACTTCGACCATCGCCAAGGACACCTCCAGCGCCGCTGCGAGCGGCGGTGCAGAGTCGAACCAGCGACTCGCGGCCGCCCTCGCCGCGGCGGCATATGCCCGCAACGGCGCGCCCACCGCGGCGACCCGGCTGCGGCACGAGCCCACGCAGGCGCCGTCGCACGCTCGACCCGAACCCCGCCACAAGGCCGTCGCCCCGATCGCTTCACGCCCCGTGCGTGTCGAGCAGCCGGTGATGGCGTCCGCTCCGGTGCGTGAAGCCGTCGCCACGATGGCCGCGCCCGTCCCCACCGTCAACCCGGCCCCGATGAGCGTCATGCAGGACGATCTCGCGGCCATCAAGCGCATGCTCGGAAGCGTCGTTCAGACGTCCGGCCCGACTGCCCCGGGCCGGATGCCTGAAGCGCTGTTCAAGCACTACCTCCAGCTCGTCGAGGCCCAGGTCGCCCGTGAAATCGCCGACGAAGTCGTCGCCGGTGTCAGGGACGAACTCTCCCTCGCCGAGCTCGGCGACGAGGAGATCGTGCGGGCGGCTCTGCTGCGCCGCCTCGCCATCCTGATCCCGTCAGCTCCGGACGCGCCCCTGCCCAATGGGCGCCGCGCTGGCAAGCCCCGCGTCGTCGCCCTGGTCGGTCCGACCGGCGTCGGCAAGACCACGACCGTCGCCAAGCTCGCGGCCACCTACAAGCTGCGTCACAACCTCCGCGTCGGACTCATCACGGCCGACACCTACCGCATCGCCGCCGTTGAGCAGCTCCGGACCTATGCCTCGATCATCGCCCTGCCGATGCGGGTCGCGCTGACGCCGACCGACATGGCCGCGGCGTGCCAGGCGATGCGCGACTGCGATGTCATCCTGATCGACACCGCCGGTCGCAGCCCGAGCGACACAGGCAAGATCGAGGAGCTGTGCCGCTTTCTCGCGGCCGCCGAGCCCGACGAGATCCACCTGGTCCTCGCGAGCACCACGAGCGAACAGGTGATGATGCGGACGGTCGAGCGCTTCGCGCCGGCCTGCCCCAACCGCGTGCTGTTCACCAAGCTCGACGAAGCGGTGAATTTCGGCGTGCTCGTCAATGTCGCCCGGGCGGCCAGCGCCCAGCTCAGCTACCTGACCATGGGTCAGGAGGTTCCCGACCAGATCGAGCGGGGTGGGGCCGAGCGCCTCGCCGGCCTTGTCCTCGACGGACGGCTCGAGCTCGCGGAGGCCGGCGCGTGAGGCCCGGTCTCTTCGGTCTTCGCACGTCGATGCACGTCGTCGCCCGAGCCGTTCGGCCCGCGTGCGAACAGAACCCTTCCTCTGCCATCGAGCCCAAGCCCTCGTTCGACCAGGCCGCCCGCCTCCGCGCGGCCCTTGCCGAGTCGGTCACGACCCCCACCGAGACCCCGTGCGTCGAGGTCACCGGTGCCAAGGGCGGCGTGGGGACGACCACCCTGGCCCTCGCGCTGCGCGATGAACTCGCCCTGCTCGACATCGACACCATCGACCGCGGGCGCGACCTGCCCGGCGACGCCGAACCCGCGCCCACAGCGTGGGTTCTGGTCGTCACCCCCGAGCCCGCGGCGCTGGCCGCGGCGTTCGACGCGGTCCGGTCGGTCGCCCCGCGCCACGGCCCGGCGCTGATCGCGGTCAACCGCTCCCCGTCATTTGCCCGTTCGCTGGCGGCGTTCGAGCGGCTCAGCGCCGCGCTCGACGCCGTCGGATCGAACGGCACGGTGTTCGCGGGGCACATCCCGCTGGACTCCGCGTTCGGCCGGCAGCCGGCGCGTGGTCGCGGCCCGGCGGCCCGCTCGTGCGGGCTGCTCGCCGGTCGCCTCGCCGAATACGTCCGTCCGACCGTTCCCGCTTTCCCAGGCATCGCAATCGGTGCAGTTTGTTGAACTCCCGCTCAACCGCTCCGGATTTCCCGCCGATGAGCGGCCTGACGCCGATTTCCCGGGTTCTCGGGCCGGTCGGCGCTGAGGTCATCCGTGTCCCCAGGCACCATCACGAAGGTCATCTCGGCGTCGCTCGGTCTTTCGGCGTTCGCGACGGCCGTGGTCGTCGGCCTGTGGGTGGACAACCCCGCCGAGACGATCCTCGTCCGCGCGCTGTTGTCGACGTTCATTGCCCAGGGCGTAGGAATGGCGCTGGGCGCGGCGGGCGAACGCGCCGTTCAGGACCACCTCAATGCGATCGGGCGCCCGGAATCTGCACGGGTTGCGTCGTCGGCGCAGTCTGGCGCGGCGCACGCCGGGCACAAATAAATCCCGCGGCCTAAACGCCGCTTGACTCGCACTCGTCCGCGTTACTCGGTATACTGAATCGCGAAGGCCCCACGGACACGGGGCCCTCACCGGGCTCTCTCGCCGCCGAACTCTCGGCCACGAACACAGCGAGCACGCCCGGAAACGGTCAAGGAGTCGGCCCAATGTCGAGCGTCAAAACCATCTTCCCGCGCGGGATCCGTTCCAAAAGCCGCTTCGCCGTCGAGCACGCGGAGGCCTCGGGCACTCCGTCGAAGTTCGACGACCTCTCCGTCAAGGAGCTGTGGGAGCGCTACCGCAAGGTCAAGGACCAGGACCTCCGCAACTTCCTGATGGAGAAGTACCTGCCCCTCGTGCGCTACAACGCCGAGCGCATCGCCACCCGCCTCCCCGACGAGGTCGACATCCAGGACCTCATGTCCGCCGGCCTCTTCGGTCTCAAGGACGCCATCGACGCCTTCGACCTCGAGCGCGGCGTCAAGTTCGAGACCTACTGCGCCCCCCGTATCCGCGGCGCCATCCTCGACGAGCTTCGCTCCATGGACTGGGTCCCCCGCCTCGTGCGTCACCGCACGGGCCGCGTCGAGGGCGCCCGCCAGCGGTTCATCATGGAGCTCGGGCGCGAGCCCACGGAAGAAGAACTCGCGAGCAAGCTCGCCCTCGAGGGCGAGGAGTTCGACAAGTTCCGTCGCGACTCGTCGGCCGTCTCGACCTTCAGCCTCACCCGGCGGTGCTTCACCTCCGACGGCTCGAAGGACGTCCGCGAGATCGACGTCATCAAGGACGAGAGCCAGCGCAACCCCTTCACCGAGATTCAGCGCAAGGACATCAAGGACCTGATCTCCAAGGGCCTGTCCCGCGCCGAGCGGCTCATCATCATCCTCTATTACTACGAGGAGATGACCATGAAGGAAATCGGCGCCACCCTGAACCTCTCCGAGTCGCGCGTCAGCCAGATGCACAGCTCCATCCTCGCCCGCCTCAAGAGCCAGCTGCTCCACCGCACCAAGGACCTCGAGGAAGTCGGCGAGTGACTCAAGATCCCCCTCCGCCCTGGCGGAAGGGGAAATGCTTGATCGCCGTTCAGGCGATCAAGCGAGGGGGCGGCGTTCCGCTCCCTATCAACTGAGGCCGAGGCTCTCCTCCCCCCTCCCCCAACCCGTATCCTCCCGCATGCCCGCGCCCCGGCGTGCCGCGATCGCCCTCGGTTCCAACCTGGGGGACCGCCACGCCCACATCCAGGCCGCGCTCGACGCGATCGGTCGCCTCCCCGGCACGAGCGTCGTCCGCGTCTCCACCATTCGCCAGACCGATCCGGTCCCCTCGCCCGGCAGCGACCTCGAGACCGTCGGCGGGCCGTTCCTCAACGCCGTCGCGATCGTCTCGACCGAGTTCGCCGCCCCCGAGCTGCTCGCGGCCTTGATGCGCATCGAGCGCACCCAGGGACGCCGTCGCGATCCGCTGGGCGACTGGACGGCCCGCACCATCGACCTCGACATCGTCCTGTTCGAGGGCGAGGTCATCAATGAGTCGGCCAAGGGCAGTGGGGGGCGGGGTGGAGTTGGCGGGGACGGAGGACTGACGATCCCCCATCCGCGGATGCACCAGCGAGCGTTCGTGCTCGAGCCCCTCGCCGAGGTCGCCGGCGACTGGGTGGTGCCCACGTTCGACCGTACAGTGGCGCAGCTGCTCGCGGAGCTCGGGCGATGACAAGCACAAGACGGTCGGCGGGGAGTGTCGGGTGGGGGTGGGGACTGGCCGCGGCGTTCGCGCTCGCGCCGCTGTTGGCCGCGCACGTCCAGGACGCCAAGCCCGATGTCGCGCCGGCCGCCCGGACCCCGGCCGACGCCTGGGCCGCCGTGCGCGGCGCGTACGCGACAAACCCCACGGCCGACCGCGTGACCGTCACCGTCACCGGCGCCGACGGCTCAAGCAAGGGCTCCGAGCACTTCGAGGTGCGGCTCGACCCGCGCCCGGGCAATGCCGCGGGCCCGCGGATGCGCCTCGACCTGGGCCCCATCCGGCTCACGGCCGGTGACGGGCGCGTCGCCGCCGCCCATGTGCTCTCCCGAGAAGGTGCGTTCGTCGCGGAAGGGCTCCCGACGCCGCTGACAACGCCCACTCTCGCGCCGCTACTCCCGCCGCTGCCGCTGCCGGCCCTCGCGGCGCTCACCGGCGGCGCGACACCCGCCGACGCCCTCGGGTACGTCCGCTCGGCCGAATGGACGGACGTGATTCCTGACCCGCCGGGAAGCGGCGCCTCAAGCCTGGTGGGCACATCCGGTGTCGGCGCCGGCGGCGCCGGGTTCACGATCGTCGGGCGTGCGGGCGTCGCCAAGCTGCGCCTCAGCGCCGGTGCGAGCGGGCGCCTGCGTTCTCTCTCGATCACAGAGCTGCCCAACGCGGGGTCGATCACGGCCGAATTCGCCGCACTGCCGGCGCCGGATCCGGCCGACTTTGATATCGGCGTGCAGGATTGGCCCCGTGTCGCGACCATTCGCGAGCTCTTCGGTCTCCCGCCCACGCCCATCGACCCCGGTCACACCGTCCCCGAGCTCACCGTGCAGACGAGCAAGGGAGACACGCTCGTGCTCAAGGATGCGCTCGCGAAGGTCCGGCCGGCGAGCGCCACCCGTGCCGACGGCGTCACCGACGTTGAGCGGGACCCGCCGGCCGCGGAACGCATCGTGCTCGTCATCTACCGGCTGCCGGCGGATCCCGAGGCGTGCGAGCTTGCCGACCCGGGCTTGATCGCCGCCCGGGGCGCCCTCGCCGAACTGCTCTCTCGCTCCGAGCGCGACCGGTTCCTGAGCCGTGCCGTCGGCGCAACCGAGCGGACGCCGGGCCGCCTCCCGCCGATCAGCGCCGGCATCGTGCTCGTCGCGGACCTGGGCGAGGGCAACGCTCCCGGGCGGCTCAAGCAGGGCGAAGAGGCCCTGACGGCGGTTCCCGTGCCTTCGAAGTTCGATGCGTTTGCCCCGCGCGCCTTCCAGTCGGTATCCGCCGCCGGAACCATCGGCCCGTTCGCGCGGAACGTTGCCGCGGGCAACACGCTGCTCGTCGTGCTCACGGCCGATTGGAAGCTCATCCGGGCCGAACTGTGGCCGGAGGGCATGATCGCCGACCAGGGGACGGCGTTGATCGAGCGGCGAATTCGGGGCGAGTGACCCCCACGAATCCCGTCAGGCCTGGCGCACGAGTTGCCTGCGCAGATCCGGCGTGAGCACGCCGAGGCGTGTCGCGTCCGCGAGCCAGCGCTGCGCATCGTTGCGATACCCGGCCGTGGGTTTGAGCTCGACGTTTCGCTCGCGGGCGGCCCCGCAGAACGTGCGGTTGAACCGGGCCATGAGCAGCTCGCGCACGAGCTTGGCCGTCATGGAGGCGAGGGCCACGGGCAGGTGGGCCCCGTCGGCTTCGGGCGTGAAGAGGAGCGTGAGCCGGCGGGGGCGCCGGTCCGGGGTCTCGGCGGCGGGTGCGTGCACGATGTACCGGCTCCGCTGCGGCGTGTGCTCGAGCGTCTCGACCCGCACGCCCGGCGCGAGCAACGCGATCAGCGGCAGATAGTCGGTCCGCCCGCCGTGCCGGTCGCACACGATCCGTGGGCCGCCTTCACCGGTCGTTTCGTCGTCGCCCCACCGCTCCCACACGACCCGTGCGTGCTCGAGGAACGCCAGCGACGTCACCGCCCCCTTGCTCCGATGGTCCGTCACCAGCGTGTTGAACTCGTGCTCGTCGAACACGCGGCACGAGAGTGCCACCGGCGCCGCGCCCCCCGAGGCGCACGCCCGCCGAAGCAGGTTCGCCGCGATGCCGATCCCGGCCGTCGTCGTCGCGTCGGCGCACGAGCCGATCGACGAGCCGTAGCACTCGTGACCCGGCCGGCGGCACCCCAGCGCCGTCAGCACGCCATCGTCGCACGCCGGGCGATGGTCAAGGGCAGCGAGCACCGCGAGGACGCCGCGGGCCAGGTGCACGAGCGATGCGTGCGGGTTGTACGGCCCGTCGATGCTGCGCTCGGTCCCTTCGGACACGCCCTCGTCGTCCCACTTGTTTGCGAGCTTGAGCTTCTTCGAGTCGTCGATCGCGATCCGCGACCGCTTGTCCGCCGGGTTCTTGCACACCCCGGTCTTCAGGACCGACCACAGGTTCGGGGCCGCCTCGCCCTCGGTCCAGTCGTCGACGCGCCACACGCTGAGGCCGACGGTGAGCGGGCCCAGCAGCGGGCCGTACCCGGCTTCGTCGATCCCGGCAACGATGAGCGCCATCAGGCGAGCACGGTAGGGAGGGCGTCTGATCCGAGCCTCCCGCGCGAGCGGGAGGTGTTGGACATCCGCGAGCACCAGACCTCCCGCTCGCGCGGGAGGCTCGGACCAAAAAAGGAGCACGCCGCCCTTCCGGACGGCGTGCCGTCAAAGTGCGGCCGAGAGGAGTCGAACCTCCACGGGTGTGACCCCACTAGAACCTGAATCTAGCGCGTCTGCCAGTTCCGCCACGGCCGCGTGGTACGGCAAGGTTACGCGCCGAACACAGTGCGGACAACCCGGTGCGTTCGGCACGCCGGGGCTGTACCGCTTCGTGCGTCACCCGCTGTACCTTGGGTGGCTGCTGGGATTCTGGGCCGCGCCCGTGATGACCGGTTCGCACCTGCTGTTCGCGATCGTGACGACGCTGTACATCCTCGCGGCGATCACGTGGGAGGAGCGCGACCTGATGCGGGCGCATCCGGAGTACGAGGGGTACCGCAAGCGGGTGGGGATGCTGGTGCCGCGGATCAGCAATCGAGCCGTGAGCGCGAGCTCACGGTGAACCGTCGCTCGCGTGAACGTGCAGATTGATCCGTCGATTTCCCGAAAGCGGACGTTTACCGTGAGCTTGCGCTCACGGCTCGTTCAGCGCGCCGCCTGCTCCACCCGCAGCGCCTTGCGCACTTCCTCGAGCAGCCGCTCCACCTGGAACGGCTTGAAGAGCACGCACTGCAGCCCTTCCTGGCTCGCCCGCACGATCGAGTGGTGCGGGTCGTACCCGAAGCCCGTCATGAGGATCACCGGCGTCGCCGAGTTCATCCGACGGCTCGCGCTGAACACCTCGTACCCGTTCTTGTCGGGCATCTTGATGTCGCTCACGACGAGGTCGAAGCTCCGGCCCGCCTCGAACGCCTCGGTCAATCGGTCGATCGCCACCGCCCCGTTCTCGCACACCGTCACCACGCACCCGCGCGAGCCGAGCACATCGCGGATGATCTGGCGGATCTTCGGTTCATCGTCGGCCACGAGCACCCGGCGCCCCACGAACGCCGGCTCGATCGCCAGGTCCGTCAGGGCCCGCTCGGCGCCCAGGATCGTCTGCGGGCCGCTGGCCGCGTCCTTCACGCGCTTGCGGATCGCCTCCACGTCCCCCATGATCCGGTCGAGGCTGCGCCGGACGTTCTCGTCGCCGGCGGCGGCCGCCTTCAGGCGCTCGGTCACCGAGAGGATGTCCGCCAGCGGCTCGGAGAGCTCGCCCGCAACCGTCCCCGTCACCGTCTCGCCCGTCGCGCACCGCTCCATCACGAGCAGGTCGAGGATGTGCAGCGCCAGCGCGATGTGGGTCGCGAACATCTCGGCGAACTGCCGGTCTTCTTCCGTGAACGCGTTGGGCTTCTCGCTCTCGACGTTGAAGACGCCGATCACCTTGTCGTGCAGCAAGAGCGGCACCGTCAGGCTCGACCGCGCGTTCGTCAGCCCCGCCACATACCGCCGGTCCTTCGTCACGTCCGGGCACAGGTAGCTGCGCCCGGTCGCCGCGACGTACCCCGAGATCCCGCTCCCCTCGCGCGAGGCGAAGAACTCGAGCTCGAGCGCCTCGTCGGGGAGCCCGCTCGCCATCACGAGCTCGAGCTTGGCGGATTTCAGATCAAGAAGCCGCACCGCGAAGTGGTCAAAGTTGAGCAGGTCATGCGCGAACCGGATGATCTTCTGCTCCAGCACCTTGAGGCGCTGGGTCACGTGCATCTTGCGGATCGCCTCGGAGTCCAGGCGGACGAGTTCCTGCCCGGCCCGGTCGATCGCTTCCATCTTGGTCTGCAGCCGGCGCGACGCCGTCACGTCCCAGCACAACGCACACACCGCCCCGGCCACCGGCGTCTCGACCGCGGCCGCGTCCACCGGCACCGCCCGCGGCACCGGCGTCACGATCACCTCAAGAAACAGCGACCCGTCCCCTGCGGCGACCTCGAACTTTTCCCCGGCCGGCCACCCCTCCTGGCCACCCCCGGCCCGCAGCTCGCTGAACCGCGACGCCGCCCGCCGGCACACGGCCTCGATCCGCGATCGGGTCGCGTCGTCATAGAGCTTGAACCGGTCGTTGACCCAGGCGATCCGGCCGTCGGGACCGGCCAGACAGACACCCTCGCCGATCGCATCGAGCACCGCGGCCGAGCGTTGTTTTTGGGGGGAACAGGCACCATTGGCGCCCGACAGGATCACATCCGGGGCGCCGTCATCGGGCGCGATCACCTGGAATGTACTGGCCAAAGCCCGCGCGAGTTCGCCCGCCGGGACGCCGGGTCCCTCGACGATCAGCAATTTGGGCTTCGGTTCAGGCGTCGACACACACACCCCGTTCGAGCGAACGGCCTACCCCCGCGCTCACACACACAAGTGTAGGGAACAGTGTAGACCGGCCTCTCGGATGTGCAATCGGACGCCGAACGCTCCGGGGTACACTTCTCGGACGCCCGAGATGCCCCCGACGAGGCCAAGGAATGGCCGCAAGGGGCTTGGTGGGGCGGTGGGGGCCAATTTCACATGATCCATGCGCGACACGTCAGCCGGTGGTTCGGTCCCGTACGGGCACTGACAGACGTTTCATTTGAACTCGGCGCCGGACAGGTCGTCGGCCTGCTCGGCCCCAACGGCGCCGGCAAGACCACCACCATCCGCATCGTCACCGGCTTCCTCCCGCCATCGGCCGGCTCGGTCGAAGTCTGCGGCCACGACACCGTCGCCGACTCCGTCCCCGCGCGCCGGTCCATCGGCTACCTCCCCGAGTCCGTGCCGCTCTATCCCGAGATGAGCG
>CAZMCC010000037.1:20050-34448 GCA_964564695.1 uncultured Phycisphaeraceae bacterium | reverse complement strand
CCGACCTCCTCGACGTCATGCTCGCCACGGCCACCCGCCGCCTCGATGAGGTCGAGATCAACTGGAAGCCCGGCGCCAGCTGCTGCGTCGTGCTCGCCAGCAAGGGCTACCCCGACAAGCCCGACCCCCACGCGACGGGCAAGGAAATCACCGGACTCGAAGAGGCGGAGAAGATGCCGGGCGTGACGGTGTTCCACGCCGGGACAAAGCGCGAGAAGGGGGTGATCGTGACCGCCGGCGGGCGCGTGCTGGGCGTCACCGCTGTCGGCGAGTCGCTGAAGGACGCTCGCGAGAAGGCGTATGCGGCGGCCGCGCTGATCAAGTTTGATGGCAAGGTGATGCGGTCGGACATTGGGGCGGGGGCGGGAACGCGATAACGCGGAAAAGCGGAAAAGCGGAAAAGCGGATAAGCGGATAAGCGGATAAGCGGAAAATAGATGCACTCGCGCCCGGCTTGGCGCATGCTTTATGTTCCGCTGTTCCGCGTTATCGCGTTCCCTTCACCCGCACCACCCCCGGCGGCGGCACCTCACGCAGCACAACCCCGGTCCGCGCCTCGGCCCCCCGCGCGGGATCGATGATCTCCACGGAGTCCGCTTTGGCCGCCCCCTCCGGCAGCGCCATGTGCACTTGAAACGCGTTCTGCCTGCCCCCGCCCCCGCCGATGCCGATGAGCTGGCGCTGCTGCGTAACCGGCGTTCCGTTCACCGTCGCGGTCAGGCGCACGATCGTCCCGAGAGCGTCGCGGTTGACGTCGTTCTTCGGGTCCCCGGTGATCAGGAACGTGTACCCGTTGGGCTTGAGCCCCGCGCCCTTCCGCTGTTCGATCGTCTGGTTGATATAGAGCTTCGCCACCGGCCCGGTCGAGCCCTGGCGCGCGTTGGTCGCCGCAATCATCTCCGCCGTGAATCGCATGAACGACTGACCGACGAGGATGTCGACGTCGCCGTCGAGGTCCACGTCCGCCAGCGAGATCTGGGCCGACCCGAGATGATCGATCCCCCACGCCTGCGTCACATCCTCGAACGTCCCGTCGACCTTCTGCCGGAACACGCGCAGCCGCTCGTCCAGCGGCTGCGGGTCGGGGTAGTCGCCGCTGGCGAGGACGAGGTCGAGCCGCCCGTCGTTGTCGAGATCGGCGAACTCGCAGAACAGATCCCCCTGGTTCCACTTCTGGAGCTGCTCCGGGGGCGCGTCAGCGGGCGGCACGCGGTCGACACTGAGCTTCGCCAGCGACTCGAACTTGAGCACGCCGGTCTGGGCGAGCTGGTTCACGAGGAACCGCGACCGGTCCGAACTCTCACCCGCCCACGCATGCGTGATCTCGGCGATGAACAGGTCCCAGTCGCCGTCGTTGTCGATATCCCCGACCGCGGCGTCAAACGTGTTCCCGTGGGCCCGAAACGGCTTCTCGGTCTGCCGGTCGAACCGTGGGTCCGTCTTGGCGCGTTCCTTGAGCCAGTCGGGGTATTCGCCGTGGCGGATCGCGTCGCCGTCGACGCCGGTGCGTGGGGCGACGTCGTACCAACGCTGGCGCGGAGCGTGGCTTGGATCGTGGTACGGCGACCAGAGCATGTTGGCGCGACGGCCGTAGGCGAGGCAGAGGATGCCGGTGTCGCCCAAAAGGCCGCAGCCGTGTTTGAAGAGGGCGTCTTCGTTGCCCTCCGGGCCGAGTTCCTGCGAGATCTTCGTAAAATCGCCGAAGTGGGCGATGATCGCGCCATAGAGCGGGCGGTGGAGGTCGTTCTCTGCAGGGTCGTACTTGGGCTCTGCGTCGTACGGGCTCTCGAGCTTGCGGCCGAGCGGGACCTCGACGTAGAACTGGGGCGGCTTGAGCGGGGGACCGGTGATCTGCATGAGCAGCACGCTCGGGAACGCCCGGAGGTCGTCGCCGTAGTTCCAGTACCAGTTGCCGAGGAAGATGTCGAGGTAGCCGTCGTGGTCGATGTCGGCGACGGCGACGGCCGCGGTTGTGGCTGGGGGAACGCGGTCGAGAACGTGGGCGGCCGCGAACGTGCCATCGCCCTTGCCGGGAAGAATGGCCGTGCGCTGGGGAGGGGTGTTGGGTTCGATGAACTTGGGATTGTTGATGTCGAGGTAGCGGGTGAACAGGGCGTCGGCGTGCCCGTCGTTGTCAAAGTCGGCGAACACGAGGCAGTCGCCGTCACGCGGCGTGGGGAGGCCGGTGCCCGCGACCTCGGTGAACGACAACGCCGCGCCCGGCGCCGAGGTATTCAGGAAGACGCGATAGCGGTCAGGCTTCTCGGCTTCCTTGGCGCGCAGGATGAGGTCAGGCAGTCCATCCGCGTTGAGGTCGGCGGTGCACAGTCGCGGCGCGTTGACGTTGGCGATCGGCAGCGACGGGGCCGCGTCGGCGAACAGGGGCGGGGCGGCCAGCGGAACGATGAAGGCGAGCAGCAGCATGATCCGTGATCCCTGGCCCCTAGTCCCTGGCCCCTGGCCCCTTGGCCCCTCTACGTCGTGTAATCCGCGTTGATCTTGACGTAGTCCGCCGAGAGGTCGCATCCCAGCATCCACGCGCTGCCGGGGCCGTTCCCGACGGTCAGCCGCATCTGCACCTCGTCCTTGTTCATCGCGCCGGCGAGCGCCGGGTCCTTCTTGTCGACCCCGGTCGGCACGCCCCTGGCGTACACCTCGACGGGCCCGATGGAGAGGCTCGTGTGGGCGGTGTCGAACGGGACCCCCGCGTTGCCCGCCGCCGTCACGATCCGCCCCCAGTTCGGGTCGCGCCCGTGCACGGCACACTTCACCAGCGGCGAATCGACCACGGCCCGCGCCAGCCGCACCGCCGCCGCCTCGCTCGCCGCCCCGCGGACCTCCACGCGGAAGATCCGCGTCGCGCCCTCGCCGTCGCGGACGACCTGCGTCGCCAGGTCCTGGCAGATGCACGTGAGCGCCGCCTTGAACGCGTGGAACTCCGGCGTCGCGCCGTGGATCACCGCCCCCGCCGCGGCCCCGCTCGCGAGCACCACCACCGTGTCCGAACAGCTCGGGTGCGCGTCCACGCTCACCCGGTTGAAGCTCTCGGCAACCGCCGCGTCGAGGGCCAACTGCAGCGCCCGCGGATCGATCGGGGCGTCGGTCGTGACAAACCCGAGCATCGTCGCGTGCGACGCCCACCCGGGCGGGGCGACACTGGCCGCCGCATCCATGTTCGGCGCGATCATCCCCGACCCCTTCGCGATCGCCCCCAGGTGCAGCGTGTGCCCCGCAAGTTCGACCTCGCGGTGGGCCTGCTTGGGAACAAGGTCCGTCGTCATGATCGCCCGGGCCGCGGCCTCGTCGGCGGCTTCGCCGCGCGAGAGCGCCGCCACCAGCCCCGGCACGGCCGCGGTGATCTTGTCGACCGGGATGCGGCGCCCGACCACGCCCGTGCTCGACGGGAGCACCTCCGTCTGCTCAATCTTCAGCGCCGCGGCCACCGCGCTCATGCACGCGAGCGCATCGCTCACACCCGGCTCGCCGGTCGCCGCGTTGGCCGCCCCGGCGTTGACCAGCAGGGCCCGCAGCGGCCTGCCCCCCCGCATCGCCGCGTCACGCCACCGCTTCCCCAGGATGATCGGCGCCCCGATGACGACGTTGTTCGTGAACGACGCCGCGGCCGCCCGGCGCGAGTGGATCGGATGCCCCTTCCCCTTGACAACCGGCGCGTCGTACGCATCGTCGCAGACAATCAGGGCGAGGTCGCTCTTGCCGCTGGGCTTGAGCCCTGCGGTGACGGCGGCGGCACGGAAACCCAGGGGGCGGGTGATGGACATGGGGGGAGGGTAGCGAGGAATGCAACAAAGCGGAATGGCAGAACGTCAGCAAATTGATCCAGACGTCCGGCGCGTGGCATCCATTTGCTGCCGTGCTGCGTTCCCTCTCTGCTGCGTTCGCCCCGCCCCTCACTGGCTCCGCAAGCCCCTCAACCGATCCTGATTCGTATTCAGCCCCTTCGGCTCCATGATCACGCCGACCGACGACTCGCCGGAGATGTTGTCGTGGGCCGTCGTGATCCCCAGCGTGACCGACGGGAACAGCCGGCGCAGCTCGATCTTGAAGTACCGCACATCGGTGGTCTGGGTGTCGAGCGTCAGGCTCCCGCGCACCGTGTACTTGCGGGTAAGCCGGTACAACGCGAAGAAGTCCACCAGCGTCTCGTCGCGAATGTTGATCGACCGGGCCTCGGCGCCGGCGGAAAACTCGGGGTTGAAGTCGAACTTGGCCCCCACCGCCGTCCGGGCCAGCTGGCTGGTCTCAAAGTCGAAGACGACGTTGCTCGTCAGGGTGAACGTGTCCGTCGCCTGCACGACGAGGTCGCTCGTGTAGAAATCGCCCATCTGCGAGTACTCGGGCCGGAAGTCGAAGAACCTGCGAACCGGCGACTCGCGCTGCGTGTCGTCCGATGCGAACACCACGTCGTTCGACCACTTGATCCAGTCCACGCTCCGCCACCGGCCCACGCCGCCGCGCTGCGTCTGCCATGTGTTCGTCACGCCGAACCGCGCGGCCGTTCCGTCCGCGATCGATTCCACGTTCTCGTCGTAGATCGGCAGGTCCTGCTGTTCGAGGTCCGTGCCCGAGGCCCAGACCGTCGCGCTCGGCTCGATGATGTGCCGGATGCGGTACAGGTCCAGCCACTGCGAGTCCACCGAGTCGTCGACCCGCGTGATCTCGGTGCTCGCCCGCAGGCCCCCGGCCGTCCACAGGCGATACCGCTGGTCCGCGTCCGAGCTGAAGCTCTCGAACGTCTGGTCATACCCCGTGAACCGCCCGACCAGGAACGGCATGAGCTTCACCGGCCCGAGGTTCTCGACGTACGAGAACTCCTGGCGGGTGTCCAGACGCAGCACGTCGTTCTCACCCAGCCCGCGGGCCCGGTCGCGCTCGGCCAGCGTCGCGTCCGGATCGGTCATCCCGAACGCGTCGAACGCCCGGTGCGGCGTGTCGAACCCGAGCTCGTCGATCGTCGGCTCGGTGAAGTTCAGCTTCATGCTGCTCAGCCGGTATTCGTGCGACCACGTCAGCGCCCCCGGCGCGATCCCCGCGAGCAGGTCGTCGGCCACGCGGTAATACGCAGCCTCGGGCAGCCGGTCCACGGTGTACCCGCGCGACTGAAGCAGATACTCGTTGGCCGTGAAGTCATTCGCGTTCGCCTGCCCCAGCAGAGTGAACGCCGTGTTGTCGTCGAGGTACCGCAGGTACGCCGCGTTCGTGAACTCGCGCCGCGTCTCGACCAAGGGCTCGAAGAACGCGTCGGCGAAGTTCTCGTCCCCCAGGTACGCGCCCTCGAGGAACAGCGACCAGTTCGGGTCGATGTCGAGGCGCTGCTCACCGAGGATCATGCCGCGGGTCTCGCCGTCGCGCTCCTTCTTGGCGCCGCTCGTGAGCGAGTCCCTGCCCGAATCGTTGTAAATGCCGTACGCAAAGATCTTGCCGGCCCGGTCCGGCTTGTTCCACGAGACGTTCGTGCCCAGCGCCGGCCCGCGCTCGAAGTACGCGTCAGCGAGCAGCTCCCACTGCGTCCCCTTGTCGGGGGTGAGCCCGGTGAGCCCGAACATGTCCCACGCCGTCTTGACGGCGAAGCCCGACTCGCTCGAGTTCTCGACCCGCACGTCCCGCAGGGGGGCGTTCTCGATATCGCCCTTGAACGTCGGCCAGTAGAAGAACGGCACGTTCGCGAACCGCAGCGTGAGGTCGCCCGCGTCGACGATCGTCTCCTGCGGCTCACCCGGCTCCTCGCGACGCGTCACCGTGATCTCGCTCGCCCCGATCGCCAGGTGCGGCTCGAAAAAGCTCGTGTTGCTCAGGCGCATCGGCGCGCCCGTGAACTGGTTCGACGCCGTCTGACGCAGCACCCGCGCGCGCGCGTACAGCGGCATCCGCGTCTTCGCGTCAAACGTGTGGAACACCGCGTCCACCAGCACGGCCTTGTTCGACTGCACGTCGTAATAGATCCGGGGCCCGCGGAGCACGTTCGTCCCCTGCCGGTCCGTGCTCGTGGCGACCACGTCCCCCTCGAGATAAATCCCGTGCACGTCCTTGGGCGTGAACCGCGCCATCTGCGACAGCTTGCCGGGGCTCAGGAAGATCACCGCACGCTCCGCGGCGATCTGCAGCGACTTCGTGCGGTTGCCGTCCGTGTACGTGACCACCACGCCGCCGGTGGCGAGCAGCGCGTTCTCGTCGTCCCCCGTGACAAGCGTGATGTCGCCCGGCGCGATCGTGATCACGCCGTCGGGCGAGAAAATCGCCGGCAGCCGCTCGCCCTGCAACTGCCGCATCGCCGCCGCCTCGGCAGCGCCGGGATCGAGCGGCGAGCCGGGCTCATACGGGCGCGACACGCCCGGCTGAATCGGCGCGTCCGGATCACGCGGCCCGCTGGGCACCGGCGCATCGGGCGCCGCCTCCTCAAACTCCCCGCTGATCGCCGCCCGCAGGAACCGCGCGAGCCGCGCCTCGCCCTCGCCGAGGAACGCCGCGTCGTCCGCGGTGGGGCCTGGGCGCTCGGGGCGCAGCACGTCGGCCCGCAGCACCGGGCTGCCCTCGAGCAGCGCGCTGACAAGCAGCCGGTCGCCGAACTGGCTGAACCCGGCCTCCGCCGTCGGATCGTTCACGCGGTCGAAGTAGATCGCGATCTGGTGCACCGGCTTGGGTTCGGTCGGCGAAGTCCCATCGCCGCTCGCCGCCCCCCCACTGCCCGCGACCTCCACCCGCTCGATCCACACCACCGCCCGCGCCGCGCTGAACCGGTATTGCCCAAGCATCACGTCGACGTCACCCGAGAGCACGAGCCGGTTCACGACGTTGCCCGAGGGCCCGGTCTCGGTCCACCCCAGCGCGCGGGCCGCACGCAGGACAATGTCCCCCGACTGGATCGACTCACCGATCTGCACATCCGCAAACGTGCGCCCGTCGACGTCCTGGGCGTGCGCCGTCAGCACCGCCCCGGCAAGCCCGAGCGCCAGCCCCGCCGCGCGGGCGAGGCGCAGGGCGCGCGGTGCGGGCGCCGATCGTCGAAACCCCGCCCGTCCAAGCGTTGTGCGGACACGTAGCGATCCAGCCAAGCCGCGGCTCCGAACCCCCGCCCCCCACTTCCACCGACCCGATCCGCGACGACAAGGGCGCGAATCGGCGGGCATGCTACGGGATCGGTCGGCGCGCCACAAGGCTGCCGCAAACCACTTCACGCCGGGCCGTCCCGACGCCCCGACCCCGCTACCCTCCGCGCCGGTTGCGGCACCAAATTTGAGGAGCGGGCATGAAGTCGAAGTTTCACGGGACGAACGGCGCGGCAGGGTTGGGAGTGGTCGCGACGTGGTCGATCCTCGCCATCGCCGCCCTCGTCACCACAGGCTGCGACAAGAGCACGCCCACGTCCTCCGCTCCGGCCCCCGCGGCTAACAAGACCGCCGCGCCCCCGGCGGCTCCCGCGTCGCCATCCACAGCGCCCTCCGAAGGCACTCAACCCGCCGCCCCCGCCGCCCCCACGAACGCAACCGACACCCCGCGCTCCTCCGACAGCTACGGCGTCCCCAACCCGCTCCCCCGCACACCGGGCGGCCTGCGCATCGCCACCTACAACCTCGAGAACCTCTTCGACGATCACGACGACCGCAAGTACTCCGGCCGCAACGAAGACCTCGACGACGCCAAGCCCGTGGACCACGTCAAGGCCCTCGCCGCCACGATCAAACGCATCGACGCCGACGTGATCGCCGTCGAGGAGATCGAGTCCGAGGAAGTCCTCCGCGCCTTCCGCGACACGTACCTCGCCGACATGGGCTACCGCTACCTCGTCTCCATCGACTCCGGCGACGACCGCGGCATCGAACAGGGCGTGCTCAGCCGTTACCCACTCGAAAAAGCCCAGGTCTGGCCCGATCTGCCCCTCGGCGGCGTGCACCCCGAGAAGTTCGGCGACCAGCCCAACGACTTCGCCGGCCAGCCCATCACCTACCGCCGCTCGCCCCTGCGAGTCGACGTCGTCGTGCCCCCCGAGAAGACCCCCTCGAAAGACGAGTACCGCGTCACGCTCTTCGTCGTGCACCACAAGTCCGGGCGCGGCGGCGGCTACTGGCGCGAGGCCGAGTCCAAGAAGGCCGTGGAGCTCATCGCCCAGGCCGAGGCCGCGACCCCGGGCGATGACAACGTGATCGTCCTGGGCGACTTTAACGCCCTGAGCATCGACGACTCGGTGAAGACCTACCTCGATCGAGGCTTCGTGTCGGCCGACAAGCTCGCCAGGGCGAGCGAGACCGTCAAGGCCCGCAAGTGGAAGGCCGCGGCGTGGACGTCCCACGCCTCGGGGCGTGCCATCGACATGATCCTGCTCAACCCCGGCGTCGCCAACGAGTTCGTCCCCGAGAGCATGTTCATCCTGAGCACCCCCCAGCGCCCCCGCGGCAGCGACTGGCGCACCACGCCGCCGCCGACCGGCTACGGCTCCGACCACCAGCCCGTGGTGATCGACCTGATTCCAAGGGATAACTGACAGCCCCGCCCGGGACGCCCGGCCCCGACCCGTTTGGCAGGCTGCGTAAGCGACAGGTTGTGGGTAACGCCAACTCCGCCGGCACTGTGGTGGTCCGCCCCGAAAAATCCCGCTCGGGCCACCCGAAGAAACCCCGGTCGCAACGCAAAGCTTCCGTGAAGGACGAGGCCCCCAGCGCCGTGCGAGCCCCGCCGCCATATACTCGTCCCCGTCCGTTTCTGCGGCGATATCTCCCCCTTTTCCGCTCACCCCCCGAGTCCTCGGCCCACTCCGGCCGGACATCCGCGGCCGCCCAGGCGGCCCGCAGGAGGCGCCCGATGCTCGCGACCTCGTTCCCAACGGATCCACGACACGATCACGCCGAGGAAATTGAGATTGCGCAGCACACGCAGCCCGGCACGGCCCGCGCACGCGGGTTCACCCTCATCGAGCTCCTCGTCGTCATCGCGGTCATCGCGCTGCTCGTGGGCATCCTGCTCCCGAGCCTCGGCGCCGCCCGCGAGACCGCCCGGGCCATCGTGTGCGGGGCGCAGATCCGCCAGGTCTCCGTCGCGTTCAACGCCTACGGCACTGACAACGACGAGTGGCTCGCGGGTTCCCCCGAGAGCAGCGGGTGGCAAAACTGGGCCGACGACGAGTTCAACGGCATCTCGGTCCAGCAGTGGGACTGGATGGGGCCGCTCATGTCGAGCATGGGGATGCAGGGTCCCGGCGACGGCCTGTCGCCCGCCGAGCTCACCGACCAAGTCCGCTACGAACGGTTTAACTGGTATCGGGAGTTCGAGGGATTCCGCTGCCCGTCGAACGACATCATCGCGGCCCCATACCCGGCCCCTACCGGCCCGTGGGTTGCGGGTCCCATGATTTCGTACAACGTGTCGACACAGTTTACATCAATCGCCCGGGGGTTCGTACCCGGGGATTCTCCAGCGTGGCAGACCGGCTTCCGCGGTACCGGACAATATTCCGACACCGACCGCGGCGGGTATACGCCGAAGGTGTACGCGATGGGCTCGCCATCTTTGAAGGTGATCGCCTTCGAGGGGCACCGGTACGCTTCCTTCGGCGCCGCCGAAGACCCGGACTTTGACTACGCCCTCAACGCCTCGTTCGGCGGGTCGTTTGGCGGCACGGGCGGGTGGTATCGCGAAAGCAGAGAGCTTAACCGCTTTGTCGCACCCGGCGAGCCGGGCGCAATCCTCGGCGGCATCATCCCGTTCAACGATGCCCGCAAGTGGGCCTTCCGCCACGGCAAGGACCGCAACGGCGACCTCAAGACCACCAAGCCCGTGCTCGGCAACATGGCCTTCCTTGACGGGTCGGTCAAGCTTATGAATGACGGCGAGGCGACGAACCCCGACTTCTGGTTCCCCACGGGCACAAAGATCCGCAGCGACAGCCGGTTCTGGAACTACACGCGGGAACACTTCGCGCACAAGCTCGAGAACGCCAGCGCCGCCACACCGTACGTCGTTCCGTGATCGTGGTCACGCTTTGCATTTCCAGCGCGACGAGGGCACCTGAGCATGAGCGGCAAGAAGCAGGGCATCCTTGGAGTGGTCGGAGCGGTCCTCCTGGTGGCCGCCGTGGTGCTCATCCTCCGAGCGATCCCCGGACGCTCCGAGGCCGGCGAAGACTCGCGCCTGCGCACGCTCATCGACTCAACTACGAGCGAGGTCTTCAGCGACTACCGCATCGGTAACGGCGACCAGATTCCCTACAAGAATCCCAAGACCGGCGAACGCACCCTCTACCCTGTCGAGGCCTGCTACTGGAACGCCGACGGCACCGCCAAGATCACCCCGACCTACGTCTTCGTCAAGGCCTACCAGGAAGGCACCACCGACAAGACCCTGTGCCCCGACTGCGGGCGCGAGGTCGTGCTCCGCAACCCGATGCCCCCGGTCGAGCTGCTCGAGGCCGCCGCCAAGCGCGAAGGCAAGCTCAAGTAATCGCGATGGGCCGTGCCACCGAGGACGGGCTTTGACGTCCTCGGTGTCGGCGAAGGGTCCCGACCCCGGCAGCTCCGTTTTCCCCATGCCACACACCGAGGAAGCCCAGAGCGGCTTCCTCGGTGGCACGCCTGATTCGCGGAGGCCTAATCGCTCTCCCCGCCAATCAGCCCGCTCGACCCCGCCTTCCACGCCGCGACGATCGCGAGGACGACGCCGACGCCGTCGCCGATGCCGATCGAGTCGAAGTACCACTCCTCGAACGGGAGCCCCGCGAGGCCCCAGCTGTCGAGCACCTCGCGCAGCGCGAAGTAGCGTCCGATCGCAATCCCGACGATCGCCGCGACAACGGCGCAGATCCCCGACCCCATGCCCGCCGTGTTGCGGGCCGCGGCCGTGGCGCCGATGCCGCTGCAGATGCCCACCGCGAGAGCCGCCGCTCCAAGCCCGCGCCGCGACACACCCTCGCTATTCGCCATCATCTTGCGATGAAATACCAGATCGTGGCCCCGACCGCCCCGCCCGCGGCAGCCCCGCCGGCCCAGATCAGCGGAGCGTACGCCTCGGGCACCATCGGCGCCGACCGGGCCTTCTTCTCCTTGACCGCCCGCTCCTTCTGCACCCGGGTCCGGACCTGCTTTCCCTCCTGCAGGTTGAACCCGCACGAGGTGCACAGGAGCTGCCCTTCCTTCACCCACCCCTTGCAGTTCGGGCACGCCTGGCTCGTGGCCTGGGCGCTGGTCGCGACGAGCGCGGCCATCACCGGGTCGTACCCGTCGGCAAGTGGAACAGGGCCCTTGTCGCTCGCAGGCTTGGCACCGGCAGGCTTGGCGGGGGCGCCCGCCGCACCCGGCTTTGAGCCGGGCTTCACAGCCGTCGCCGGCTTCGCGGCCGTCTGCTTCTCAGCACACGCCTTGCACATGTACCGACCCGTCGCGTCCTTGACGCGGGGCTTGTCGGCGACGTCGACGCCGCACACGACACAGATCTTCGATGGGGCAGCGGCGGCGTCGGACATTGGGCAGGGCCTCCGGAAGGGGCCGAATGATAACCTCGGGACGCACGCCGCGGCGGCGCACCACCCGAGAAAAGACCCAGTTTACGGGCACAAACCCGGGGAAGACGCGCGCCGGGTGCCCGGGGTCGGGCGCTTCGCCAGACCCCGGCGTGGGTCACTTCACATCCGTTTGCAAGCGGAGTCCAATCCCGGGTCTGCCCAAAGCGGCCGACCCGGGGCACCCGCCGCTCGTCACCCATTACATCGCCGACGCCAGCCCCATCATCCGGCGCCACGCGCTGACCTGGCCGAGGTGCATCATGATGTGGCTGGTGTAATAGAAAATCGCCACGACGCCGATGGTGGGGAACCGCTCGCGGGACTTCTCGTTGGGGTTCGGCCGGTCGAAGATCGCCTGGTCGGCCTTCGTGATGGCGTCGAGCAGCGTGCGGTGGCTCTCGAAGAACGCCTTGGTGATGACCTCCATCTTGGGATAGATGGTCCCCTCGGGGTCGTCGAGGCACGGCTTACCCGCCGTGAACAGGTCCGTGAACCCCGCCGGCGCCGCGGCGCTCGGCAGGTTGAACCCGGCCATTTCCACGAGCCGTGCGGGGTAAATCGCGAGGTGCCCGTAGCAGAACGCCGGATGGTTGCTCTCGACCTTGACGCCGCCGGGGGTGGCGAGTCGGGCGAACTTGTTGGCGGGAACGTCTTTGAGCAGGGTTTCGGCGAGGCCGAAGGAGAACTTGGAGAGGGGGACGAGCTGGTCGGCGAGCGAAGTCATGGGTCCTCCGGGACGGGTATGCGGGGGAGTGGCGGGGTGTGTCGCGGGCGTGTGGTTGAATTGAACGGTGCTCAGGAACCGATCAGGCGAGCGTAGACGGAGCGGGCGAGAGCGGGGTCGGTGGTGCCGTGGATCAGGGCTCGTCCATCGGGGAAGACGGTGACGGTGAGCGGGACCGGCGGGTCGTCGTCGGGGTCTTGGATGCCGGCGGCGGGGGCCGCGGCGGTCGGGGTGGGGGTGGGGGTTGGGGTCGGGGCGAGCGTGCCGCGGACGTGAAATGGCGTGACCTCGAACGTGCCGTGGGGCGCGAGGCGGTGGCCCAGGGCGGTGAGGTCGAGCCGCTCGTGGACCAGCTCGAGCGGCGGCGTGACCTGCACGGCGTTGCGCCCGCAGAAAACCGTGGTGTCCACGCCGACGCGCCCTTCGAGGAACACAAAGTCGCGCTTCCCGCAGCACGGGCACTCGCCCGACGCATCGCGTGCCGTCGCCAGATCGACGCTGCGACGCCGATTCTCCCACAGGTCGAACTCGACGAGCCCGGTGCTGACGCGGTCGAGGGCGCCGACGAGGATCTTGATCGCCTCCGCGGCCTGATGCGCACCGACCATCGCCGTGACCGGCCCGAGCACACCCGCGGTGTCGCACGTGGGCATCACGCCCGGAGCCGGTGCGTCGGGGAACACGCACCGCAGGCACACCCCCCCACCACTCCGCCCCGGAACGAGCGTCATCGCCATGCCGTTGGTCGCGACCGCCGCGCCGTACACGAGCGGCACGCCGTGCTTCACGCTCAGGTCGTTGAGCAGGTACCGCGTGGCGAAGTTGTCCGTGCAGTCGAGGATGACACGGGGCCCGGGCTTGTGGGCCGCGAGCAGCTTCTCGGCCGTTCGCGCGGTGACATCGGCCACAACCGGATGAATGCGGACGCTCGAGTTCACCGCCCGGAGCTTGCGGGCGGCGGCGTCGGCCTTGGGCAGCGCCGCCGCCGCGTCAGCTTCGTCGAACAACGTCTGCCGCTGCAGGTTCGTCAGCTCGACGACGTCGCGGTCGATGAGCACGAGCGCGCCGACCCCCGCCCGCGCGAGCAGGTCGGCGGCGACCGTGCCCAGGGCGCCCAGGCCGACGACCATGGCGGCCGAGGACTGAAGAGCGCGCTGGCCGCCTTCCCCGATGCCGGGGAGGAGCATCTGGCGGTGGTAGCGGGAAAGGTCGGGAGCGGGGGACATTGCGGAAGGGTAGTTCGAGGCAAGACGGCGAGCGTCGTCCTGATCCGAGCCTCCCGCGCGAGCGGGAGGTGTTGGACGCCCGGGCGCCACAGACCTCCCGCTCGCGCGGGAGGCTCGGATCCTGCGAACGATCCGCCCATGACCACCCCCGAGACGCTCACCCCCTGGACGCCGCCTTCGCCCCTGCCCGAGCAGTGGCGGACGCCGCGCCTCGTGCTGCGCTGGTGGCAGCAGAGCGACGCGCCGGCGCTGTTCGAGGCGATCAGCGCGGACCGCGCGACGTTCCTCCCGTGGCTGCCCTGGGTGAACGCCGAACACCAGGCGCTGCACGAGACCGTCTTCTCGATCGAGAAGATGAAGCGTGAACGCGCCGCCCCGGGCACAACGGACTTCACCGTCGCCATCATCGACGGCGCCACCGGCGCCGTGGTCGGCGGCACCGGCCTGCACCGCATCCAGGCCGCCCATCACGAGGCCGAGGTCGGCTACTGGGTCCGGGCGCCCCTCCGCGGGCGCGGGCTGTGCACCGAAGCCACCGCCGGAATGCTGAGCTGGGCGTTCACGCCCCAGTCTTCGGGCGGCTGGGGATTCCACCGCGTGCACATCCGCTGCGCGGGGAGCAACGGGGCCTCGGCCCGCGTGCCGGAGAAGCTCGGCCTGCGCAAGGAGGCATGCCTGGTCAAGGAGCGATGGGTGAAAGACGCCGGCTGGGAGGACACGCTCGTGTGGGGCGTGCTCGCCGACGAGTGGGATGTGGGGAAGTCGAAGTTGAACGCACGCGAGCCGCGGTGATCAGAGCCTCCCGCGCAAGCGGGAGGTGTCGGACTCCCGATCTTCCGCGCGAGCGGGAGGTGTTGGACTCCCGATCTTCGCAAACCTCCCGCGCGAGCGGGAGGTGTTGGACTCCCGATCTTCGCAAACCTCCCGCGCAAGCGGGAGGTG